>NZ_JACMZT010000017.1:0-132348 GCF_017349615.1 Pseudomonas sp. GW531-T4
CTGGGTGACCAGGCGGGGCTTTTTATCGGGCTAGGAATCAGACGAGAGGTTTAGGCTCGTGCTCTTCTTCCAGGGCCTTTGGCTTGTGCTCTACCACTTCTTCGACGGAGCGCGGGGCTTCGTCGGCAGCAGGGGCAGGTTGCTCGATGGCCGGTTCGGCAGCAGGAGCAGCCTCGACCACCTCGGCAACCACCGGCGCAGGCTCGGCAGCCACTACGGCTTCTACCGGAGCTTCAGCGGCGGCAGCGGCAGCCAGTTCGGCTTCCTTCTGCAGACGCTCGGCTTCGCGCTTGCGACGACGCACTTCACGTGGGTCGTTTGGTGCGCGACCGGTGCTGGTCAGGGCGCTGACCGGAGCGGTCTCGACAACCGGCGCAGCCACTTCGGCGGCAGGTGCTTCAACCGGTGCTGCCGGTGCGGCAACCACAGGCTCGGCAACTACAGGCTCAGCAGCCACGACTTCTGCGACTGGCGCAGGCGCTTCGGCAACGATCGCCTCGGCGGCACGCTCGAAGGTACGAGGCGCTTCCTGGGCTGGCTCTGCCGCTGGTGCTTCTGCGACTGGCGCTTCGATCACTGGCTCGGCAACCACTGCGGGTTGTTCTGCAACAACAGCAGGTTGCGCGGTCTGTTCTTCACGCTGTTCTTCACGGGCCTGGGCGACTTCAACAGCCGGTGCTGCTGGAATCTCTACCGCAGTGGTGGCCTCGACGACCGGTGCTTCGACGGTCGGTGCGGCTTCCTGGACGGCAGCGGTGGCACGTTCGGCCTGCTCGTGAGCCTGGGCTTCGGCCGGGGCGCTGATCACGGTGCTGGCAACGGCGGCGGTTACCGCCAGGCCTGCGGCCAGATCGGCGCTGCTTGGCTCTTCGCTGTTCTCTTCCGAACCTTCGATCACATTGCCGTTGGCGTCACGCTGGCGCTCACGACGGTTGCTGCGACGACGCTGGCCACGGGAGCGGCGGCGTGGACGATCGCCTTCGGCGTTCTCCTGGCCGTCTTCCTGCAGTTGCTCTTCGTTCGGCAGCAGCTCTTCTTCAGCGACGGCAGCGGCCTGTTCGGCGCGTGGTTGACGCTCTTCACGCGGTGGACGCGGTTGACGCTCTTCGCGTGGCTGGCGAGCCGGACGCTCTTCAGCGGTAGCGGTAGCGGCAGGAGCAGCGTCCAGCGGTTCGCGCAGTTCGCGCACACGCTCTTCACGCTCGCCACGTGGCTTGCGGTCTTCGCGTGGTGGGCGTGGTTGACGCTCTTCCCGTGGCGGACGTGGCGCACGCTCTTCGCGAGCGGTGGCCTGGACTTCCTCGCGAGCCTCGCGGACTTCACGTGGCTGACGCTCTTCGCGGGCTTCGCGCGGTGCGCGCTCTTCACGAGGGGCGCGTTCTTCGCGTGGCTTGCGTTCTTCGTCGCGGCGACCGTTACGGTTGCGGCTCTGCTGGCGACCGTTGCGGCGTTCTTCATTGCGCGCAGGACGCTCGGTGGCCGGTTTTTCAACCACGACCGGAGCGGCTGGCTCTTCCTTGGTGGCGAACAGGCTGACCAGGGACTTCACCAGGCCCTTGAACAGGCTTGGCTCGGCAACGGCGGCCGGGGCGGCAACAGGAGCTGCGGCAACTTCGGTTGGAACCGGTGCGTTGGCGCGGGCTGGAGCAGTCTTGACGGCGGCTTCCTGGCGAACCAGGGTGCGGGTCGCGGCGGCTGGCTGGACTTCTTCGGCTTCGGCAGCGGCAGCGGCGATTTCGTAGCTGGACTGGTTGATGCTGGCTTCCGGGCTGTCATCGCGCAGACGCTGGACTTCGAAGTGCGGCGTTTCGAGATGGTCGTTCGGCAGAATGACGATACGAGCACGGGTGCGCAGTTCGATCTTGGTGATCGAATTGCGTTTTTCGTTGAGCAGGAAGGCCGCGACCGGAATCGGCACTTGGGCGCGAACTTCGGCGGTGCGGTCTTTCAGGGCTTCTTCTTCGATCAGGCGCAGGATCGCCAGCGACAGCGATTCGACGTCGCGGATGATGCCGGTGCCGTTGCAGCGTGGGCAGACGATGCCGCTGCTTTCGCCGAGGGATGGGCGCAGGCGCTGACGGGACATTTCCAGCAGGCCGAAGCGCGAGATGCGACCGACCTGGACGCGGGCGCGGTCGGCTTCCAGGCATTCGCGGACTTTCTCTTCCACGGCGCGCTGGTTCTTGGCCGGGGTCATGTCGATGAAGTCGATGACGATCAGGCCGCCGATGTCACGCAGGCGCAGTTGGCGAGCGATTTCTTCCGCTGCTTCCAGGTTGGTCTGCAGGGCGGTTTCCTCGATGTCGCTGCCTTTGGTGGCACGGGCCGAGTTGATGTCGATGGACACCAGGGCTTCGGTCGGATCGATGACGATGGAGCCACCGGAAGGCAGTTCGACGACGCGCTGGAAGGCGGTTTCGATCTGGCTTTCGATCTGGAAACGGTTGAACAGCGGGACGCTGTCTTCGTACAGCTTGATCTTGCTGGCGTACTGCGGCATCACCTGGCGGATGAAGGTCAGGGCTTCGTCCTGGGCTTCAACGCTGTCGATCAGCACTTCGCCGATGTCCTGGCGCAGGTAGTCGCGGATGGCGCGGATGATCACGTTGCTTTCCTGGTAGATCAGGAAAGGCGCTGCGCGGTCCAGCGAGGCTTCTTTGATGGCGGTCCAGAGTTGCAGCAGGTAGTCGAGGTCCCACTGCATTTCTTCGCTGCTGCGGCCCAGGCCGGCAGTGCGCACGATCAGACCCATGTCGGCAGGGGCTACCAGGCCGTTCAGGGCTTCGCGCAGTTCATTGCGCTCTTCGCCTTCGATGCGACGGGAGATGCCGCCGGCACGCGGGTTGTTCGGCATCAGCACCAGGTAACGACCGGCCAGGCTGATGAAGGTGGTCAGGGCTGCGCCCTTGTTGCCACGTTCTTCTTTTTCGACCTGAACGATGACTTCCTGGCCTTCGCTCAGGACGTCCTTGATATTGACGCGGCCTTCGGGGGCTTTCTTGAAGTATTCGCGGGAGATTTCTTTGAGGGGCAGGAAGCCGTGGCGCTCAGAGCCGAAATCGACAAAGGCAGCCTCGAGGCTTGGTTCGATGCGAGTGATACGGCCTTTATAGATGTTGGCCTTCTTCTGCTCGCGTGCACCGGATTCGATGTCCAGGTCGTAGAGGCGTTGGCCATCTACCAGTGCAACACGCAACTCTTCGGGTTGAGTTGCGTTAATCAGCATTCTTTTCATGTAGTACCGTCGGTTTCCGGGCTGCCGGAAACGGCGTTCGGCACACACGACTTCTCACGGTCGGTGTCAGGTGCGTCAGGAGCGGTTGGCCGCTCCAGTGTCTAGCGAAATCCGGCCAGTTGGGGCGAACTCGCGACTCACGCGTCCTGCTTGCTGGGGTGACAAAAGGCACCTCTTAAGCAAAAGCTCAATCAGGAGGAGGAATCAACCGGCGACTGTGGACGAGATGAAGCGTCTTGATAAAGCCTAATGCTACACAGTCCGACGGTTGTGCATCTCCACCCTACACGTATCCCTGATAATTCGGGTGCTGCCGCGCGCAGAATCCGCAGCGGGTTGGCATTTACCGTGAGCTCCGAAAGGGGAGCTCACGCATCATGGCTAATTTAGGCGGTGTTTCCGAAGCGCTCGCTCGGGTTCGTTCGTAGCTGACTGCACTTTGTGAACTGGCCGTGAATATTTGCTCGAAAGGCGAGTGGGAACTCTGCTTTTCGGCGTGCTTCAGGCCTCATGTCACCTGCGCTTGTTACAACTGCAAAACTCCACCGTTCGTAGCGAAAGCCCCGTAGGACGGCCTCGCATCCTGGTGAATTGCGTTGGTCAGGGCCGGCTGTTGGCCGTTGGTCCGCTGTCCAGGCCGCTTTTGGCGGCGTTCGCGACTATAGCAGTAATCATTAAGTGCTTCAATTCCATAAAAAATTGTTATCATTTGCGCCATGACGACTACTGCCCCCTCGACCCCAGGCGTTCAACTGCTTGAGGTCTCGCCGGAATATGCCGGCCAACGAATCGACAATTTCCTCCTCGCTCGGCTCAAAGGCGTGCCCAAGACCTTGATTTACCGCATTTTGCGCAAAGGCGAAGTGCGAGTGAACAAGGGCCGGATCAAGCCCGAATACAAGCTGCAGGCCGGCGATATCGTGCGCGTGCCGCCGGTGCGCGTGCCTGAGCGCGACGAACCTGTGCCGGTGGCGCAGGGGCTGTTGCAGCGCCTGGAGGCTTCGATTGTCTATGAAGACAAGGCCCTGATCGTGATCAACAAGCCCGCCGGCATCGCCGTGCATGGCGGCAGCGGTCTGAATTTCGGGGTGATCGAAGCCTTTCGTCAGTTGCGCCCGGACGCCAAGGAACTGGAACTGGTTCACCGCCTCGACCGCGATACTTCCGGTCTGCTGATGATCGCCAAGAAGCGCAGCATGCTGCGCCATCTGCATGAAGCCTTGCGCGGCGATGGTGTCGACAAGCGCTACATGGCGCTGGTGCGTGGGAACTGGGCGACCTCGATCAAGCAGGTCCGTGCGCCATTGCTCAAGAGCAACCTGCGTTCCGGCGAGCGTATGGTCGAAGTGAACGAGGAGGGCAAGGAGGCCTTGACCGTGTTCAAGGTGCTGCGCCGCTTCGGTGACTTCGCCACCATGGTCGAAGCCAAACCGGTAACCGGCCGTACTCACCAGATCCGTGTGCATACCCTGCATGCCGGGCATTGCATTGCTGGCGACAGCAAGTACGGCGACGACGATTTCACCAAGGAAATTCGTGACCTGGGCGGTAAGCGCCTGTTTCTGCATGCCTACATGCTGACCGTGCCGCTGCCCGATGGCGGCGAGCTGAAATTGCAGGCACCGGTGGATGAAATGTGGGCCAAGACCGTGGAGCGCCTGAGTGCACCCTGATTACAAGCTGCTGATCTTTGACTGGGACGGCACCCTCGCCGACTCCATTGGTCGGATAGTCGAGGCGATGCATGTGGCTTCCGATCGCTCGGGGTTTGCCCGGTGCGACGATTTTGCGGTCAAGGGCATCATCGGCCTGGGGTTGCCGGAGGCGATCCGCACGCTGTATCCACACATCAGCGATGCCGAGCTGGTGGATTTCCGCCAGCACTATGCCGATCACTACATTGCTCTGGAGGCCGAGCCTTCTCCGTTGTTTGCCGGGGTAGTGCAGTCTCTCGAAGCTTTCCGGCGCGAGGGATATCATCTGGCGGTAGCGACCGGTAAAGCGCGTCGCGGCCTGGATCGGGTGTTGAAGGCCCATGGCTGGGAAGATTATTTCGACATCACTCGCGCTGCCGACGAAACCGCGAGCAAGCCTCATCCGCTGATGCTCGAGCAGATCCTGGCGCATTGCGAGGTGCGCCCCGAGCAAGCGTTGATGGTTGGGGATTCCTCCTTCGACCTGCTGATGGCGCGTAACGCGGGCATGGCATCGGTTGCGGTCAGTTATGGCGCGCAATCGCTGGCAGCCTTGCAGGCTTATGAGCCGCGCCTGTCTATCGATAGTTTTCCTCAATTGCATGCCTGGCTCAGCCAGCGGGGCAATTGAGCCTTTTGGGGTAAAGAAGCATGAGCGACGAATGGAAAGCGCCGAGCAAATCGGCTGCCGACAGTGCTGACGACAAGAGCTGGAAGCTGCTGGAAAAGACCCTGCTGGCTGGTGTGCAGGAGCAGCGGCGCTCACGGCGCTGGGGGATTTTCTTCAAGCTCCTGACCTTTGTTTATCTGCTTGTGGCCCTGGCGCTGTTTACGCCGTTGATGGATATGGAAAAAACCGCCACCCGCGGGGCCGGTTACACGGCATTGATCGAGGTGACGGGTGTGATCGCGGACAAGGAATCGGCGAGCGCCGACAACATCGTGACCGGCTTGCGTGCCGCTTTCGAGGATTCGAAGGTCAAGGGCATTGTGCTGCGTATCAACAGCCCTGGCGGCAGTCCGGTGCAGTCGGGTTATGTCTATGACGAAATCCGTCGTCTGCGCGGCCTGCATCCGGATATCAAGGTCTATGCGGTGATTTCCGATCTGGGGGCTTCCGGCGCCTACTACATTGCCAGTGCTGCCGATCAGATCTATGCCGACAAGGCGAGCCTGGTCGGTTCCATCGGTGTCACGGCAGCCGGTTATGGTTTCGTCGGCACCATGGAGAAGCTGGGGGTGGAGCGTCGTACCTACACCTCGGGTGAGCACAAGTCGTTCCTGGACCCGTTCCAGCCGCAGAAGCCCGAGGAAACCCAGTTCTGGCAGGGCGTGCTGGATACCACTCATCGCCAGTTCATCGCCAGCGTCAAGCAGGGGCGTGGCGAGCGTCTCAAGGACAAGGAGCATCCGGAGCTGTTCTCCGGTCTGGTCTGGTCCGGCGAGCAGGCGCTGCAGTTGGGCTTGATCGATGGTCTGGGCAGTGCCAGCTCGGTTGCCCGGGATGTGGTCGGCGAGAAGGAGTTGGTGGACTTCACCGTTCAGGAGTCGCCTTTCGATCGCTTCTCGAGAAAGCTGGGTGCCAGTGTTGCCGAGCATCTGGCCATGTGGATGGGGTTTCAGGGGCCAACGCTGCGCTGAATGCGCTGCTTTCAAAAAAAGCCGGCCTTGTGGTCGGCTTTTTTATGGGTGGTCGGTCAGGGGATTTCCACGCCTTCGGCGAGCAGCATGTCTACCAGGCGGATCAGTGGCAGGCCGATCAGGCTGCTGGCGTCGCTGCCCTCGGTGCTGCGGAACAAGCTGATGCCCAGGCCTTCGGCCTTGAAGCTGCCGGCGCAGTCGTAAGGCTGTTCGGCGTGAAGGTAGCGCTCGATGCGGGCGGGGTTCAAGTCGCGCATGTGCACGGTGAAGGGTACGCAGTCGACCTGGCAGTGGCCGCTCTTGCTGTTGAGCAGGGCCAGGCCGGTAAGAAAGGTCACGCTGGCGCCGCTGGCAGCGAGCAACTGTTCGCGCGCCTTTTCGAAAGTGTGGGGCTTGCCGATAATGCGCTCGCCGAGCACCGCGACCTGGTCCGAGCCAATGATCAGGTGTCCTGGGTGAGTGGCGGCCAGCGCTCGGGCTTTCTCTTCGGCGAGACGCTTGACCAGCTCGGTGGCGGATTCCGCGGGACGGTGGCTTTCATCGATATCCGGTGAGCAGCAGGTGAATGGCAGGCGCAGGCGGGTGAGCAATTCGCGGCGGTAGGCCGAGCTTGAGGCAAGTAATAAAGGCAGCATGCGCATCTCCTGAGGCTGGCCGCGAATTCTAGCGGGGCTTGCAAGTGACGGACAGGGCTGAATTTCCTTTGACATGGCCGGGGGCATCCCTATAATGCTGCGCCTATGTTGAATGACCCGATTCCACCTCACGTTGACCCGCGCAAATTGGCTGACCGTGGCACCACCCTCCAAGGTGAACTGCTGCTGGCTGATTTGGAGAGACTCTGCGACCCGCTTTCCGACAATGTCGGTACGGTGCAGGCTAAATTCGTTTTCGAGCGTGACGAACGTAAAGCTGTAGTTATCCACAGCTCCATCGACGTCGAAGTCAAAATGGTTTGCCAGCGTTGTCTTGAGCTGGTCACCCTGCCGATCCATAGCGAGTGCAGTTATGCTGTGGTGAAGGAGGGTGCGAATACCCAGTCGTTGCCGAAAGGTTATGACGTGCTGGAACTGGGCGAAGATCCTTTGGATCTGCAGGCTTTGATCGAGGAGGAGCTTTTGCTCGCCTTGCCCATCGTGCCTGCTCATCATCCGGAAGAATGCCAGCAGCCGGCGGGTCTCGATGAGCCCGAACCGAGCGAGGACGAGGTAACGCGGTCCAACCCGTTCAGTGTATTGGCGCAGTTAAAGCGTGACCCAAACGTTTAGGAGTTAATCAATTATGGCTGTTCAGCAGAACAAAAAATCCCGCTCTGCCCGTGACATGCGTCGTTCGCACGACGCTCTCGAGGCTAGCACCCTGTCCGTAGAAAAGACCACTGGTGAAGTTCACCTGCGTCACCACGTATCGCCAGAAGGCGTATACCGTGGTCGTAAAGTGATCGACAAGGGCGCTGACGAGTAATCCTTGTCCGCTCAAGTCATCGCGATTGACGCAATGGGCGGGGACTTCGGTCCCCGCAGCATTGTTCAGGCCAGCCTTGCTTGCCTGTCTGCCACCCCCTCGTTGCACCTGGCCCTCGTCGGTCAACCTTTCCTTCTAGAAGAACTGATTTCCGGTCATTCGGCTGTGGATCGCGCGCGCCTGACGGTTGTGCCCGCCGCAGAAGTCATTGGCATGGATGAAAAGCCTTCCCAGGCTCTGCGTGGCAAGCCGGATTCCTCCATGCGGGTGGCGCTCGAGCTGCTGCGCGATGGCAAGGTCCAGGCCTGTGTCAGTGCCGGCAATACCGGAGCGCTGATGGCGTTGTCGCGCTATGTGCTGAAAACCCTTCCGGGCATCGATCGTCCGGCGATGGTGGCGGCTATTCCGACCCAGCGCGGTTATTGTCAGCTGCTGGATCTGGGTGCCAATGTCGATTGCAGTGCCGAGCACCTGTTCCAGTTCGCTGTCATGGGGTCGGTGGCGGCCGAGACGCTGGGGGTCGTTCGTCCGCGAGTGGCATTGCTCAACATCGGTACCGAAGACATCAAGGGCAATCAGCAGGTCAAGCTGGCGGCGAGCCTGTTGCAGAATGCCAGGGGGCTGAATTACATCGGTTTCGTCGAGGGTGACGGCTTGTATCGCGGCGAGGCGGATGTGGTGGTATGCGACGGTTTTGTCGGCAATATCCTGCTCAAGTCCAGCGAGGGGTTGGCGACCATGATTGCTGCGCGTATCGAATCGCTGTTCAAGCAAAACGCGGTTTCCCGTGTGGTCGGCGCCCTGGCGTTGCCGCTGATGCGGCGCCTGCAGGCCGATCTGGCGCCGGCGCGGCATAATGGTGCGAGCTTTCTCGGCTTGCAGGGAATAGTCGTGAAAAGCCACGGTTCGGCAGGGGTTCAAGGCTTCCAGAGTGCGATTCAACGGGCATTGATCGAGATCCAGGAAAACCTCCCGGAGCGCCTGCACGGCCGGCTCGAAGATCTGTTGCTTTAGGCGTTTGCACTCGGAAATGCTTAAATGTGACCGCTCAGTTCAATTGGCCATCCAACTCTCAGTTTCTTGCGTCCACCACGGTGCGGCGTCAATTCTCCGACGACAAGATCATTAGGGGCTTGTTACATGTCTGCATCCCTCGCATTCGTCTTTCCAGGACAGGGCTCGCAGTCCCTCGGCATGTTGGCCGAGTTGGGCGCGCAGTACCCATTGATCCTCGAAACCTTCAAAGAAGCTTCCGATGCTCTGGGCTACGATCTCTGGGCCTTGACCCAAGAGGGTCCCGAAGAGCTGCTCAATCAAACCGATAAAACCCAACCGGCCATCCTGACAGCCTCCATCGCCCTGTGGCGTCTGTGGCTGGCGGAAGGCGGTGCGCGCCCGGCATTCGTCGCCGGCCACAGCCTGGGTGAATACAGCGCACTGGTTGCCGCTGGCAGTCTGACTCTGGGCGAGGCCGTGAAGCTGGTAGAGCGTCGCGGTCAATTGATGCAGGAAGCCGTTCCTGCGGGGCAGGGTGGCATGGCGGCGATTCTCGGCCTGGAAGATGCCGATGTGCTGGCCGCTTGTGCCGAAGCCGCGCAAGGTGAAGTGGTCAGCGCGGTCAACTTCAACTCCCCGGGCCAGGTGGTGATCGCCGGTGCCAAGGCCGCTGTCGAGCGCGCCATCGAGGGTTGCAAGGCGCGTGGCGCCAAGCGCGCCATGCCATTGCCGGTCAGCGTGCCATCGCACTGCGAGCTGATGCGTCCGGCCGCCGAGCGCTTTGCTGAGTCGATTGCCGCCATCAACTGGCAGGCACCACAGATTCCATTGGTACAGAACGTCAGCGCCGATGTGGCGCCGGATCTCGAAACCCTCAAGCGTGACCTGCTGGAACAGCTGTACAAGCCGGTGCGTTGGGTGGAGTCGGTGCAGACTCTGGCGGCCAAGGGCGCTACCCAATTGGTCGAGTGCGGTCCGGGCAAGGTCCTGGCGGGTCTCAACAAGCGCTGCGCCGAAGGCGTATCGACCTCTAACCTGAACACCCCAGATGCCTTCGCTGCCGCTCGCGCAGCGTTGGTCTGAATTAGGAGAAGCCTGCATGAGTCTGCAAGGTAAAGTTGCATTGGTTACCGGCGCCAGCCGCGGTATTGGCCAGGCCATCGCCCTTGAACTGGGTCGCCTGGGCGCGATTGTTGTGGGTACCGCAACTTCCGCTTCGGGTGCCGAGGGCATTGCTGCCACCTTGAAGGAAAACGGCATTCAAGGCACCGGCCTTGAGCTCAACGTCACCAGCGACGAGTCCGTTGCTGCCGTACTGGCCAGCATCCAGGAGCAGTTCGGCGCGCCGGCGATCCTGGTGAACAACGCCGGTATTACCCGTGACAACCTGATGATGCGCATGAAAGACGACGAGTGGTACGACGTGATCGATACCAACCTGAACAGTCTGTATCGCCTGTCCAAGGGCGTTCTGCGCGGCATGACCAAGGCTCGCTGGGGTCGAATCATCAGTATTGGTTCGGTGGTGGGTGCCATGGGCAACGCTGGCCAAGTAAACTACGCCACCGCCAAGGCCGGTCTGGAAGGTTTCAGCCGTGCTCTGGCGCGTGAGGTTGGCTCGCGGTCGATTACCGTGAACTCGGTGACCCCGGGTTTCATCGATACCGACATGACCCGCGATTTGCCTGAAGCGCAGCGTGAAGCGCTGCAAACCCAAATTCCGCTGGGTCGTCTGGGGCAGGCTCAAGAGATCGCGCAAGTGGTCGCTTTTCTTGCATCCGACGGTGCGGCATACGTGACCGGGGCTACAATCCCGGTGAACGGCGGGATGTACATGTGAGTTAAATGTGACGGATTGCTTCAAAAAAATGTCATACGAGCTGTCTAAAATCCGTTATAAAGCTGCAATCAATTTATAGGGCAGGTGGCCAAAGGGTTTGAGGAGTGAAGCTTTCAGTTGAAAAGCTGAAAAGCCTTTCTATACACTTACCCACTGGCCAGCTGCCTGAATTTGTCCATTAGGAGTGAAAACAAGGTATGAGCACCATCGAAGAGCGCGTCAAGAAAATCGTTGCTGAGCAACTGGGCGTTAAGGAAGAAGAAGTTGTTAACACCGCTTCCTTCGTTGAAGACCTGGGTGCCGACTCCCTTGACACCGTTGAGCTGGTGATGGCTCTGGAAGAGGAATTCGAGACCGAAATCCCTGACGAAGAAGCTGAAAAGATCACTACCGTTCAAGCAGCTATCGACTACGTTACCAGCCACCAGGCTTAATCGTATTTAGTCGTCTTTTGCTGTCATGGAAAAACCGCACTGCCGTCACGGCGTGCGGTTTTTTCTTTAGGCCTGATGCAAAGTGTCGTCATTAGAAAAAAGGAGAGTGCTGTGTCGCGTAGACGCGTCGTAGTCACCGGTATGGGTATGTTGTCGCCACTGGGTACGGATGTTCCGAGCAGCTGGCAGGGCATTCTGGCTGGCCGCAGTGGCATTGGTCTGATCGAACACACCGACCTTTCTGCCTATTCCACCCGTTTTGGCGGCTCGGTAAAGGGCTTCAATGTCGAGGAGTACCTGTCGGTCAAAGAGGCCCGCAAGCTCGACCTGTTCATTCAATACGGCTTGGCGGCCGGTTTTCAGGCAGTGCGTAATGCCGGCCTGGAAGTGACCGATGCCAACCGTGAGCGAATCGGCGTTGCCATGGGTTCGGGTATTGGCGGTTTGACCAATATCGAAGAAACCAGCCGCACGCTGCATGAATCCGGCCCGCGTCGAATTTCTCCGTTCTTCGTGCCTGGCTCGATCATCAATATGATTTCCGGATTCCTGTCCATCCATCTGGGTGCCCAGGGGCCGAACTACGCCATTTCCACGGCCTGTACCACGGGAACCCACTGCATTGGCATGGCGGCCCGCAACATTGCCTTTGGCGAAGCCGACGTGATGATCGCCGGTGGCGCTGAAATGGCCGCCTGCGGCCTGGGCATGGGCGGCTTTGGCGCATCCCGCGCGCTGTCGACCCGTAACGACGAGCCGACCCGTGCCAGCCGTCCTTGGGACAAAGGCCGTGATGGCTTCGTGCTGTCCGACGGTGCCGGCGCGCTGGTGCTCGAAGAGCTGGAGCACGCCAAGGCCCGCGGCGCGACCATCTATGCCGAACTGATCGGTTTTGGCATGAGCGGCGACGCCTACCACATGACTTCGCCACCCGCCGATGGCGCCGGTGCGGCGCGCTGCATCGCCAATGCGCTGCGTGACGCCAAGCTGAACGTCGAGCAGGTGCAGTACATCAACGCCCACGGTACCTCGACCCCTGCCGGTGACCTGGCGGAAGCCGAGGCGATCAAGAGCGTGTTCGGCGATCACGCCTACAAACTGGCCATCAGCTCCACCAAGTCCATGACCGGCCACCTGCTGGGTGCGGCGGGCGCGATCGAGGCCATCTTCAGCGTGCTGGCGATCAACAGCCAGGCAGCGCCGCCGACCATCAACCTCGATGAGCCGGACGAAGGTTGCGACCTGGATTTCGTGCCGCACACCGCACGCAACATGGACATCGACGTGGTGTTGTCCAACTCCTTCGGGTTTGGTGGTACCAACGGCTCCCTGGTGTTCCGCCGGTTCGCCGGCTGATGGACAGCTGGGTCGACGGTCAGCCGGCTGACGTTCTGTCGCTCAAGGACCGCGGCCTGGCTTATGGCGATGGTCTGTTCGAGACCATCGCGGTGAAGGCGGGCCAGCCCTTGTTGCTGGAGCGACACCTGCTGCGCCTGGCCGAGGGCTGTTCGCGCCTGGCCATCGCTGCCGATCAAGCCTTGATCCGCAGCGAACTCACGGCCTACGCCTCGCTGCTGGGGGAGGGCGTGCTCAAGCTGATCCTCACCCGTGGCGATAGCCTGCGGGGTTATGCCGCCGACCCGCGAGCGCAGCCGCGGCGAATCCTCCAAGGCAATGCGCCAGCGGCTTACCCGGCAGCGCATGCCGAGCTGGGGATTCGACTGTTCCCTTGCACCACCCGTTTGTCCGAGCAGCCCCTGCTCGCCGGCCTCAAGCACCTCAACCGACTGGAGCAGGTTCTCGCCCGTTCCGAGTGGCAGGACAGCGAGCATGCCGAAGGCTTGATGCTCGATGTTTCCGGACGGGTGATCGAGGGGGTGTTCAGCAATCTGTTCCTGGTGCGCGACGGTGCCTTGTTCACGGCCGATTTGAGCCGTTGCGGGGTCGCCGGAGTGATGCGCGCTGAAATATTGTTTCAGGCCGCGTCGTTGGGGATCCCCACGGAAATCGCCGACATCAGTCTCGAACAGTTGCAACAGGCCGACGAAGTCTTTGTCTGCAACAGCGTTTATGGCATTTGGCCGGTGCTTGCCTGTGGCGCGCTGCGCTGGTCGGCCGGACCGCTCACCCGTAAACTGCAACGCATTGCCCGCACGCTACTGGATGCCTGATTTGTGAGACGTAAACTATTGCTTCTGCTGGAGACCGGACTGGTTCTGGCAGGTCTGGCGCTGGGCGCCTCGGCCTGGAAGTTGAATTCGGCGCTGGAGCAGCCTCTCAACCTGACCCAAGAGCAATTGCTCGACGTACCAGCCGGCTCGACGCCAGGCGGTACCTTCAACCGTATGGAAGCCAATGGCGTTCTCAAGGACGCGTTCTGGCTGCGCCTGTACTGGCGCTTCAATATGGAAGGGCAGCCGCTGCACAGCGGCGAATACCGCATGACTCCTGGGATGACCGCGCAAGGCCTGATAGGGGTCTGGCAGCGCGGTGAAGTGGTGCAGTACAGCCTGACCCTGGTGGAGGGCTGGACCTTCCGCCAGGTGCGTGCCGCGCTGGCCAGGCATGACAAGCTCGAGCAGACCCTGAATGGGTTGAGTGACAGCGAAGTCATGGAAAAGCTCGGCCACGGCGGCGTTTTCCCCGAGGGCCGGTTCTTTCCCGATACCTACCGTTTCGTGCGCGGGATGACCGATGCCGAGCTGTTGGAAAAGGCCTACAACCGCCTGGACGAGGTGCTGGCCAAGGAATGGAACAAGCGCTCGGCCGATGTGCCTTACACCGAGCCTTATCAGGCGCTGATCATGGCCTCGCTGGTGGAGAAGGAAACCGGCGTGCCCCAGGAGCGTGGACAGATTGCCGGGGTATTCGTGCGCCGCATGCAGGTTGGCATGTTGCTGCAAACCGATCCGACGGTGATCTATGGTCTGGGCGAGCGTTACAACGGTAAGTTGACCCGCGCTCTGCTGAAGGAAGCGACCCCTTACAATACCTACGTGATCAGTGGCTTGCCGCCGACCCCGATCGCCATGGTTGGCCGCGAGGCGATCCATGCCGCGCTCAACCCGGTGCCGGGCAGCAGTCTGTATTTCGTGGCGCGTGGCGATGGCAGTCACGTGTTCTCCGATGATCTGGATGCGCACAACAATGCCGTGCGCGAGTTCCAGCTCAAGCGTCGCGCCGATTATCGTTCCAGCCCGGCACCGACGGGCAGCCCGGCCGCTTCCGAGACTCCGGAGTCGACTCCGGCGCCGTCGCCCGATACGGCGCCCGAGGCGGTTCCGCAGGTGGCGCCTCAAGAGCCTCCTCAAGAGCCCTCTCAGGAGGCTCCCCAGGTGAGCCCGGAAGCATCGCCGCAAGCACCGGTCGAAACTCCCGTCGAGCCCGAGCCGAAAAGCCCGCAATGACTTTGATTAAGGACTGCCTGTGACTGGCTTGTTTATTACTCTGGAAGGCCCGGAAGGCGCGGGTAAAAGCACCAACCGCGAATACCTGGCCGAGCGCCTGCGCGCTGCTGGCATCGAGGTCTTGCTGACCCGCGAGCCGGGCGGCACGCCTTTGGCCGAGCGGATCCGAGAGGTGCTGCTGACCCCCGGCGACGAGGTCATGAATCCCGATACCGAGCTGTTGCTGGTGTTCGCCGCGCGTGCCCAGCATCTGGCCGAGGTGATTCGCCCGGCACTGGCGCGTGGCGCGGTGGTGTTGTGTGACCGTTTTACCGATTCCACCTACGCCTACCAGGGCGGTGGTCGTGGTTTGTCCGTCGAGCGCATCGCGACCCTGGAGCAGTTCGTTCAGGGTGAGCTGCGGCCTGATTTGACCCTGGTGTTCGACCTGCCGGTCGAAGTGGGTCTGGCCCGCGCCAGCGCCCGTGGTCGCCTGGATCGTTTCGAGCAGGAAGGTCGGGTGTTCTTCGACGCGGTACGCCAGGCCTACCTGAAGCGTGCGGCGGCCGACCCGGCGCGTTACCTGTTGGTGGATGCGGCGCAACCACTGTCCCAGGTCCAGCAGGCGCTGGACGCCCTGTTGCCGAAATTGCTGGAGTTGCACCGTGGCTGAGGCCTTTCCCTGGCAGGACGAGCTCTGGCAGCAACTGGCGGGCCGTGCGCAGCATGCCCATGCCTATCTGCTCCATGGTCCGGCGGGCATCGGCAAGCGTGCGCTGGCCGAGCGCCTGATGGCGCGCCTGCTGTGCCAGCATCCGGCGGGGCTGGATGCCTGCGGGCAGTGCAAATCGTGCCTGCTGCTGCAGGCCGGCAGCCACCCGGACAACTACGTGCTGGAGCCGGAAGAAGCGGACAAGGCGATCAAGGTCGATCAGGTGCGCGAGCTGGTCAGCTTCGTGGTGCAGACCGCGCAGCTGGGCGGGCGCAAGGTGGTGCTGATCGAGCCGGTGGAGTCGATGAACATCAACGCTTCCAACGCGCTGCTGAAAAGCCTCGAAGAGCCGTCCGGCGATACGGTGTTGCTGCTGGTCAGCCACCAGCCGAGCCGCTTGTTGCCGACCATCAAGAGTCGCTGCGTGCAGCAGGCCTGTCCTCTGCCCAGTGAGGCCATGAGCCTGCAATGGCTGAGCAAGGCCCTGCCGGACTGCTCGGAAGAGGAGCGGGTCGAGCTGTTGACCCTGGCGGCCGGTTCGCCCCTGGCAGCTGTCAGCCTGCAAGCCCAGGGCGCGCGCGAGCAGCGGGCGCAGGTGGTCGACGGGGTGAAGAAGTTGCTCAAGCAGCAGCAATCGCCGACCCAGCTGGCCGAAGGCTGGAATGCGATACCCTTGCTGTTGCTGTTCGACTGGTTTTGCGACTGGTCGAGCCTGATCCTGCGTTATCAGCTGACGCAGGACGAGGAGGGGCTGGGATTGGCCGATATGCGCAAAGTGGTGCAGTACCTTGCGCAGAAATCCTCCCAGGCCAAGGTTCTGGAGATCCAGGACTGGATCCTTGCGCAACGCCAGAAGGTGTTGAACAAGGCCAACCTCAATCGGGTGCTGTTGCTCGAAGCCTTGCTGGTGCAGTGGGCCGCCCTGCCTGGCCGCAACTGACGGCGGCGCCTGGAAACAAACCGAATCGCCGGCTGCTGCTCGGGCCGGCCTGTTCATTGACCGAATGTGGTTGTCGCTTCTTATGCTTGTAGATTCCCATTGTCACCTCGATCGCCTCGACCTTACCGCGCACGACGGCTCCCTTGACGCCGCCCTGGCCGCGGCTCGTCAGCGCGGAGTCGGGCATTTCCTGTGTATTGGCGTCAGCGCCGACAATGCGGCTGACGTCAAAGCCCTGGCCGAGCGTTATGACGATGTCGACTGCTCGGTGGGTGTCCATCCCCTGGATGTCCAGCCCGGCGCCGCACCAGCCCTCGACTGGCTGCTGCAGGAGCTGAACCATCCGCGGGTGGTGGCCATCGGCGAGACCGGCCTGGATTACCACTACGAACCGGAAGCCGCGCAGTTGCAGCAGGAGTCTTTCCGCCTGCACCTGCAAGCCGCCCAGCAGACCGGCAAGCCGGTGATCGTCCATACCCGTGGCGCGCGCGCCGATACCCTGACCCTGCTGCGCGAAGCGGCGTTGCCGCAAGCCGGGGTCCTGCACTGCTTCACCGAAGACTGGGACATGGCCAAGGCCGCTCTGGACCTGGGTTTCTACATTTCCCTGTCTGGAATCGTCACCTTCCGCAATGCCGATGCGCTGCGGGACGTGGCACGCCAGGTGCCGGCCGACCGTTTGCTGGTGGAAACCGATTCGCCGTACCTGGCGCCGATTCCTTATCGCGGCAAGCCCAACCTGCCGCAGTATGTGCGTGAAGTCGCCGAGTTCCTGGCCATGTTGCGTGGGGAGCCCTACGAGCGTTTTGCCGAGCAGACCACCGAGAACTTCAAGCGTCTGTTCCCGCTGGCGCACGTCAAGGGCTGAATCGCAGGCAAAAAAAACCCGGGTTCTGGGGGGTGAATCCGGGTTAAGACCATTAGGAGTAAAACAAAGGCACGCCATCCCTTGGTACCTTCATCGGCGCTTCACTTGGGGGAGATGTCACGCCGACAGTTCAAGTATTGATCACTATTGAATTCAGTCCAGTTGGCCTTGCTCGTTTTTTAAACAAATTTGGAATACGAGCGCTTCGCTTGAGTTCTCATTGCCGGGCGATGTCAGCCACAATGGCGAGAGTTTCGTCGATCACGCGTTTTTCGGTATAGAAATGCGGTGAAAATCTAACTCCGGGGCCGCGGGGGATGCACACCACCTGTTGCTGTTGCAGCGCCTCATAAACCGCCTGATTATCGATGCCATCGATACTGAACGAGAAAATTCCGCCGCGACGGGCAGGGTTGAGCGGGGTGTGCAGGCGTACGCCGGGGATAGCATTCAAGCCGTCCTGAAGCCACTGGACCCGTTCGGCGATCAAGGTCGCCACGTGCTCCATGCCCACTTCTTCCAATAACGACAGGCTGGCTTCCAGGGCCATGGCGCCGAGCATGTTCGGGCTGCCGCATTCGAAGCGCCGGGCACTCTTGGCCGGCTCCCATTCACTGCGGCTGTAATCGCCCATGTGTTCCAGCATGTGCCAGCCGAACTCATGGAGCTTGAGCTGCGCGCGCAGCTCGCTGCGGCAATAGAACACGCCGAGGCCTTCAGGCCCGAGCATCCATTTGTGGCCGTCGGCCATGGCGAAGTCGCATTGATAGGCCTGGACATCGAAGGGTTGCGCGCCCAGTTGCTGGATGGCGTCAATGCAGAACAGCACGTTCTGTTGTTTGCAACCGGCGCCCAGGCGCTGCAGGTCCAGGCGCAGGCCGCTGGCGAATTGCACCGCGCTGATCGCCATCAGCCGGGTGCGCGGCCCGCAGGCGGCCAGCAGCGCGCCTTCCGGGTCGTCGCCCTTGAGGCTCACCTGAAGCACTTCCACGCCCTGGCTGGCCAGGGCTTCCCAGACGATACGGTTGGAGGGGAATTCTTCGTCGCTGATGACGATCTGGTCGCCTTTTTCCCAGGACAGGCCAAAGGCGACGAATGACAGTGCTTCCGAAGTATTTTTGACCAGCGCGATGTCATCCGTTGACGGTGCATTTAGCAGGCGCATCAGGCGTTCGCGCAGGCGTTGCTCAAGGGCCATCCAGTCCGGATAATCCCGCGCACCCAGCAAAACGTTCTCTTTGGCGAAGCGCGCCACGGCTTCGGCGGCCCGATTCGGCCAGGGGGCGACAGCTGCATGGTTCAAATAACGCAGGCCCGGGGCCTGTACAAATTCATCAAGAAACATAGTCATGGTCGGATGATCCGTGCATTTTGGCGCAATTTAGGCATAATACGCGGCTTCGATTTTGACCCCGACAGACCTTTTCTTATGCAGAAAGAACCTCGTAAGGTCCGTGAGTTTCGTCGCCGCGAGCAAGAAATTCTCGATACCGCGCTCAAGCTGTTCCTCGATCAAGGTGAAGACAGCGTCACCGTCGAGATGATCGCTGATGCCGTTGGTATCGGCAAAGGGACCATCTACAAGCACTTCAAGTCCAAGGCGGAGATCTATCTGCGCCTGATGCTCGATTATGAGCGCGACCTGAACGAGCTGCTGCACTCTGCCGATGTCGACAAGGATAAGGAAGCCCTGTCCCGGGCCTACTTCGAATTCCGCATGCGCGACCCACAGCGTTACCGGCTGTTCGATCGCCTGGAAGAGAAGGTGGTCAAGGGCAACCAGGTGCCGGAAATGGTCGAGGAGTTGCACAAGATCCGTGCTTCCAACTTCGAACGCCTGACCTTGTTGATCAAGGGCCGCATCAGCGAAGGCAAGCTCGAAGACGTGCCGCCTTACTTCCACTACTGCGCTGCCTGGGCGCTGGTACACGGCGCGGTAGCGCTGTACCACTCGCCGTTCTGGAGCAACGTGCTGGAAGACCAGGAAGGCTTCTTCCAGTTCCTGATGGACATCGGCGTGCGCATGGGCAACAAGCGCAAGCGCGACCCCGATAGCTCCGGCAGCTGATTCATTCAGTCGCCTTATGGCGCCATGATTTCTCTATATGGCGCAGTGTCCCAGGAATATACTCAGGCATGGGACTTGCCAAAACCTGATTTTTGAGTCAGGTTTTGGCCGGTTCACTCTTCCTTCGCCGGAGTCATCCATGATCGTTGACCGTCAAGGCAGGCGTTTTCGCAATCTGCGTATCAGCCTGACTTCTGCCTGCAACTACGCCTGTACCTACTGCGTGCCCAACGGCAAGCGGCTGGTGGCTGCCCAGGACGAGTTGTCGGCCGAAGCCATGGCGCGCGGCGTGGCCTACCTGATCGAGGCGGCAGGCATCGAACGCCTGCGCATCACCGGCGGCGAGCCCCTGGTCAGCCCGAAACTCGAAGCCTTCATGGGCGCGGTGGGGCAAATGGGCCTGGAAGACATCAGCCTGACCACCAACGGCCAGTTGCTCGCACGCAAGCTGCCGCTGCTGGTGGATGCCGGTATCCGGCGCATCAACGTTTCCCTCGACACCCTGGACGCCTCGGCTTTCCGCAGCATCGCCCGTGGCGGCGATCTGGCGACGGTGCTCGACGGCATGGACCAGGCTCGCGCGGCGGGCATGAAAATCAAGGTCAACATGGTGCCGCTGCGCGGGCAGAACCTGGATCAGGTAATGCCGTTGCTCGACTACTGCCTGGAGCGTGGTTATGAGCTGCGCTTTATCGAGCTGATGCGCATGGGCCACCTGGCCAGCGACTCCAACGCCTTCCTGCAGCAATTCGTCAGCCTGCAGCAGTTGCTGAGCCTGATCGGCGAACGCTACGAATACCTGCAGGCCGATGCGCCGGTGGATGCCACGGCCGTGCGTTATGAAATTCCGGGGCTGGGCCATTTCGGCGTGATCGCCAACGAAAGCGTGCCGTTCTGCCGGACCTGCTCGCGCCTGCGGTTGTCGTCCACCGGCTGGTTGCACGGTTGCCTGTCGTCGAGCAACCGGCATTACGTCGGCGACCTGCTGGACAAGCCGCGCCATCAAGCCTTGCCGGCCTTGCAGCGCCTGCTGGTCAAGGCCCTGGGCGACAAGCAGGATGTGGCATTCTCCGGTGGTGCGACGGTGATGAAAATCATCGGCGGCTAAACCCCATCTCTCTGATCCCCGTCCTCTGTAGCCGCTGCCGCAGGCTGCGATCGAGGGCGTAGCCCTCGCCAATCCAGACGACCCATTTCTCTCCAGCCAATAGCCTTCACCGGGTTTGTGGCTGCGGCGCAGCCATTCGCAGCTGCGGCCGCGGCTACAGGCGACCGAGCTGGCGCGGAAGCTGCATCTCGTGGCCATTCGCCGGTTTTCCGTCACCGGCTTCTGGAGGGAAGGATGCGTAGCCTGGTTTTGCTGCTGGCTTTTTTGGGGCTCGGTGGCTGCATGAATGTCAGCGATATGGGCGAGGGTGTTCGCTATCACATGAGTGATGCGGGTTTCCTCGATCACAGTAATACCCAGCGCTCCAACTCGTTCCGCGTTCAGCCGGACTCATTCATTTTCATCGCCCAGGGCGCCTTTGCTCCGCCGGGCAGCGCCTACCCGCGCCCCAACGTGGTGGCCGAGGAAGCCTTCAAGGGTTTTATCGAATACTTCCCCATGGTCCGCCGCGCCCGGGCGCCGGAAGGCCTGGACCAGGCCATGGCCGAAGCCCGTGAAGTGGGCGCGCATTACCTGCTGTACACCCGTTTCGCCAAGGCCGACGACCGTATCGGCAACTCCGATGAGTGGTTCGACCAGGAAGCCGTGGATCGCCTGGGGATCGACAACGGCGTGATTCAGATCATGCTGATCGAGACCAGTACCCAGTATCTGATCGACACCGCGCGGATTCGCAGTCGTGGCGGTTTACTGACGTTCCACGACAACAAGCCGGAAGACCTGCTTGGCCCGCCGCTCGAACAATACGCCCGCAGCCTGTTAGGCTTGAGCGATTAAGCCAAGCACGAGGAGAGCAGCATGAGTGGTCCGGGCAAAGCCAACGATCTGTTGGCGCAGATTCCCAAGGCGGAGAAAGGCTTGCCGCCGGTCCACCTGTGGAATCCCGACTTCTGCGGCGATATCGACATGCGTATCGCCCGCGACGGCACCTGGCACTACCTGGGTACCCCCATTGGCCGCAAACCCATGGTCAAGCTGTTCTCCACCATCATTCGCCGCGACGGCGACGACTATTTCCTGATCACCCCGGTGGAAAAGGTCGGCATCAAGGTCGATGACGCGCCTTTTGTCGCTGTCACCCTGGAGGTCGAAGGTGGGGGCGAGGAGCAACTCCTGCGCTTTACCACCAATGTCGACGAGCAGGTCAGCGCCGGCAGCGAGCATCCGCTGCGGGTGGTGATCGACCCGCAGACCCAGGAGCCGGCGCCTTACGTTCACGTGCGCAGCAACCTGGAAGCACTGGTGCACCGCAACGTGTTCTACCAACTGGTGGAACTGGCGGTGAGCCGTCCGATCGACGGTCAGAACTGGCTGGGCGTCTGGAGCGGCGGGGTGTTCTTCCCGATCGGCCTGGAGCCCTGAGCTCCGAAATACCTTGTTTCCCGAATAAATATCTTGCGACGAAGATCCCGTTTCGGGTATCAATTTGTACATGATTAGACATGTTCGATTTGACAAGAAAAAACGCGTGGTCGATGAACTGATCCGACGCATCGAAAGCGGCCTCATGGAGGACGGTTTCCTGCTGCCGGGCGAGCATCAGTTGGCCCAGGAATTCTCGGTGAGTCGTGGCACCCTGCGTGAGGCCCTGGCCGAACTCAAACGCCGCAACTACATCGCCACCCAGAGCGGGGTCGGCTCCATCGTCACCTTTGACGGAGTGGTGCTGGACCAGCAAAACGGCTGGGCCCAGGCCCTGGCGGACAGCGGGGCGCTGATCAACACCGAGCTGCTGCGCCTGGAGGCGGTGCAACGTCCTGACCTGTTCAGCCGTTTCGGTACCGACCAATTCATCGCCCTGGACCGGCGCCGGCGCTCTACCGACGGCACCGTGGTTTCCCTTGAACGTTCCCTGATGCCCGCCACCGGAGGCCTGGAAAGCCTGCCGCGAGTAGGGCTGATCGATGATTCCCTGACCATTACCCTGGCCGCCTACGGCTATATCGGCGAGCGCGGCGATCAATGGATCGGCGCCGAGCCACTGGGTGAAGAAGAGGCCCGACTGTTGGGGCGTCCGGCCGGCAGTGTGTTTCTCAAGGCCCTGCGGACCACCTATGACCGCCGCGGGCGTTTCATGGAACAGGTGGAAAGTTTTCTCGACCCGCTGCACTTTCGCATGCACCTGGAATTCGGAGCGCAGAAATGATCCCGCTGGATCGCGCTCTGGGCGCCTTTTACGGGTTGGCCCTGGGTGATGCCCTGGGCATGCCGACCCAATCCTTGAGCCGGCAGCAGATCAAGCAGCGTTTCGGTGCCATCCACAGCCTGGAAGACGCCGGTCCCGATCAACCGATTGCCGCCAACATGCCCAAGGGCTCGATCACCGACGACACCGAGCAGGCGATCCTGGTCGGCGATCTGCTGGTGGCGGGCAAGGGCCGGATCGAACCGGCAGCGTTGGCCCACAGCCTGATCGAGTGGGAAGCGGCGATGCAGGCCAAGGGTTCCCAGGACCTCCTGGGCCCTTCGACCAAACGCGCCATCGAAATGATCCTCGCCGGGCATACCGCGGAAGAATCCGGGCGCTACGGCACCACCAACGGCGCGGCGATGCGCATCACCCCGGTGGGTATCGCGGCGAATGTCGACGATGCCCAGGTCTTTGTCCGCGCGGTGGTGGAGGCTTGTCAGGTCACCCATAACACCACCCTGGGTATCTCCAGCGCGGCGGCGGTGGCGGCGGTGGTATCCGCCGGGATCAATGGCGTGCCGCTGGGCGATGCCTTGCAGGTCGGCGTGCAGATCGCCCAGGAGGCGGAGCGGCATGGCCACTGGGTGGCCGGCGGGCGTATCGCCACGCGCATCAGTTGGGCGCGCAGCCTCAGTGTCGAAAGCGACAAGGCGCTGCTGGCCGATCTGCTGTACGACCTGATCGGTACTTCCGTCGCTTCCCAGGAATCGGTGGTGGTCTCCTTTGCCCTGGCGCATCAGGTGGCCATCGGCGAACTGCAGGCGTTCGAAGCGCTGTGCATGGCCGCCAGCCTGGGGGGCGACACCGATACCATTGCCGCCATCCTCGGCGCGATGCTCGGTGCCTGCCAGGGGATGGAGTGCTGGCCGGCCGCCTTGATCGAGCAGATCAAGCAGGTCAATGACCTGGATCTCGAACCGCTGGTGCAGGGGCTGCTGGCCCTGCGTTAAGGGGCGCGAGGCTGCATGATCAAGGCTCCCACCCCCTGTGCGCGAGCCGTCGCTGAGGCCTATTTGCCATGGATAGCAGGAATACGGCGAGGAATGCCGGGACGTCTGATCGACTTCCGAAATTGCCGACAATCACAACAAAGGCAACAGGAGTGTTTTCATGAGTGCATCGAACCCCGGGCAAAGCGCCGGGCAGCTGGAAACCCGTGGCATCGAGCCGGTGCCGGAAGGCGAGTGCAACGGCCATCCGCTGCAACTGTTCTGGGTCTGGTTCGCCGCCAATATCAGCATCCTCGGCTTGCCGCTGGGGGCGACCCTGGTGGCTTTTCGTGGCCTGTCGATCGGGCAGGCGATCATCGTCGCTATCCTCGGTGCCGCCGGTTCGTTCGCGGTGGTGGGGATCATCTCCATCGCCGGGCGTCGCGGGCGGGCGCCGAGCCTGACGCTATCGCGGGCGATCTTCGGCGTGCGCGGCAATATCGGCCCGACCCTGGTGTCGCTGATGTCGCGGGTGGGCTGGGAAACCGTCAACACCACCACCGCTGCCTTCGTCCTGCTGTCGCTGTGTTCGATCCTGTTCGGCTCGCCGGTGGAAGCCAAGAGTGCGCCGCTGCTGACCCTGCTGTTCATCGGCATTTTCGTGCTGTTGACCCTGGCCGTCTCCGGCCTCGGCCACGCGACCCTGCTGGTGATCCAGAAGTGGGCCACCTATGTGTTCGGCGCGCTGAACCTGCTGGTGGGCGGCTTCCTCTGCGCCACCGTCGACTGGAGCGCGGTGTTCAACGCCACCCCGGCGCCGTTGAGCGCGATGATCATCGGTATCGGCACCATGGCCGCGGGCACCGGTATCGGCTGGGCCAATACCGGTGCCGACATGTCGCGTTACCAGCACAGCAGCGTCAAGGCCTCGCGCCTGGTGGCATCGGCGGCCTTCGGCGCCGGCATTCCGCTGGTGCTGCTGATTACCCTGGGTGGCCTGCTGTCGGTGGGCAACGATGACCTGGCCTCGGCCACCGACCCGATCGTGGCGATCCGCGACATGCTGCCGACCTGGATGGCGGTGCCCTACCTGATCACCGCTTTCGGCGGCCTGCTGTTGTCGAACAACCTGTCGGTGTACTCGGCCGGCCTGACCACCCTGACCCTGGGGCTCAAGGTCAAGCGGGTGTACGCGGTGGTGGTGGACATCGTGGCGATCTTCGCCGGCTCCATCTACTTCATGCTGATCGCCGAGAGTTTCTACGGGCCGTTCATTACCTTCATTTCCTTGCTGGCAGTGCCTCTCACCGCCTGGGTCGGGATCTTCGTGGTCGACCTGATCCACCGTCACTACTACAGCCCCAAGGACCTGCTGGACGTCAGCCCGAGCAGCGCCTACTGGTATCGCGGCGGTGTCGAATGGCGGGCCTTAGGTGCCTGGGCACTGGCCATAGTGCTGGGTTTCAGCTTCACCACCATCGGCACCAGCGCCGAGAACGTCTGGTTCGCCGGGCCGCTGGCCGATTCCTGGCTGGGCCATAACGGCCTGGGCTGGATCGTCACCTTCCTGGTAGCCGGCGGCGTGTATGCCGTGCTGGGTGGGGCCAGGGATCGCCGCGGCGCTTTTGTCGAGAATGCCAATGCCTAGAATGCTGCACACCGGCCAGGTCATCGTCGATCTGGTGATGTCCGTAGACCGCCTGCCGAGCTCCGGCGGCGACGTGCTGGCACAGTCCGCCAGCTTCGAGGCCGGCGGAGGCTTCAACGTGATGGCTGCCGCCCAGCGAAACGGCTTGCCGGTGCTGTACCTGGGGCGGCACGGCAACGGCCGCTTCGGGGCGCTGGCGCGGGAAGCGATGCGTGCCGAGGGCATCCAGGTCACTCTCTCGGCCAGCCGCATCGAGGACACCGGCCTGTGCGTGGCGCTGACCGAAGCCACGGCCGAACGCAGCTTCATTTCCTACATCGGGGCGGAAGGCCAACTGTCGGCCCAGGACCTGGCCGGTGTCGCGGTGCAGGCCGACGACTTTGTCTATGTCAGCGGCTACAGCCTGCTGCATGCCGGCAAGGCCGAGGCCTTGCTGGACTGGCTGCTGGCCTTGCCACGGGCGATCCGGCTGGTGTTCGATCCGGGCCCGCTGGTGGATTCGTCGGACTCCGTGGCGATGCGCCGGCTGCTGCCGCGTATCGATCTCTGGACCAGCAACAGCGTCGAGGCCTTGCGCTTCACCGGGACCACGAGCATCGGCGCAGCCCTGCGACGCCTGCATGAGGGGCTGCCGCAGGAGGTGTTGCTGGTGGTCAGGGACGGCCCGCAAGGCTGCTGGGTCAGCCAGCATGGCCACAGCGCCCATGTACCGGGCTTCAAGGTCCAGGCGGTGGACAGCAACGGCGCTGGCGATGCCCATGCCGGAGTCTTCGTCGCAGCCCTGGCGCAGGGGCTGGAGCCGTTGCAGGCGGCGCGTCGTGCCAATGCCGCGGCGGCCCTGGCGGTGACCCGCTGGGGCCCGGCCACCGCGCCGGGGGCGGCGGAGGTGGATGCGTTGGTCAATGGGAACGGCGTCCACGCCTGACACTTGCTGACGGAGTGAGGGGATCGCGAGCAAGCTCGCTCCTACAGGGAGCACTGCTCGCGATCGCGGTTTATCCCGCCTTGCGCAATGCGTCGATCAACTCCTGCTTGCTCATGGTCGAGCGGCCGCGGATGTTCTTCACCCGGGCTTCCTTCAGCAGGCTGTCTTTGGTCTGGGTACTCAGCGAAGCCTGGCTGTTACGGGCGTACCCCTCACGGCTGGCGGCGGCACGCCTGGCCGAGGAGTGGCGTGCGGCGGCCTTTTCCGAGGCCGGTGTGCGTTGCCCGGAGCCGCCAGCCCGTTCCCCTCCACCGGACTGCTTGTTCACCGTGGCCCAGGCGCGCGCTTCGGCCTCGTCCTTGGGCACGCCCTTGGCTTCGTAGCCGGCTTCGATATGCGCGGCCTTGCGCTTCTGTTCGGCGGTGTATTTGGCTTTGCTTCCACGAGGCATGAGGGCTCTCCTTTGGCAATGGGTACCTGAAGTTGGGTCGGGAGGAAGGCCGATAAGTGCCCGGGAATCGACGAATGGGGCTCTCGACGCCAGTGCCAGAGGGGTGTGATCGCTGTCACAGAAGCACAGCATTGCGCACAAAAGCGGCAGGCCAGGGCGGCCCGAGGTTTGCCAGGGCGGGGGAAGTCTCGCACAATGCCTGCCCCGGAAATGGATGCGTCTGACGAGTTGTCAGGCCTTTTCGCGAGATGCTCATGGATGATTCTTACGCCCCAGATCAGGGGCGGCTGATCGATACAGTACGCCCGCTATCAATCCCCTGTTGCGCAAATCCAACCCCGTCACCGGTCTGCCGCTGCCGTGCGGTGTGGTCGTGGCCTGTTTTTAAAGGAATGAACCAATGAATACCCGGATGTTTTTGGCTGCGGCCCTGTTGGGCGGCAGCGTGCTGCTGGCCGGTTGTGGCGACAAGACTGAAAAGGTCAGCCAGCCCGCGGCACAGGTCGATGCCAAGCAGCAGGAAATCGATAAATACAACCAGTACGTCGGTGCGGCGAACAGCATCAGCGAATCCTTCCAGACATTCCTCCAGCGTTACCAGCAGTACGAGGTGCCAGCCTTGGCGAGCAAGGCGCCGATCAGCGCTTTCAGCGTCGGCAACGATATCCTCATCGATCGCCTGAGCCAGGCCCTGGATGGCGCCCTGGCCATCGATACACCAATCCCGGAAGTGGATCAGGCGGCCCAGGCCTTTTCCGCGGCGCTGAAAACCCTCTCGCCGCTGAGTCATGAGCTGCAGAACTACGCGACTTCCAAGGGCTACCTGAGCGACAACGGCGAGCTAGCCCGTCGCCAGAGCCAGGCCTATCTGGCCGCCCTGACCGCGGTCAGCGAAAAGGAGCAGGACTTCTACGCAGGTCTTGGCGCGCGTGACCTGGCGCTGACCAAGCAAGCCTTCGACGAGGCGCCGAAAGACACCGCGGCCTACTACCGTGCCGGGTTGATCTACTACGGCAAACTCAACACCGCCGATGCCGAGACGCTGTTCGCCGAACCGAACGATCCGCAGGCCCTGGCGGCTTTCGAGAAGTCCCTGGCACTGGTGGCCGACGCGGCCGCGGGCTGGAATGGCAAGGTCAGCGCCCAGGCGGCGCAGAGCGGCAAGTCGTGCGGTGGCGGCATGCTGGAAATCAATGAGTTCATCGGCCAGTCGCGTTCGATCATCCGCGACGTCAAGGACGGGGTGTACAAGCGCGCTCCCGAAGGCGCGATGAAGAACCTGCCGGCGCATATGCAGAGCTCGAGCATCGTTCGCTCGGCCAACCGCTACAACCGCACCTACGGCAACATGATCAATCGCTTCAACCATCCGACCTGCTGAATCGGCGCTGGCGGCACCCGCGTCGCGACGCGGGTGCCGGTGGGCGCAAACGAACGCCCGGGCCTTCGATCAGGCGTCCAGCTTGCGGGCCGCTTCCACTCCGGAAGCGGTCAGCTTGATCGGCAGGTTCAGGGCATGTTCGCCCGCCGGGTTGAGGGTGACATGGCCCTCCTTGATCAAGCCGCGTTCCTGCAACATTGCCAGGGTACTGGCCACGACTCTTTCGCCGCGATAGTTATCCAGCACCTCCTTGCCCAGGCCGTTGGGGTGGGCGTGCAGCAAGCGGGTGAGCACTTCTTTTTCCAGCTCTTTGTCGACGTTCATGCGGACCTCTGTGTGGGGGAAAGGTGCGTGCCTGGTTCATTGATCGGTGCCGTGGCCTTCGGAGCCTGTGCCGCCGGTGGTGGTTTTCGGCTTGCTGTCCGGCGGGTCGGTGTCCAGGGTACCGGCGCGGCCGGTGTCGTTGCCCTGGATGCGCGGATCGGTACCCGTGGCGGGGGGCAGGGTGCTTTCGTCCACCTGCGGCGGGTTGATATTGATGCTCGGCGAGCCTTGGGTGGCCGGGGACTTTGGCCGTTCCACCGGATCGGTGGGGCCGCTGGCGCCGGCGAAGGCCGCCGAGGACAGCAGCCCGGCCAGGGCGAGGAGCGTCAGCCTGGATTTGATCATGATGTCGCCTCCATTCGTTTTTAGAGTCGCTACCTGATCTTGGGCTGCCGGTGATTTTGATTGGTGCCTGATGAACGACGAACGGTTCAGGCGTTCTGCGCCACCCCGTCGGGCTTCAGCCCACGCCAGACCAGGCGCCCGACGCTGATCAGCCAGTTCAGCAGGGCGATGCCCAGCACCGTGAGCATCAGGGTCGGCATGCCCTGTTCGACGATGATCCGGCCGGCCAGCAGCGGAAAACCGAACACCCCGATGAAATAGGCCAGGCTGAACAGCAGCAAGGCTTGCGAGGTGTCGCCGGGCGGCGCTTCGTTGGCGGCCAGGCCGTTGATCACCGAGTAGGTCAGGCCGTAGCCGACCCCCAGGACCACGGCGGCCAGCAGATAACTCACCGTGTCATCGACCAGCAGCTGGAACATCAGGATCGACCCCAGCATCAGCCCCGAGAGCAGGCACGCCGTGCGATAGGCGTCGCGCTTGACCACGAAGCCGGCGATCAGCAGGCGGCTGCCGATGGCGGCCACCATGAAGCCGAGAAAGAACAGCGAATAGTCCAGCGAGCGGGAGGCCGCGTAGCTGGTCTGGAAACTCGACAGGCCGCCGAATACGCAGCCGCCGAGACCGACCATGAGGATCGGGAACAAGGCCTTGGACGAGAGCACCCGGGCGCTGCTGGCCCAACTGATTTTCGCCGCGCCGGCCCCCAGATGGCTGGGGTGTCTCTTCAGCAGCGCGCCCAGGCGCCAGAAGATCAGCACGCCGATCAGGCTGGCGGCCGCGGCCAGCAGAAAGGCCGCAGTCAATGGGTAGCCCAGGGCGCTGGCCAGCCGCCCCAGCAGCGGGCCCGAGCCGATGCCGCTCATCATGCTGCCCGACAGCAGGGCGAAGAATCTGGCCCGCTGTGCCGGCGCCACCATCATCGCGACGATGATCGGCCCCAGGGTGTAGAACACGCCCCAGCCCAGGCCCAGGGTCAGGCCGAAAAACAGCAGGGCATCGCCAAAGCCGGGCGTCAGGGCAAAGCCCAGGCTGGCGACCACCAGCAGGCAACCGAACAGGGCAATCGAGCGCGCGGCGCCCAGCAGGTCCGACAGGTGCCCGGAGAAGATCACCGCGACCAAGGTGCTGAGCATGGCGACCGAAATCACGCTGCCGGCATCGTGCTCATTGCCACCGCGCGAGCCGATCAGCAGCGAGAGCAGGAAGGTCGAGCCATAGGACAGCGACAGCAGGTAGCTGGCGACACAGAACAGCCCGAACAGCCTGGCTGGAACCATGGGTGGTGGGGTAGCGCTGGACATGCGCAGGCCTCGTTTCTTGTTGGATTCATGAGGCGCCGTTCTACCATGGGCGGCTGTCGCGTTAGTTGTGATCTTGCAGGCTTCAGGGTTAGCGCCTAGCGGAGTAAGTCAGCCGCCGATCTCGTCGATGAACTCGTCCATGAAGCGCTTCAGGCGGGTATGCCGCACCTGCGCCAGGCGCGCGCCGGTCACGGTCTGAAAGCCCTCGGCCAGGTGCAGCAGCTTGGTGTGGAAGTGGTCGAGGGTGAAGTTCAGGTCGTCATAGCCGCGGTGCTCGGCGTGCGGGTCGTGGGGATCGTAGAAGGCTCGGTTCAACCGGCCGCCGACATAGAAGGTGCGGGCCACGCCGAGAGCACCGAGGGCGTCGAGACGGTCGGCGTCCTGCAGGATCTTCGCCTCCAGGGTGTCGGCCTGGATGGCGGCGGAAAAACTGTGGGCTTCGATGGCGTGGGCCACCGCGGCGATCTTGGCTTCGGGCCAGCCCAGCCGGTGCAGCAGGGCCGCGGCCTTTTCCGCCGACAGGCGCGAGGCCTGGGCGCGCAGCGGTGAGCTCTTTTCCACGGCGACGCAGTCGTGCAGCAGGGTGGCGGCCAGCAGCACCTGCAAATCGCCGCCGTCTTCCTTGGCGATGCGCCGCACATTGGCCCACACCCGCTGCAGGTGCGACAGGTCGTGGGCGCCGTCGTCGACAGGCTCCAAGGCGTGGGGCAGCAGGGTATTGGCGAGATCGGGCAGGGGAGCAAAAGCGTGGGCGGTCATCAGGAGGGAGCCATCAGCGGGTCAATAACGCGCCACTGTAGCCGCTGTCGAAGGCGGCGATAAGGCCCATGGCGCTCATACCTGCGTCCTTTGTTGGCTGGCCGGTCGGTCAGTCTGCGGCGCTGGTCGCGGGAATCGGCAATTCCGACATGGACAATCACCCGCCACGACCTCCAGGCATATCCCTGTGAAATACCCGTGCATGTCCTTCCCCTGTCGATCTAATATGGCCGCCTGCCTTCTAACCGAGACCCGCCGATGTCCGTCGAAATCCGTCCAGCCGTGCCCAGCGATGCACCGCAAATCCTTGCCTTCATCAGGGAGTTGGCCGATTACGAACGCGCTCGCCATGAGGTCATCGCCAGCGTCGCCGACATCGAGCGCAGCCTGTTCAGCGAGGGCGCCACGGCCCACGGCCTGATCTGCCTGCGCGATGGTGTGCCGATCGGTTTCGCGGTGTTTTTCTTCAGCTATTCCACTTGGCTGGGCAGCAACTGCCTGTACCTGGAAGACCTCTACATTACCCCGGCACAACGTGGCGGCGGAGCTGGCAAACAGCTGCTGCGGCACCTGGCGCGGATCGCCTGCGACAACGGTTGCGGGCGCTTCGAGTGGAGCGTGCTGGAGTGGAACGAACCGGCGATCCAGTTCTACAAGTCCCTGGGCGCCCAGCCTCAGGAAGAGTGGGTGAGGTACCGCATGGATGGCGATGTACTGCGCGCGTTCGCCCAGGGCTGAGTCCATCGTCAACGCTGTAGGGGCAGCCGCTCGCTATCCGGTTGCTCGCGATTCCTTTCAAGACCCCTCGCTGTCAAGACCGCCCTGTGTACTCGGGGCGGCCGTCGTTTTCCTTCGGGCTTAGGCCCGCCTTCACTGCCCAGGCTCAAAAACCGATCTCACTCGTTGCCGGTTCCTGTTCCCTTGTAGGGACAGGCGGTCGACGCCTGCCTGCTGCCATGAAAACCAGGCAATAGCGGGCTGTTCTCATGCAAATCAATAAATCCCACAATATGGGAGTTATATTTATATATTGAGATTTTATTTGAGTCGGGTTTATAGTCGCCGCCATCAGCTCTTACGCACTCACTGCCAAAAACAACTCACAGGTGAAGCGATGCAGGCGCAATTGATCGCGCTCGATTGGGGAACCACCTCCCTTCGTGCTTACAAACTCGCAGCAGGCGGCCAGGTGCTGGAACAGCGCGCGTTGACCTCGGGGATCATGCAGTTGCCGAAAGTGGCGCGGATGATTGCCGGCCAGCGCTGCGACAACGGTTTCGAACTGGCCTTCGACGACGCCTGCGGCGACTGGCTCGACGCGCAGCCGGGGTTGCCGGTGATTGCCTGCGGCATGGTCGGCAGCGCCCAGGGCTGGCGCGAGGCCAGTTACTGCGAGACCCCGGCGGATGTCGCCCAGCTCGGACAGGCCCTGGTGACCTTGCGCAGCCGGCGCGGGGTGGACGTGCATATCGTGCCGGGGGTGATCCAGCGTTCGCGCTTGCCGAACGTGATGCGGGGCGAAGAAACCCAGGTGCTGGGTGTGCTGCCGCAACTGGCGGGCGGGGCAGGGGACGACGTGCTGATCGGCCTGCCCGGCAGTCATTCCAAATGGGTGCAGGTGGCCGACGGTTGCATCGTCCATTTCGACACCTTCATGACCGGCGAGCTGTTCGCCGTGCTCAGTCAACACAGCATTCTCGGCCGTACCCAGGAGCGTGGCGCGGCGTTCGACACCGAGGCCTTCGATCGCGGCGTGCAGGTGGCCTTGTCCGTCGAGGGCGAGATCGGCCCGCTGTCGACTCTGTTCAGCGCCCGCAGCCTGGGGTTGACCGGTGAACTCAGCGGCCGCGCCCAGCCGGACTATCTGTCGGGCCTGCTGATCGGCCACGAACTTTGCGCACTGGCCGCCGTGCAGCGGCGCCGCCGTCACAGCGACCCGTTGCCATCGATCGTGCTGATCGGCAATGCCCAGCTTTGCGCCCGCTACAGCCGGGCCCTGTCCGCCTGCGGTTTTCCCCGGGTAATCCTGGCCGAACAGGCCACCGAACGCGGTTTATGGCACCTGGCTGAAGCGGCCGGGCTGCTGGCGCGCGTCCCTTGCGCTCACCCTTGAAAAGAGGTCCGACATGCTCAAGCAAGCACTGGCACACAACGGCCTGATCGCCATTCTCCGGGGGCTGCGTCCGCAAGAAGCGGCGGCCATCGGCGAGGTGCTGTATCAGGCGGGGTTTCGGGTTATCGAGGTGCCGCTCAATTCTCCACAGCCCTTCGACAGCATCCGCATCCTGCGCGACGCCTTGCCCGCCGATTGCCTGATCGGCGCCGGCACGGTGCTGACTCCGGAGCAGGTCGAGCAGGTCAAGGACGCGGGCGGCCAGGTGATCGTCATGCCCCACAGCGACCCCAAGGTGCTGCGCGCGGCCAGGGCCGCCGGCCTGTATCTGTCCCCCGGCGTGGCCACGCCGACCGAGGCGTTTGCCGCGCTGGCCGAAGGCGCCGACGTGCTCAAGCTGTTCCCCGCCGAGCAGATGGGCCCGGCGGTGGTCAAGGCCTGGCTCGCGGTATTGCCGGCCGGCACCGTGCTGCTGCCGGTGGGCGGGATCACCCCGGACAACATGCAGGTGTTCGTCGACGCCGGGGTCAAGGGCTTCGGCCTCGGTTCCGGGTTGTTCAAGCCGGGGATGAGCGCGGCTGAGGTGGCGACTCGCGCCAAGGCCTATGTCGCCGCCTGGAACGCCCTGGCTTAAGACTTTTTCTGCGCCGTCGGCGCTGCATCCGACAAGAGAGACAAGAAGATGAAAATCACCAAACTGACCACCTTTATCGTTCCGCCACGCTGGTGCTTTCTCAAGGTCGAGACCGACGAGGGCGTCATCGGCTGGGGTGAGCCTGTGGTCGAAGGGCGGGCACACACGGTGGCCGCCGCTGTGGACGAGCTGGCCGATTACCTGATCGGCAAGGACCCGCGCAATATCGAGGACATCTGGACCGTGCTCTACCGCGGCGGCTTCTACCGTGGCGGCGCGATCCACATGAGTGCCCTGGCCGGTATCGACCAGGCGCTGTGGGACATCAAGGGCAAGGCCCTGGGCGTGTCGGTCAGCGACCTGCTGGGTGGCCAGGTGCGAGACAAGATCCGCGTCTATTCGTGGATCGGCGGCGACCGTCCGGCCGATACCGCGCGCGCCGCCAAAGAGGCGGTGGCGCGTGGTTTTACCGCGGTGAAGATGAACGGCACCGAGGAGCTGCAGTTCCTCGATACCTTCGACAAAGTCGACCTGGCCCTGGCCAACGTGGCCGCGGTGCGTGATGCGGTGGGGCCTAACGTCGGGATCGGCGTCGACTTCCATGGCCGGGTGCACAAGCCCATGGCCAAGGTGCTGATGAAGGAACTCGATCCCTACAAGCTGATGTTTATCGAAGAACCGGTGCTCAGCGAAAACTACGAGGCCCTCAAGGAGCTGGCGCCGCTGACCAACACGCCGATCGCCCTGGGCGAGCGGCTGTTCTCGCGCTGGGATTTCAAACGGGTGCTCAGCGAAGGCTACGTCGACATTATCCAGCCGGATGCTTCCCATGCCGGCGGCATCACCGAGACCCGCAAGATCGCCAACATGGCCGAAGCCTACGACGTGGCCCTGGCCCTGCATTGCCCGCTGGGGCCGATTGCCCTGGCCGCCTGCCTGCAACTGGACGCGGCCTGCTACAACGCCTTCATCCAGGAGCAGAGCCTGGGCATCCATTACAACGAAAGCAACGACCTGCTGGACTACGTCAAGGACCCGCGCGTCTTCGACTACCAGCAAGGCATGGTGAAGATCCCCAACGGCCCGGGCCTGGGTATCGAGATCAACGAGGAATACGTCATCGAGCGCGCGGCCATCGGCCACCGCTGGCGCAACCCGATCTGGCGCCACGCCGACGGCAGCTTTGCCGAATGGTGAGTTGATTCATTGCTTGTAGGAGCGAGCGTGCTCGCGATGCAGACGACAGGGTCTGACTTCTTATCGCCGTGAAGCAACCGACGCCATCGCGAGCAAGCTCGCTCCTACAGGTACAGAGAAACATTGCCCTCAATAACCATAAGAAGAGGCATTCCCATGCAACCGGAAACCTTCACCGGGCAGGCGTCGCTGGTCGCGCCGAGCCGCAAGCGTTTTTTCATCATGCTGCTGTTGTTCATCACGGTGGTGATCAACTACCTGGACCGCAGCAACCTGTCGATCGCCGCGCCGGCGCTGACCAGCGACCTGGGCATCGACCCGATCCACGTCGGGCTGATTTTCTCGGCCTTCGGCTGGACCTACGCCGCCATGCAGATCCCCGGTGGCTGGCTGGTGGACCGGGTGCCGCCGCGCATTCTCTACACCGCGGCGCTGCTGCTGTGGTCGCTGGCGACGGTGATGCTCGGTTTTGCCGCCAGCTTTATCGCCCTGTTCGTCCTGCGCATGGCGGTGGGTGCGCTGGAGGCGCCGGCCTATCCGATCAACAGCCGGGTGGTGACCACCTGGTTTCCCGAGCGCGAGCGCGCCACGGCCATCGGCTTTTACACCTCCGGGCAGTTTGTCGGCCTGGCCTTTCTCACCCCGGTGCTGGCCTGGCTGCAGCATGCCTTTGGCTGGCAGATGGTGTTTGTCGTCACCGGCGCGGTGGGCATTCTGTGGGCGGCGATCTGGTACGCGGTGTATCGCGAACCACGGGATTTCAAGGGCGCCAACCCGGCGGAAATCGACCTGATCCGCCAGGGTGGCGGCCTGGTGGATATCCAGCGCGAGACGGCCAAGCGCAAGGCGCGTTTCAACTGGACGGACCTGGGGATCGTCCTGAGCAAGCGCAAGCTGTGGGGCATTTATCTGGGGCAGTTCTGCCTCAATTCGACCCTGTGGTTTTTCCTCACCTGGTTCCCCACTTACCTGGTGAAGTACCGCGGCATGGACTTCATCAAGTCCGGCCTGCTGGCGTCGCTGCCGTTCCTCGCGGCCTTTGTCGGCGTGCTGTGTTCCGGGTTCTTCTCCGACTGGCTGATCCGGCGTGGCGCCTCGGTGGGTTTTGCCCGCAAGCTGCCGATCATTGGCGGGCTGCTGATTTCCACCTCGATCATCGGCGCCAACTTCGTCGAGTCGACGCCGCTGGTGATCGCCTTCCTGGCGCTGGCGTTCTTCGGTAACGGCCTGGCCTCGATCACCTGGTCGCTGGTCTCGACCCTGGCACCGGCACGGTTGCTGGGGCTGACCGGCGGGGTGTTCAACTTCATCGGCAACCTGTCGGCGATTGCCACGCCGATCGTCATCGGTTTCCTGGCCAGCGGCGACTCCTTCGCCCCGGCCATTACCTACATTGCCGTGCTGGCGCTGGCGGGGGCCTTGTCCTACGTGCTGCTGGTGGGCAAGGTCGAGCGTATCGAGTTGTAGTGGCGGGGGGCGGGCGACCATAATGCCGCCCGTTCTCACCCTCAAAAGGTTGGATATGCAGGACGACGCAGCAAAGACCGCCAAGGACGCCGCCCCCACGGGTACCCAGACATTGCTCCGTGGCCTGGCGGTGGTGCAGGCCGTGGCCAGCGGTGCCCGCGACCTCAAGGAAATCGCCCGGCTGATCGGCACCACCCGCAGTACCACCCATCGCCTGGCCAGTTGCCTGGTGGACGAGCGTTACCTGAGGGTGGTGCCGCAGGTCGGCTACCTGCTGGGGCCGAAGCTGATCGAGCTGGGTTTCCAGGCCCGCGAAGCCTTGCCGTTGGTGACCCTGGCCAGGCCATTCCTCGACGAGCTGTCGGCGTTGACCGGCGACACCATTCACCTGGCGATCCGCGAAGACGACGATGTGCTGTACCTGCACAAGAACCCTGGGCGCAACGGCCCGGAAATGCGCTCGCGGGTCGGCCATCGCATGCCGCTGGCGCGCACCGGGATCGGCAAGGCGCTGCTGCTCGATAGCCCGCCGCAAGAGTGGCAGCGTTTATATGAAGTGAGCCTGCCGGCGGGCGGCAGGAATGCCCTCTGGCCGCAGCATGAAGAGCCGACCTGGGAGCAGTTCCAGCAGCGCATGCAGGAATATGTGGCGGGCGGTTATGCCTTCGACCTGGAGGACAACGAACCGTCGATCCGTTGTGTGGCGGCGCCGGTCCGTGATGCCAGCGGCAAGATCGTCGCCGGCATCAGTATCGCCAGCACGGTGCCGTACATGCCGCTGGAGAAGATGGCCGAGCTGATCCCGGTGATCAAGCAGGCCGCGGCTGGCATCTCCGCCGAGCTCGGCGGCTGACTCAGGCTTCTGTAGGAGCGGAGCTTGCCCGCGATGGGATTTTTCCAGGTCCATCGCCATCGCGGGCAAGCCTCGCTCCTACAGCACGCGGTTTATTGCTTGAGGGTCGCCATGTCGATGACGAAGCGGTATTTCACATCGCCGGCGATCATCCGCGCGTAAGCCTCGTTGATCTGGCGGATGTCGAGCATTTCGATGTCGCAGGTGATGTTGTGCTCGGCGCAGAAATCCAGCACTTCCTGGGTTTCGGCGATGCCGCCGATCAGCGAGCCGGCCAGCACGCGACGGCCCAGCACCAGCTTGGCCGCGTGCACGGGCGGGTCCACCGGTTCGATCAGGCCGACCAGGATGTGTACGCCGTCAAAACGCAGGGTATCCAGGTAGGGGTTGAGGTCGTGTTGCACCGGGATGGTGTCCAGCAGGAAATCGAAGCGGCCGGCCGCGGCTTTCATCTGCTCGGCATCGGTGGAGACGATCACATGATCGGCGCCCTGGCGACGACCTTCCTCGGCCTTGCTCGCCGAACGGGTGAACAGGGTCACTTCCGCGCCCAGGGCCTTGGCGAACTTGATGCCCATGTGGCCCAGACCGCCCATGCCGAGAATGCCCACCTTGTCGCCAGCCTTCACCCCGTAATGCTTGAGCGGCGAGTAGGTGGTGATGCCCGCGCAGAGGATCGGCGCGGCGCTGGCCAGGTCGAGTTTCTCGGGGATACGCACGACAAAATGCTCGCTGACCACGATGCTGTCGGAGTACCCGCCCATGGTGTTGCTGCCGTCGACCCGGTCCGGGGTCGCGTAGGTCATGGTCGGACCTTCCAGGCAGTATTGCTCCAGGTTGGCGGCGCAGGCCTCGCAATGCCGGCAGGAGTCGACCATGCAGCCGACGCCGACCAGGTCGCCGACCTTGTGCCTGGTCACGTGGGCACCGACCGCGGTGACCTTGCCGACGATCTCGTGGCCCGGCATCAGCGGGTACACGGCGATGCCCCATTCATTGCGGGCCTGGTGGATATCGGAGTGGCAGACGCCGCAGTAGAGAATCTCGATGGCCACGTCGTCGGGGCGCGGGCTGCGTCGCTGAAAGCTCATGGGGGCGAGGGGCGTGGTGGCTGACTGGGCGGCGTAACCGATGGCTGTGTACATGATAAACCTCGCAAAAGCACTGACAGGTGAGGCGGGCCATTCTCGGCGCCGCTGCCGGGCGCGAACATGGCGATTCCTCGGCATGTCATGCCTATTCCTCCGCCATCGGCCATTTGCGCGCGGCATTGGCGTTCAGACCTGCGATGATGTTTTCATCCCTTTTTCCGTGAAGTTTTCCCCATGTTGTTGACCCGTCATCTCGATGCCAACGCCACCCTGGTATCCCTGATCCAGCCCCTTGCGACCCGCGATGGTTTCGTCCCCACCGAGCTGCCGGGGGTCATGGTGCTGCGGGCCAGTTGCGATGTGGCCCGTGGCCCGCAGATCTATGAGCCGAGCCTGATGATCATCGTCCAGGGCAGCAAACTGGCGTACCTGGGCCCGCGGACCCTGGAGTACGGCGCCGGGCATTACCTGATCCAGGCGCTGTCGGTGCCTTTCGAGTGCGAGACCTTCGCCATGCCCAATGCGCCGTTGCTCGGGGTGTCCATCGCCCTCGACCGGGCATTGTTGGGCGAACTGGTGCTGGCGATGGGCGTTGCTGCGGGGCGCAGCGCCCAGGCGCAGACCCCGGAGTCCATGACCTCGGTGGTGCTCGATGACACCATGCGCGGTTGCGTGGAGCGCCTGCTGCGCTGCCTGCACGATCCTCTGGAGTGCAAGGTCATGGGCCAGGCGCGTTTGCGCGAGTTGATGTTCACCGTCTTGCGCGGGCCGCAGGCCGATGTGCTACGCGCGCTGGTGGAGCAGCACGGGCAATTCGCGCGGATTTCCGCCTCGCTCAATCACTTGCACGAGCATTACACCGAGCCGCTGAACGTCGAGACCCTGGCCCGTTGCGCGAACATGAGCGCCTCGACCTTCCATGAGCACTTCAAGCGCAGCACGCTGCTGTCGCCGGTGCAGTACCTCAAGCGCCTGCGCTTGCTCAAGGCGCAGCAGTTGCTGCTGGGGGAAGGGCTGGGCGTGGCCCAGGTGGCGCATCGGGTGGGGTACCAGAGCACCTCGCAGTTCAGTCGTGAATACAAGCGCTACTTCGAGCGCAATCCGGGGGATGAGCGAGCGGCATGATGGCGTGGCGCGACACTCTTCTGTAGGAGCGAGGCTTGCCCGCGATGAATAGCGACGCGGTCTGACAGAGACATTGCCAAGGCCTTATCGCACGCAAGCTGTGCTCCTACAGAAGCGGGGCAGTGGTGCTGGCAATAAAAAAGGCCCCCGTTCGGGAGCCTTTTTTCTTTGAGTGTACGCCTTACATGTTCGGGTAAGTCGGGCCGCCCGCGCCTTCCGGCGCGACCCAGGTGATGTTCTGCGCCGGGTCCTTGATGTCGCAGGTCTTGCAGTGCACGCAGTTCTGCGCGTTGATCTGGAAGCGCTTCTCGCCGTCTTCCTTGGTGATCACTTCATACACCCCGGCCGGGCAGTAGCGTTGAGCAGGCTCATCGTACAGCGGCAGGTTCTTGCCGATCGGGATGCTCGGATCGGTCAGTTTCAGGTGGCAAGGCTGTTCTTCTTCATGGTTGGTACCCGAGATGAACACCGAGCTGAGTTTGTCGAAGCTGAGCTTGCCGTCCGGTTTCGGGTAGTCGATCTTCTTGCAGTCCGCCGCCAGCTTCAGGCAGGCGTAGTCCGGCTTGGTGTCGTGCAGGGTGAACGGCAGCTTGCCGCCGAAGATGTTCTGGTCGACCCAGTTGAAACCGCCGCCGACGATGGCGCCGTACTTGTGGATCGCCGGGCCGAAGTTGCGGCTGGCGAACAGTTCTTCGTACAGCCAGCTGGACTTGAACGCTTCTACATAGGTGTTCAGCTCGTCGGCGCCTTCGGAACCGGCGAACAGCGCATCGGCCACGGCGTCAGCGGCGAGCATGCCGGACTTCATGGCGGTGTGGCTGCCCTTGATCTTGGCGAAGTTCAGGGTGCCCAGGTCGCAACCGATCAGCGCGCCGCCCTTGAACACCATCTTCGGCAGCGAGTTCAGGCCGCCTTTGCAGATGGCCCGCGCGCCGTAGCTGACGCGCTTGCCGCCTTCCAGGTACTGCTTGAACACAGGGTGATGCTTGAGGCGCTGGAACTCGTCGAACGGCGACAGGTAGGTGTTGCTGTAGGACAGGTCGACGATCAGGCCGACCACCACCTGGTTGTTTTCCAGGTGATAAAGGAAGGAGCCGCCGGTGTTCTCGGTGCCCATGATGTCCAGCGGCCAGCCGGCGGTGTGGACCACCAGGCCTGGCTGATGCTTGGCCGGGTCGACTTCCCAGATTTCCTTGAGGCCGATGCCGTAGTGCTGGGCGTCGGCGTCGCTGTCCAGGTTGAAGCGCTTGATCAGCTGCTTGCCGATGTGGCCACGGCAGCCTTCGGCGAACAGGGTGTACTTGCCACGCAGCTCCATGCCGGGGGTGTACAGGCCTTCCTTCGGATTGCCTTCGCGATCGACACCCAGGTCGCCGGTGATGATCCCGCGGACCACGCCGTTCTCGTCGAACAGCGCTTCCTGGGCGGCGAAGCCCGGGTAGATTTCCACGCCCAGGTTCTCGGCCTGCTGGGCCAGCCAGCGGCACAGGTTGCCCAGGGAGATGATGTAGTTGCCTTCGTTGTGCATGGTCTTGGGCACAAAGAAGTCGGGAACTTTGGTCGCGCTGTCGGCGTTTTTCAGGACATAGATGTCATCGCGCTGGACCGGGGTGTTCAGCGGGGCGCCGAGTTCCTTCCAGTCCGGGAACAACTCGTTCAGGGCGCGCGGTTCGAACACAGCGCCGGAAAGAATGTGAGCACCGACTTCGGAGCCTTTCTCGACCACGCAGACGCTGATTTCCTTACCGGCTTCGGCGGCCTTCTGCTTCAGTCGGCAGGCGGCGGACAAGCCAGCGGGGCCGGCACCGACGATGACCACGTCGAATTCCATGTATTCGCGTTCCACTAGGCTATCTCCTACTCAAGGCTCAACGGTTTTTTTCTAATTGGAGGTTGGGTGTCGCATCGATGGTTTTCTCCGCCAAACAGGGGAGGGGACAATGAACGACCCGCCTTTATCTCTAGGCGGCGCATTATATCTACACCACTCTTAGCGTCCAATACAAACGTTTGTTTGAATTTGCTGCAGCCCATGTAAATCAAAGAAGCGCGGCTTATGACAGACCATTTTGGCGTATTGACCAGAATAGGCGTTCCGGTCAAGATACGGTCGGTTTTGCGCTCGCCGTAGGCTGACTGTTGGTTTCAAGAGCACCTCTAAAGACAGGGCGAAAGCAGTACAAGGTGACGCAACGCGCAGTTTACACGCCGCGATAAAGAATGACCGGCCAGTCGCTACTGACGAACGGTCATCATCCCGTGAGCAGGGTCATCTGTCTGCTGTCCCAAGGGGCAATGCCAGCGTTTTTAGAGGTGCCCTTGTGCCCGATGAGCATCAACCGCCAGGTTCGCCTAGGCGACTTTCTTTTCACCGGAGAGTAACGAGGAATCCATGAAGGTTCTTGTAGCTGTCAAACGCGTTGTCGATTACAACGTCAAGGTTCGCGTCAAGGCGGACAATTCCGGCGTCGACCTCGCCAACGTCAAGATGTCGATGAACCCTTTCTGCGAAATCGCAGTGGAAGAAGCCGTACGCCTGAAAGAAAAAGGCGTAGCGACTGAAATCGTCGTCGTCTCCATCGGTCCCGCTACTGCTCAAGAGCAACTGCGTACCGCCCTGGCGCTGGGTGCCGATCGTGCCATCCTCGTCGAATCCGCTGATGAACTGAACTCGCTGGCCGTGGCCAAGCTGCTCAAGGCCGTGGTCGACAAGGAACAGCCTCAACTGGTGATCCTTGGCAAGCAAGCCATCGACAGCGACAACAACCAGACCGGCCAGATGCTGGCTGCCCTGAGCGGTTACGCTCAAGGCACCTTCGCCTCCAAGGTCGAAGTGTCGGGCGACAAGGTTGCCGTGACCCGTGAAATCGACGGCGGTCTGCAAACCGTTTCGCTGAGCCTGCCGGCGATCGTCACCACCGACCTGCGTTTGAACGAGCCGCGCTACGCGTCCCTGCCAAACATCATGAAAGCCAAGAAGAAGCCGCTTGAAGTGCTGACTCCTGATGCTTTGGGCGTTTCCACCGCCTCTACCAACAAGACCCTGAAAGTCGAAGCGCCGGCTGCACGCAGCGCGGGTATCAAGGTCAAGTCGGTCGCTGAACTGGTCGAGAAACTGAAAAACGAAGCGAAGGTAATCTGATCATGACTATCTTGGTAATCGCTGAACACGACAACAAGGTGCTGGCCCCGGCCACCCTGAACACCGTTGCCGCCGCTGCCAAAATTGGCGGCGACATCCACGTTCTGGTTGCCGGCCAGGGCGCTGGCGCCGTGGCTGAAGCCGCTGCGAAAATCGCTGGCGTGAGCAAAGTCCTGTCCGCTGACAACGCCGCCTACGCGCACCAGCTGCCGGAAAACGTTGCCCCTCTGGTAGCAGAGCTGGGCAAGGGCTACAGCCACATCCTGGCCGCCGCCACTTCCAACGGCAAAAACATCCTGCCGCGGGTTGCCGCGCAACTGGACGTCGACCAGATCTCCGAGATCATCTCGGTAGAAAGCGCCGACACCTTCAAGCGTCCGATCTATGCCGGTAACGCCATCGCCACCGTGCAATCGAACGCTGCCGTGAAGGTCATCACCGTGCGTGCCACCGGTTTCGACCCGGTTGCCGCCGAAGGTGGTTCGGCCGCTGTCGAAGCGGTTGCTGCCGCTCACGATGCAGGCAAATCGAGCTTCGTCGGCGAAGAGCTGGCCAAGTCCGACCGTCCTGAACTGACCGCTGCCAAGATCGTCATTTCCGGCGGCCGCGGCATGCAGAACGGCGACAACTTCAAGCACCTGTACGCCCTGGCCGACAAGCTGGGCGCCGCCGTGGGTGCTTCGCGCGCCGCGGTCGACGCAGGTTTCGTACCCAACGACATGCAGGTCGGCCAGACCGGCAAGATCGTTGCGCCACAGCTGTACATCGCCGTCGGTATCTCCGGCGCGATCCAGCACCTGGCCGGCATGAAAGACTCCAAGGTGATCGTTGCGATCAACAAGGACGAAGAAGCGCCGATCTTCCAGGTGGCCGACTACGGCCTGGTAGCGGACTTGTTCGAAGCCGTACCTGAGCTGGAGAAGCTGGTCTAATCCAGCGGCTTCACTTATAAAGAGCCCGGTCTTTTGGCCGGGCTTTTTTATTGTCTGGGATGTGAGTGGGAGAATTTCGCCATGGATCTGCGCCGCCTGGGTGGTCTGTCAGTGCTGCTGGGCCTGACATTGATGCCGTTGTCGTCGATGGCCGCCGGCAAATGCGAGCGCCTGGTGGTGACCGGCAGTCCGGATGCCCCGCCGTATCTGTGGCGCGACCCGCAGGATCCCAGCCACCTGATTGGCGCCAACGCCGAACTGCTGCAGCACGTGGCGCAGGAGCTGGGGATCAAGGTCGAGCTGTTGTATGCCGGCAAACGCTCCGCCGCCCTGGATGAAGTGCGCAGCGGGCGCATGGACATGCTGGCCGACGCACCGCTGACGGTGAATGAGCTGGAAGCGCTGGACTACATTCATCCGCCGTTGCTGGAGAACGACTTCCTGGTCTGGACCCGCAAGGGCTCTACGCTGAGCTACAGCCAGCCGTCGGACCTGCATGGGCATACCGGCGCAGTGTCGGAAAGGGCGCGCCTGACGCCACCCTTCGAGGCCTTCGCCAAGGATCAATTGAGCCTGACCCGTATGCCGAACCTGACCCAGGCGTTCCAGAAACTGCTGCTGGGGGAGGTGGAGTACGTACTGGCCGGACGCTACGCCGGCATGGCCCTGGCCCAGTCGCTGGGCATGGCCAACGATCTGCTGGCTTTTGAGCAGCCCGCCGACAAACCCGGCCTGTTCCTGGCTGTCTCGCACAACTCCGCCTGCAATGACCCATGGTTGCGCGGACAGTTGGCGAAAAAGATGACAGAATTGCCCGCGTCCGGTCTGACGGAAGCCGTGCTGCAGCGCAATCTCGAGCGTTGGAAGGCACAGTTACAGCAACCTGTCAGTACCCCCAAACAGTAGGGATTTCTAGTGAGTATTCGACCTCTTTTCGCTGCCCTGGCCGTCCTGGCTCTGGCGGGTTGCGCAGCCGATCCGGCGCCGAATGAACAAATGCGCCTGACCGAACAAACCCTGGCCCAGGCCAAGGCTGTGGGGGCCACGGCAGAGGATGTGCCGGAAATGAAACTGGCCGAGGACAAGTTCGCCCGCGCCCAACGCAACATGCAGGAAGAGTCGTTCAAGCACGCGCGGATGCGTGCCGAGCAGGCGGAACTGGATGCGCGCCTGGCCGAGGCGCGCGTCCTGACCCTGAAAAGCCAGGAGCAGCTGAACCTCGTCCAGACCCGCATCACTCGCCTGCGCAAGCAGTTGGGAGATGCCCAATGATTCGTCTGACTCAAGTATTGGGCGGCGTGCTGCTGATCGCCTGCACCGGCCTCTACGGCTGCGCCGGGCAACGCAGCGAAGCAGCGCTGGAACAGGCCAGCGAAGACTTCCAGAAGGTCAAGGAAGACTCCAACGTGCTGCGCATCGCGCCCAAGGATGTGATCCGTGCCGGTGAGTCCCTGGCCCGGGCCGATCGCCTGTCCAGCTACTGGGGCAGCGGTTCGGATGTGGTGCACTACGCCTACCTCAGCCAGCGCTACAGCGAAATTGCCCGCGAGCACACCAACCAGGCGCTGAACCAGGAGCAGGCGGCCAAGCTCGAACTCGAACGCCAGCGCCTGCAACTGGCGCTGCGCGAGGCCAAGCTGCTGAGCGTGCAGCAACAGGGCAAGTGGCTGGAAGAGCAGATCATCAACCTGGCCACCACCCAGACCGATCGCGGGCTGGTGATGACCCTGGGTGATGTGCTGTTCGACACCGGCGAGGCGGAGCTGAAAAGCTCGGCCAACCGCACTGTGCTCAAGGTCGTGCAGTTTCTCCAGCTGAACCCCAAGCGCGTGGTGCGAATCGAGGGTTACACGGACAACACCGGCGACAAGCAGAGCAATCTGAAACTGTCCCGCGACCGGGCGCAGGCCGTGGCCGATATCCTGGTGGACCTGGGGGTCGAGGAGAAACGGGTCCAGGTCGAAGGTTATGGTGATGAGTACCCGGTCGAGGCCAATGCCTCCGAACGTGGGCGAGCGCAGAACCGTCGGGTGGAAATCGTCTTCTCCGACGAGAAAGGCCAGCTGGGCGCCGCGCGCTAAGACGCGGATGGTCAAAACAACCCGGTTTCCCTGTGGAGCCGGGTTTTTTTGTGCCTGACGATTGGCACACAAAACAGTACAGTTTTTGCTGACACTGCCCTGTACGGTCGACTATTGTGGCAACTGTCCCAGTACACTTATGAACTGTTCCGGTATCGTCATCCACAAGAATAAAATGCCGGTGAAATCGAGTGCAGCGTCATGACCAATCTCTTGCTTTATCAACGTATCGCTCAGCAGCTGGCTGAAGATATCCGTCGTGGTGTGTACCAGCCCGGGGAGCGCGTACCCTCGGTACGCAAGATGAGTTCCCAGCTCAACGTCAGCCATGCCACGGTGCTCCAGGCCTACGCCAATCTCGAGGACCAGGGGCTGATCCGCGCCCGTCCGCAGTCGGGTTATTACGTGCACCAGACCCCGGCGCTGACCGCGCCGACCCCGGACATCGCCCGGGTCGAACGGCCAGGCCTGGTGACGCGCAGCAGCATCATTCATCAGGTGTTGGTGGAATCGCGCCGTGAAGGCGTGTTTCCGCTGGGCGCTGCGGTGCCCAGCGTCGATTACCTGCCGGTGCGGGCGCTGCACCAGCAACTGGCCAAGGTCACCCGTTTCCACAGTCCGCGCGCCTTCAGCTACATGTTCAGCCCCGGTTTCGAGCCGTTGCGCCGCCAGGTAGCGATCCGTATGCGCGACGCCGGCGTGGTGGTCGATCCGTCCGAAGTGGTGATCACCCACGGCTGCGTGGATGCCCTGCAGATGTCGTTGCGCGTGCTGACCCGCCCGGGTGACCTGATCGCCGCGGAGTCGCCGACTTACTACGGCCTGCTGCAACTGGCCGACCTGCTCGGGCTCAAGGTCATCGAGATTCCCAGCGACCCTTCCACCGGCATGAGCCTGGAGGCGCTGCAACTGGCGGCCAACCAATGGTCGATCAAGGCCCTGGTGCTGACCACGCGCCTGAGCAATCCACTGGGCGGCACCATGCCGGAAGAGCGACAGAAGCAATTGCTGCGCCTGGCCTCGGATTTCGATATCCAGGTGGTCGAGGACGATATCTACGGCGAACTGATGTTCGAGGTCGGTCGTACCAAGGCGCTGAAAGCCTATGACCGGCTGGATCGGGTGATCTATTGCTCGAGCTTTTCCAAGACCCTGTCACCCGGTGTGCGCATCGGCTGGATGATTGCCGGCAAGTACCAGCAGGAAATCCAGCGCTTGCAGACCTTCAGCACTCATTCGGCCTGCAGCGTCACCCAGATGGGGGTCGCGGCCTACCTGGAGAACGGCGGTTACGACCGGCATCTACGTTTTATCCGTCAGGAGTACCGCAAGAACCTCAGCGCGTTTCAGCTGGCGGTGCAGCAGTACTTTCCAGAGGGCACGCAGATTACCCGTCCGAACGGCGGTTTCATTCTCTGGGTCAGCCTGCCGGGGCGGGTCAATACCCAGGAATTGCATGTCCGGGCATTGCAGCAGGGCATCAGTATCGCGCCGGGGCTGATCTTCAGTAATACCGAGCAGTTCAACCACTGCATTCGCCTCAACTGCGGCACCCCGTGGAATCGCGAGGCCGAGCGGGCGCTGATGACCCTGGGCATGTTGGCCAGCCAGCTGTGCCAGGAGGCTGCGGGCGGTTTTTGAAGGATCGGTTACCGCGCTTGTTTTCGCGCGGTCAACAGGCGAGCATATGGCTCTTCGCCGCCAATCCTGTTGTCTCTCTATGAAAGCGATTTTTCCTGTTGCCTGGGTCTTGGTCAGTGTCTTGAGTGCTTTTGGCACGGCCAGCGTCCTGGCGGCTCCAGCCCAGGAAAAGGTCGCGACAAGCGCCACCGCGAATAAGTCGCAGAAAACCGCAGCAGCCAAGAAAACCGCACCGGTAAAGAAGGCGACCGCGATCAGCAAGGCCAAACCCAAGGCCCAGAAAAGGCGTGCGCCGATTGCCTCCAAGTCCAAGCCTGCCAGCGAAATCGTGAAGACGCGTTTGCCATCAGCCAATGTGGATCTGAGCCTGCCGCCGGAGATGGTCAAGCAATTGCAGCCGATCGGTTCGGTCAACCAACCCAAACGCACTCCGTTGTTGCCGCCGATGTTCGGCGAGAAACCCAAGGACGACAGTCCGTTCCAGCTCAACGGCCGCCTGCTGAGCAACGAAATGCAGTTGCAGCTGCGCAATGACGAGCGGCGTGATGTGGAAGGCGCGGCGCTGGATTTCGAGTTCAAGCAGTAAACCCTCATCCTGACTGTGACCCGCGGCCCTGACGCTTTGTCGGAGACTGGTCAGTCATGCGAGCCCGAGAGCAAAAACCAGCGGATGGCCAATTTCAAACGGCTGTTTTAGCGGTTACTCTAGTCCGCGTCATTTCAATACTTTGCCCGTCGCGAGGAGCTTGTCGTCATGAACTGCCGTGAAGGCTGTGGCGCCTGTTGCATTGCCCCTTCCATCAGTACCCCGATTCCCGGAATGCCCAATGGCAAACCGGCCGGAGAACGTTGCATCCATCTTTCTGTCGAACTGCTGTGCGGTTTGTTCGGCCAACCCGAACGGCCCGCCGTCTGTGGTGCGTTCCAGGCCGATGTCGAAGTCTGCGGGGGCAGCCGGGAAGAGGCTATCCGCCTGTTGGGCTGGTGGGAGCAAGTGACGGCGGCGTGAAGTGTTTCAATGAACGGAACTTCAACAATAAGGAATAAGACAATGGGTTCGCTGCATCGAATTGCTGTGCTCTGTGGGTTGACCGTTCTGCTCTCGGCAACCGCCCACGCCGAAGATTGGCAAACGGCCAAGGATGAAGACGGCATCAAGGTCTCCTTGAGTGAAGTGGCCGGTTCCAAATACAAGGCCTACCGGGGCGTCACCACCATGAAAACCAGCGTGGCCAAGCTGCGCGCGCTGCAGGACGACGTGACAGGCGCCTGCGCCTGGATCCACGAATGCAAGTCGCAGAAACTGCTCAAGCACGAAGGTGAGCAGAGCTGGACCTACACCCAGTTCAATACCCCGTGGCCGGTCACCCCGCGTGATTCGGTGCTGCACGTCACCACCAGCGAAGCAGCCGACGGCAGCCTGACCCGCAAGCTCGAAGGCGTACCGACCTATGTTCCCGACGAGAAAGGTTTCGTGCGTGTCGCCCAGGTCGAAGGTTTCTGGAAATTCGTGCCCAAGGGCGCGGACCAGGTCGAAGTGACCTACCAGGTGCACACCGAGCCGGGCGGTAGCGTGCCGTCCTGGCTGGCCAACAAGTTTGTCGTGGATGCGCCGTTCAACACCCTCAAGGCACTCAAGGCGCGCGCCGAGAAGCCGTAAGCGTCGATCGTTGCAAAAAAAAAGGCTGCCCCAGGGCGGCCTTTTTTAATGGCGCCGCCGGGCCCCTGGTTTGAACGATTACTGGCTCTTCAGGGTCGACATCTTGTGAGTCCATCCATGGGCTTCATCAAGGAGGCACTGATGCAAAAGTGGCAAGTCACTTTCGTTGACGATCATGGTGTCCAGTCAGTGGAGCAATTCGACTGTGAGCAGCAGCCCAGTATGGAGGAGGCGGCACAATTGATTCGCGCAAAGCTCCTACCGGTTCCGGCCGAGCTTGACCTCAACGATCTGGAGGGGCGTACCGATGACCCTACGCTCAAGAGCCTGAAAGATCAGAACAGCATTCAAATCCTCAGCATTGCTCCAATTTAATCTTTAATGCGCAAAGCCCTACCGAGCTTGAACCCAGACCTTGGCACCGCCTGCGTCTTGGCGCTACTCTGCATTCGAGATCAGCGAATGAATCGCTAAGGTCTGGTCTTGTCAGCTACATGCTTGTTTCCTGGCGGCGATCTTCTCGCCGCAAGCCTGCACCGTGCGGTGACAGGCAAGGGAGTACGGAAAGTCTATCCATCGGTTTGAGGAGGACGTTTCATGAGCACAGCCTATCAAGAAGACATCAGCAGCAGCGTGCTGCGCCGCATGAAAGAAGGCGGTTTCGACTTTTCACGATTCCATCCCATTGAGTTCTACGCCATTTTCCCGGACGAGGAGCGGGCACGCAGGGCGGCAGGGCAGTTCCGCGGTGAATCCTTGAATGCCCAGGTCAGCGTGCGCGATGACGGCGCCTGGTACCTGGAGCTGAGCAAGGTGATGTACGCCACCTACGGCGGCATCGGCGATTTCGAGCAGGACTTTGAAGCGGTGGTCGCGCCCCTGGGCGGGATCATCGAGGGTTGGGGCGTGAAGCAGGAGGTTCGAGGGCGACTCGTTTAGTGCATATGAATAGCGTCAAGACTCAGCATCGGCTGACCTTCGGGTCGGCCGATTTCGTTTCTGCTTCCGGGATCTGTAGGAGCACAGCTTGCCCGCGATAAGGGGGCGCGGTCTTTCGGCAAAACCGCATCGGCCTTATCGCGGGCAAGCCTCGCTCCTACAAAAAAGCGCGGGCAAAAAAAGGCCACCCGCTGAGGGTGGCCAAAAGGGAAGACCGGTAGGAGAGGAAACCGGTCGGGACATTCCAGGGCCGGCTGCCATGGGCGCCATGAAGGTGGGGCGTCGACTGCGCGCCTTGGCGGCGCTGAAGTCATCTGCGTGTTGCAGCGAATTCTGCGCAGTTTTGCCCAGGCGGTGAAATCAAGTCTGGCTATGTCGTCGATAGCCATTGCATTACGTTGCAATAGAGCGGCCGCCGAGGAGTTCACTCGACTGTAGGAGCGAGGCTTGCCCGCGATGACGTCCCGAAGGACACCTCCCCGAGCCAGCTTTATTGCGCCGCCTGTTTACGCCCCGCCATATGCTTCAGATACCCCACCAGCAACTCCAGCTCGGCATCCGGTAATACGCTGCTTGCGAAGGCCGGCATCTTCGCCTGCGGCCAGCGGCGCAGGCTCTGTGGGTCGCGGATGTAACGCTTGAGGAAGTCCGCGCCGAAATACTCGGTGGGGCTGTAGGGGATATTCAGGTCCGGGCCGAACTGCGAGTCGCCGGCGCCGTTGAGGCGATGACAAGCCAGGCAGTTCTTCTGGAACAGGGCGAAGCCCTGGTTCACCGGGTCGCCGGCCGCCAGCTTGGGATCCGGGCGCAAGGCCGGGAAACGTTCCGCCACCGGCGCCAGGCGCTTGATGCTCGCCACTTCGAACGGCCATTGCTCGGGGCTGATATGACCAGCCTGCGGGTTGGTCCACACCAGGTAGAAAGGCCCGGCGCTGTGCTTGCCTTCAGCCAGGGGCGGCCAGGGCTTGGCCGGGTCTTCGATGGCCAGCCAGGCCTGGGCGCCGTCCTGGGTGAGCAGGGGCGCGGCGGGCAGTTCGGCGGCGAAACCGTCCAGGGCGACGGCCTGCAGATGGTCATCGGCCTTGATGCCGGTGAGCAGGGCCGAGATCGGCACCGCGCGGTAACTCATGTCGCGTTTGTATGACACGTCATCCTTGACGGTGACGGTCCGGGCCAAAGGGTGCTTGAGCAGTTCATCGGTCTGCCAGGTGCGGCTGCCGGCCCCCAGTTCCAGGGTCAGCTGCGCGGCATGCACGGGCGTGGTGAGCAGCAGGGGGCTGCACAGGAGGATAAGAGATTTCAATTGATCGCTGTTCCGTCGCTGGGGTGGAGAGCTCCGCGTAGGGCCTGTCTCCAGTTTTCTGATAAGCGCGACAACGCCCTGATTCAGCGTAGCCGCGGCGTCAGAAAGAGTGGCACACAAGTGCCGGCCCCGGTAGCGAACCGGAGCACAAAGATTCGATTGCGTGACGGGATGGCCACGCCTCTAGCCGATTACTTTGGTGAGGTTCGGCAAGATCAGAAGCAAGGTGGTTGCGAACAGAATGAGCCCCGCTTGACGGACTTTCGAATGCTTGAACATGGCTGAATGCCTTTTGTTGTTATTCCTGAACATCAACTGCATGCCTGCCGCTTCACTATGGTCAGGCGATGTGTCCCTTTTCTTACGCGTGCACCGGCAAGACCCGGCTGCAACGATTCACTGCCTACAGTCCTACCTTAGGGGCCTTGTAACCCTTGGCTTAGATCCATTTCATATCAGCTAATAGGCGGATGCTTTAAAAAGCGCATGAGGCCTATTGCCATCTTCTTGCCCGCCCTTTGTCTAGACAGTTCCGTTATGCGGCGGGCGGAATCCATTAGCTCACTACCGTTCGTCTGAGCGTGACCGTCAAGGTCAGTGAGCGCATCGGTCATTGAATCCGGGGCCCTCGGGGCCAAGAGTGGGAGCCCTGTCATCATTCATCTGCACAGCGGTTCGAGGACGTCATGACCCAGGCTTTGATATTCGATGCATTACGCACCCCCCGTGGCAAAGGCAAGGCCGACGGCGCCTTGCACAGCGTCAAGCCGGTGAACCTGCTGGCCGGGCTGCTCGATGCCCTGCAGCGGCGTAGCGAACTCGACACCAGCCAGGTCGACGACATCGTGCTCGGCTGTGTGACGCCGATCGGCGACCAGGGGGCCGACATCGCCAAGACCGCGGCGCTGGTCGCCGACTGGGACGTCAGCGTGGCCGGGGTGCAGATCAACCGCTTTTGCGCCTCGGGCCTCGAGGCGGTGAACCTGGGGGCGATGAAAGTGCGCTCCGGCTTCGAGGACCTGGTGGTGGTCGGCGGCGTCGAGTCGATGTCACGGGTGCCCATGGGCAGCGACGGCGGCGCCTGGGTGCTTGACCCGCAAACCAACATGCACAGCCATTTCACCCCGCAAGGCATAGGCGCGGACCTGATCGCCACCCTGGAAGGCTTCAGCCGCGAGGATGTCGACAGCTTTGCCCTGCAATCCCAGCAAAAGGCCGCGCGGGCCAGGGCGGCAGGAGCTTTCAGCAAGTCCCTGGTGCCGGTGCAAGACCAGAATGGCATCGTCCTGCTGGATCACGATGAATTCATTCGCGCCGATTCCACCCTCGAGGGCCTGGGCAAGCTCAAGCCCAGCTTCGAGATGATCGGCCAGATGGGCTTCGACGCCACCGCCTTGCGGGTCTACAGCCATGTCGAGCGCATCCACCACGTGCACACCCCGGGCAACAGCTCAGGGATAGTCGACGGTGCGGCGCTGATGCTGATCGGCTCCGAAGCCAAGGGCCAGGCGCTGGGCCTCAAGCCGCGGGCGCGGATCGTCGCCACGGCGGTCACCAGCACCGATCCGACCATCATGCTCACCGGGCCGGCGCCGGCCACGCGCAAGGCACTGGCCAAGGCCGGGCTGCGGGTCGAGGACATCGACCTGTTCGAGGTCAACGAGGCGTTCGCCTCGGTGGTGCTGAAGTTCATCAAGGACATGGCCATCGACCCTGGCAAGGTCAACGTCAATGGCGGCTCCATCGCCATGGGCCATCCGCTGGGCGCCACCGGCTGCGCGATCCTCGGCACCCTGCTCGACGAGCTGGAAGCGCGGCGCCAGCGTTACGGCCTGGCGACCCTCTGCGTCGGTGGCGGCATGGGTATCGCCACCATCATCGAACGCCTCTGAGCCCTGACTTCAAGGAAACACTTTCATGACCGAAGCCATCCGTTACGACAAGGGCCAGGACCAGATCGTCGTTCTGACCATCGACATGCCGGGCCAGAGCGCCAACACCATGAACGCGGTGTACCGCGAGGCCATGGCCGCCTGCGTGGCCCGCCTGCAAGCCGAGCAGGAATCGATTGCCGGGGTGATCGTCACTTCGGCGAAAAAGACCTTCTTCGCCGGCGGCGACCTCAATGAACTGATCAAGGTCGGCAAGGCCGAAGCCCAGGCCTTCTATGACATGGTGCTGACCCTCAAGGGCCAGCTGCGGGCCCTGGAGACCCTGGGCAAACCCGTGGTAGCGGCGATCAACGGCGCGGCCCTGGGCGGCGGCTGGGAGATCTGCCTGGCCTGCCATCACCGGGTGGCGCTGGACGATCCGTCGCTGCAGATCGGCCTGCCGGAAGTGACCCTCGGCCTGCTGCCGGGCGGTGGCGGGGTGGTGCGCATGGTGCGTTTGCTGGGGCTGGAAAAAGCCCTGCCGTATCTGCTGGAAGGCAAGAAGGTGCGGCCGCAACAGGCGCTGCAAGCCGGCCTGATCGATCAACTGGCCAGCGACCGCGACGATCTTCTGGCCAAGGCCAGGGCGTGGATTGTCGCCAACCCGGCGGCCAAGCAGCGCTGGGACGTGGCCGGCTACCAGATCCCCGGGGGCACGCCGTCGCACCCGAAAGTCGCGCAGATGCTGGCCATCGCGCCGTCGATCCTGCGCAGCAAGACCCAGGGCTGCCTGCCGGCGCCGGAGAAGATTCTCTGTGCGGCAGTGGAGGGTGCCCAGGTCGATTTCGATACCGCGCAGTTGATCGAAGCCCGCTATTTCACCGAGCTGACCACCGGCCAGGTGGCGAAAAACATGATCGGCACCTTCTGGTTCCAGCTCAACGAGATCAATGCCGGTGGCTCCCGTCCCCAAGGTTTTGCGCCCTATGTGACCAAAAAGGTCGGGGTGCTCGGTGCCGGGATGATGGGCGCCGGGATCGCTTATGTCAGCGCTGTGGCCGGTATCGAGGTGGTGCTCAAGGACATCAACCTGGCGGCGGCCGAGAAGGGCAAGGCCCATTCGGCGGCGCTGCTGGAGAAGAAGGTCGCCCGTGGCCATTTGAGCGCCGCGCAGCGTGACGCCACGCTGGCGCGAATCCGCACCACCGAGCAGGACGCCGACCTGGCCGGTTGCGACCTGATCATCGAGGCGGTGTTCGAGGATCGCGAACTCAAGGCCAGGGTCTCGGCGGCGGCGCAGCAAGTGGTAGGGGCGCAGGCGGTAATCGCGTCCAACACCTCGACCCTGCCGATCAGCGGCCTGGCCAAGGCGGTACCGGATCAAGGCAAGTTCATCGGCCTGCATTTCTTCAGCCCGGTGGAAAAAATGCCCCTGGTGGAAATTATCAGGGGCGAGCAGACCAGCGATGAAACCCTGGCGCGCGGTTTCGACTTCGTCCAGCAGATCAAGAAGACCCCGATCGTGGTCAACGACAGCCGCGGCTTTTTCACTTCGCGGGTGTTTGGCACTTTCACCAACGAAGGCATCGCCATGCTCGGCGAAGGCGTGGCCGCGCCGATGATCGAGACCGAGGCGCGCAAGGCGGGGATGCCGATCGGTCCGCTGGCGATCTGCGACGAGGTTTCCCTGAGCCTGCTGAGCCATATCCGCCAACAGACCGCCAAGGACCTGCAGGCCGAAGGCAAGCCACTGCCGGAGCATCCGGCCTTTGCCGTGATCGACCTGCTGCTCAATGAATACAAGCGTCCAGGCAAGGCGGCGGGCGGCGGTTTCTACGACTATCCGGCCGGGGCGCAGAAGCACCTGTGGCCGCAGCTGAAAACCCGCTTCGAGAAAGCCGACGGGCAGATTTCGCCACAGGACGTGCGCGATCGCCTGTTGTTCGTGCAGGCCATCGAAACCGTGCGTTGTGTGGAGGAGGGTGTATTGCGCTCGACGGCCGATGCCAATATCGGCTCGATCTTCGGTATCGGCTTCGCGGCCTGGACCGGCGGGGCCTTGCAGTTCATCAACCAGTACGGCCTGAGGGACTTTATCGCCCGTGCCCAGTACCTGGCCGAGCAATATGGCGAGCGTTTCGCGCCGCCGGCGCTACTGTTGGAGAAGGCCGCCAAGGGCCAGTTGTTCTGAGGCTGAAGGGATTAAAGTGATGCATCGCGGGGCTTGCCTTGGTCGGGCGTTTCAAGGCAGGCTCTGGGGTGTTCATTATTCCCATCACGTGTCAGGTATTTTTTATGTTGCTACGCATCTGCATTCTGGAAACCGACATCCTGCGTCCAGAATTGGTCGATCAATATCAGGGTTACGGGCAGATGTTTCAGCGCCTGTTTTCACAGCAGCCGATTGCTGCCGAATTTACCGTCTACAACGTGATGCAAGGCCACTACCCGAGCGACGACCAGAGCTTCGACGCCTACCTGGTCACGGGAAGTAAGGCCGACTCCTTCGGTACCGACCCCTGGATTCAAACCCTCAAGGCTTACCTGCTGGAGCGTTATAAGCGCGGCGATAAACTGCTGGGCATCTGTTTTGGCCATCAGTTGCTGGCGTTGCTGCTGGGCGGCAAGAGCGAACGCGCGACCCAGGGCTGGGGCGTGGGTACCCACAACTACAAGCTGGCGGCCAAGGCGCCGTGGATGAGCCCGGTGGTGGAAGAGCTGACGCTGCTGATCAGCCACCAGGACCAGGTGACCGCCTTGCCGGAAAACGCCACGGTCATCGCTTCCAGCGATTTCTGCCCGTTCGCGGCCTATCACATCAATGACCAGGTGCTGTGCTTCCAGGGCCACCCGGAGTTCATCCACGACTATTCGCGGGCCTTGCTGGACCTGCGCCAGCAGCACCTGGGCGAGCAGGTCTATCAAAAGGGCATCGCCAGCCTGGACCGGGATCATCACGGCAGCACCGTTGCCGAGTGGATGATGCGTTTTGTCGCGCACAAGCCGCAGGCCGGGTCGGTTTGAATCCATAGCCGCATCGCCAGCCGGCTCGCTTCTACAAAGGCCTCAAGGCCCTTGTAGGAGCGTCCTGCCCGGCTCCGCTGTCAGAGCCACCCCGAGCGCTTGAAGCTCGCCCACAACCCGGTACAGCCCAGCACCAGGAACGCCAGCACGCCGAAGTAGCCATAGTGCAGCTTCAGCTCCGGCATGTTGTCGAAGTTCATACCGTAGATCCCGGCCACCGCGGTCGGGAACGCCAGGATCGCCGCCCAGGCGGCGAATTTGCGTTGCACCACGCTTTGTCGCGAGGCCTCCAGCAGCACGCCGATCTCGATGGTCTGGCTGGCGATGTCGCGCAGGGTCGCCAGGTCTTCCATTTGCCGGGTGACGTGGATCTGCACGTCGCGAAAGTACGGGCGCATGTTCTTGTCGATAAAGGGGAAGCTGAGCTTCTGCAGCTCTTCGCTGATCTCCACCATGGGCGCCACATAGCGGCGCAGGCGCAGCACATCGCGGCGCAGGCTGTGAAGGTGCTGGATATCCCGCTCATTGAGCGAGCTGCACAGCACGCTGTGCTCCAGTGCGTCGATCTCGGCATGGATCGCTTCGCTGACCGGCTGGTAGTTTTCGGTGACGAAATCCAGCAGCGCGTAAAGCACGAAGTCTTCGCCGTGCTCAAGCAGCAACGGCCGAGCCTCGCAGCGTTGGCGGACGAACGCATAGGATTTGGAATGGCCGTTGCGGGCCGTGATGATGTAGCCGTTGCCGGCAAAGATGTGGGTCTCGATGAATTCCAGCTTGCCGTTTTCGCGCACCGGGGAGTAGGTGACGATAAACAGCGCGTCGCCGAAGGTTTCGAGTTTCGGCCGGCTGTGTTTTTCCAGGGCGTCCTCGATGGCCAGTTCGTGCAGGTTGAACTGGCGTTGCAGATTGGCCAGTTCCTGGGCGTTGGGTTCTTCGAGGCCGATCCAGACGAAGTGCCCGGGTTTGGCAGCCCAGGCTGCACCTTCGTCGAGGGTGATATCAGTGACTTTTTTACCTGCGCTGTAGACAGCGGCGGCAACAACTCTACCCATGGTTCCTGTTCGCTTCTTCTTATCGAAATGAGGAGTGAGACTCCGTGCAGCTTAGCCCCATGACTGATCAGAGTCAGCCTGCTGGGCGGAGTTCGCCGGCAATAAAAAAGCCCGCACGCGGCGGGCTGTTTTCAGGCGGTCTGTAGCTGGCGGTCCATCGATTCGATGCACTCGCGCATCTGTTCGCGGCATTGCTCGATCAGCCTTGGCATGTCGTCCAGGCTCAGCCCGGCGGTGGGAATCGCCGGCAGCGAACGGATCAGGATCCTGCCGCTGTGCCAGCGGTTGAGGCGCATGTGGCGGATATAGCTGCTGGCGCACACCGGGACGATCGGCACGCCGGCGGCGATGGCCATCTGGAAGGCGCCTTTCTTGAACGGCAGCAGGTCTTCACCGAGGTTGCGGGTGCCTTCCGGGAACACCCAGATCGAGGTGTCCTTGTGTTGCAGGGTATGGGTGGTGGTCAGCATCGAGCGACGCGCCTTGTGCGCGTTGCCGCGGTCGATCAGCACGTTGCCCGCCAGCCAGAACAGCTGGCCGAACAGCGGCACCCACTTCAGGCTCTTTTTGCCGATGCACACGGTGCGCTGGGGCACCACGTTGCCGAACACGAAGAGGTCGTAGTTGGACTGGTGGTTGGCGATGATCACGCAGCTCTTGGGCTTGTCCATCAGCGGCCCGACTTCGGCCTTGACCCGCAGGCGCAGAATGCACATGGCAGGCAAGGCATACAGGCGCGCGCACAGGCGGCTGTTATCCGGGTTGAACGGGCGGCACAGCCCCAGCACCACGCCGAGAATCCCCGCTGCAATAAAATGCAGGCCCATCAATAACATACGAAACAGATACAGCATCTACAGGCCCACCGGGGACAAAAGGTGGCGCAGTGTACGGATGTGCACTGTTTTCGGCAATTACCTGTATAGAAGGGGAAGATGGCCGATGTTTAAGCGCATGTTTCCAACTCTTTGCTCAGTGGCGGGCTAGAGCATCGCGCCGGTCTTTCTCGCGCTGCGGGCATAAAAAAGCCCGACGCAGGGCCGGGCTGGTATGCGATGGGCTCAAGCTTCAGCCCAGGTGTTCCTGATCGAGGATGATCGCGTTGTCCAGCGCTTCCAGCAGCGCCTTGCGCACTTTCAGCTTGGTGTTCTTGTGGGCGGTCATGTTGATCTTCTTCAGTTGGCGCGCGGCGGCCAGGGCGGCGCCTTGCAGCTCCTCGGCGCTTACCACCTTGTCGAGGAAGCCGGCATCCACCGCGCCTTGCGGGTCGAACATCTCGCCATTGATCACCGAGCGGTGCAGCGCGGATTTGCTTAGACGGTCACGGGCCAGCTCGATGCCGGCGTGGTGCATGGTCATGCCGATCTGTACTTCGTTCAGGCCGATGCTGAACGGACCTTCGACGCCGATGCGGTAGTCCGCCGACAGCAGCAGGAACGCACCCTTGGCCACGGCGTGCCCAGGGCAGGCGACGATGACGGGGAAGGGGTGCGACAGCAGGCGGCGGGCCAGGGTCGAACCCGAAGTCACCAGGCTCACGGCTTCCTTGGGGCCGGCGGTCATCACCTTCAGGTCGTAGCCGCCCGACAGAATGCCGGGCTGCCCGGTGATGATCACCACCGCGCGATCGGTGATGGCCTGGTCCAGCGCGGCATTGAAGGCGGCAATCACGTCCGGGGAAATGGCATTGACCTTGCCATTGCTCAAGGTCAGGGTCGCGATACCGTCTTCGAGGTGGTAAGAAATCAACTCACTCATGACGCAATTCCTTGTATTGAAGTGGGGCAGACGTTACCCACGGTCACAGGTCAGGTAAAGCGCTGTGACTGACTGGCGAGTCAGCCCTTTCTGGCCTGACAAGCGTAGCCGGCCACCTGGGGCGCGTATCGGCTCTGCTATATAGCTGCCAGCCAGGCCAGAGATTGGCCGGTTTGCCATGACGCTGATGTCGTCGAAGTGCCGGAATCCGGAGAAATGTCTTAAGCGCATGAAAATTCTGAAAAAAACCTTTGCCATCAGAAAAGCTTTCGACTACATTAGCGCGCCTCGACAGACTGAATCGGTTTGACGAGACACGGTTGGGTGTCCGAGTGGCTTAAGGAGCACGCCTGGAAAGTGTGTATACAGGAAACTGTATCGAGGGTTCGAATCCCTCCTCAACCGCCATATTCGATCGACGCAAAACCCCTGATTTCCTCGAGAAGTCAGGGGTTTTGTGCTTTCTGGGTCCTGTTTATCGCAGCCGTTGGCGAGCGGTTTCTTTGCTGAACGCCGTTTCCTCGCCACGGTCAAAATCATTACGAGTTCGCAACAGCCAAGGCTGCTCCAGCGAGGTATCGATCACGCTGGATACCTGAGTGGTCTTTGGCTTTGTTACCCCTGCGAAGCCTGGCGGCCCGGTCACCTTGAAGGTGAGGTTTTCCGCCGATATCAGGCGGGCATCAGCGTGCGGTTTTCTGTGCCCCGTACTGGCTACGAGGAGACGCGCAATGGTCATTCACTTCAAGGTCGCCGGGCATCTGGCCTGCGGCCACAAGGGTTCCAATCTCATGTCCAGCACCGAGCCGGCGCGGGTCAAATGCCGCAGTTGCCGCAATACCGAGGTGTTCAAGGAAGCCCGCAAGAATCAGCGCAATGCGGCACGTCGAGCGGCGCGCAAAGCGAAGGCTGCGCACACGGGCGATTGGCGTGCAGCCTGGACCCAGCGGCTGACGGCCATGGCGGGCTTGCAGCGTCTGCCTCGGGGCTTTGGTGGGCAACCTTACGTTTAGCGTTTGTCCCGGGCACCCCACCCTTTCAGGTCTAGAATGGTCATGCGCATCGAGTGGGGCGATGCTGGCGGTCTGCGAGCGTGGGGCGATGTTGCCGGCGCCGGCAGGCTTTGCAGCTACTCAATCGAGGGCACGATCATGTCCACGCACGAACAGGTCACCGAGCACAAATCCTTCTCCGAACCGGACGAGACCCGCGAGTTTTCCAATGGCAAGGCAGAGATTCTGAAGATCGGTCAATGCGAAGTGGGGCGCTTCACGTTCAAGCCGGGCTGGCGCTGGTCGAACGATATCCGGCCGCTGGCGCAGACACCGAGTTGCCAGGCGCCGCACTTTCAGTATCACGTGGCCGGCAAGCTGGCGATCCTGATGGATGACGGCACTGAAATCATCGCTGGACCGGGCGATATTACCTCCCTGCCTAAAGGTCATGACGCCTGGGTGGTGGGGGATGAAACCGTGGTGGTGGTCGACTGGTTCGGGGCCAGCAACTACGCTCGTAAGGTCTAGGCGAAAGGCAGTCGCAAAGGAGCTGATGCAGGCCATCAGCTCCTTTTTCAACGACGATCCACTCCCTTGGACGAAGAGTCCCGGTTTGGGCCATTCGTCGGTCTTTTCTCCTGTGAACTGCAAGTCCGTAAATGACCGTCTAGTCTGAAACGCCGTGACGGTCGATATTTTCTAGGCAGTCAGGTGCTTGCCGGTATCGACCGGTTGTTGGAGGGAGCAAGGAGATGAGCGATCCTTATATCGAGGACAACGGGGATGAGTTCCCAATCAACAACCTGGTGCGCTGCGGTCAGGCAGCGTTCGACAGCGAGCCACCGATCAAGGCATCGGCAGGCAAGACCAGGACCAGTGCGTTACCCAGGGTGACCCAGACAAAGTTTTTCCCGAAAGCGGCGCTTCCTAAGAGAAGGTAGCCTTCATACCGAACGACCCCGCTTCCGGGCGGGGTTTTTGTTACCTGAACAATGGGCCGCCGCGGTCGATTTGAATGAAGTTGGACCTTTCGTCTTATCCGTTGCACAAGGTCGCGGGGTTTTCACAATTTATTCACAAGCGACTGCGTAGGCTCAACTCATCCGTTAAAGCAAATCCTATTAGCCCGTCTCCCCAGCGGGCTTTTTTTTGCCTGGGTGAAAACTCTTTGCGCAAAAACGGTCCAACACTTTGACTAAAAGGATTACAGCGTTGCGCTGTCGCCGCTCAGCTTTAGTCAGACACCGCTATAGAATGACTCTCCAGCATCTTTTTCGAGGTTTACATCATGCGTTTAACACTGCCTGCTCTGGTTTTGGGGCTTCTGGCTGCTCAAGGTGCGATGGCCGCCGGTGATGGCACTGCTGCGGTCGGCGGCGGTTTGGGTGGCGCGCTGGGCAACGTGGTTGGACAACAGATTGGCGGCAGCACCGGTGCCGCGGTGGGTGCGGGTATTGGCGGCGCTGCCGGCAGTGCGGTCGGTGCCCGTAAAGGCAGCCGTACCGAGGCGGCCATCGGTGGCGGTCTGGGTTCGGCCGGCGGTTCGGTGATCGGCAACAAGCTGGGCGGCAAAACGGGCTCGACCATTGGTGCAGGCCTGGGTGGCGCGGCCGGTGGTGCCTTGGGCAGCAGCATGGGTGATGATGACCATCACTCCGGCGGCAGGAAGCACAAGAATAAACACAAGCACAAGCACGACTGATTCTGCTGCAGTGCGCAAAAAGCCCGGCCCTGTGCCGGGCTTTTTTATGGGAACGAATATCGCTCCAGCCCCTCGAATTCAATGATGGACACACTGTGTCGACGAGGTTTGCCATGACTCCGGAAACGGCTGACAAGAAAGAAGACGATGCCTCGGGCGTGCCCCTGGTCAACGATCCGGGCAATGAAGACCCGGGCTCGCTGATGGATGACGCCCTGGTGCCACTGAGCGATGACGATGAGGCAGGCGAGTCGGAGGAAGAACGCCCGTGAAGTCTGCTTCCTGCACGCCGGCATGACCGGTGTGAGGTACATATGAAGCATGATCCGAAACATCTCGACCGGGATGAAACGCCCGAATATCCGCTGCCGTCCCCCACGGATGCGCTGACTCCCGAGCAGATCCTCCCGGACGCCAACGCCGAGCAGGAGTTGTCTCGACCCAAGCCGCAGCGCAAGGCGGCCAGGGGCAAGCGTCGCACCGCCCCGGGAGGCTCGTCGTGAGCCGGGCAAAACTGCTGAGCCTGGTGCTGGTCGCCCTGGTGTCGATTTTCTTCTTCTCCAGCCTGGCAGAATCCGCTGACGGACGGGCTTCAACCCATCCTTCCGGGCGCTCTTTCGAGGGCGGTTCCGGCAGCGATCTGATGCTGCGACCTGGGGCCCTGGGCGGGAATGGTGTAGGTGTCACGAACAGCCGTTCCCGAGCCGACAATGCGCGCGGCTCTTCCGGCCAGGGCGGCGGCATGGGCTCCACCGGCGTCAATGGTTCCATCATGGGCGGCGGCGGTGCCGGCGGTGGAACCGGCAGCGCGGGTGGTGGCACCGGCGGTCCCGGAGGCGGCAGCGGACGCGCGGGGCGCTAGCTTGCTTTATTCATTCGCCGAGACCATCGAGCCCGGCCTGTCTGGGCTTTTGTCTGCCTGCGCGCTGGCCTGAGGTTGCTCCCTGTCATTCGGCGCGGCTATGCTGCTGAACCCTTTAATCGGGCAAAAAACTGGCCGTACCTGAGCCGCTCCCCGGGATGTTTTTTGTTAACGGATCAGATGCGATGAATGCACAGTTGAATGATGTGGGCCCGATCAAGGCCGTGATTTTCGATATGGACGGTTTGCTGCTGGACACCGAAGGCATCTACACCGAGGTAACCCAGCTGATCGCCGATCGTTACGGTCGCACCTTCGATTGGACGGTCAAGCAGAACATCATCGGCCGTGGCGCCGCGGATCTGGCCCGCTATGTGGTCGAAGCCCTGGACCTGCCGATCACGCCGGAGGAGTTCCTGGTGATTCGCGAGCCGCTGATGCGCGAGCGTTTCCCCCGCGCGCTGGCGATGCCGGGGGCGCAGGAGCTGGTGCAGCACCTCAAGGCCAATAACGTGCCGATCGCTGTGGGCACCAGTTCTTCGCGCCAGTCTTTCGCCCAGAAAACCACCTTGCACGGCGACTGGTTCGCGCTGTTCGACACCATAGTCACCGCCGACGACCCGGAAGTGGGCGCGGCCAAGCCGGCGCCGGATATCTTCCTGACCGCCGCGCGGCGCCTGGGCGTTGCTCCCGAGGATTGCCTGGTGTTCGAGGATTCGCCCTTCGGTGTCACCGCGGCGAAAGCGGCGGGGATGACCGCGATCGCCATTCCCGACCCGGCGATGGCGGACGCCAAGTACGCCCATGCCGATGCCATTCTGCGTTCGTTGAAGGGGTTCCAGCCGGCGGCCTGTGGCTTGCCGCTGCTGCAATGGAGCTGAACCTGTAGCCGCTGCCGCAGGCTGCGATCGACTCCGCAGGAGGCGCCGTTCTTGAAGCCCTATCGGGCTTATCGCAGCCTGCGACAGCCCCTACAAAAAACGCCGGGCCACCTGATGAAGGTGCCCCGGCGTTTTTCATGGGCGCAGGAATCAGGCGCTGAAGCCGCCATCGATGCTCAGGCTGGCCCCGGTGATGTAACCCGCTTCCGGTCCGGCCAGGTAAGCCACGAAGCTGGCGATTTCTTCCGCGTGGCCGTAGCGCCCGATGGCCATCAGCGGGATCAGGCTTTCGGCGAAGTCGCCGTGGGCCGGGTTCATGTCGGTATCGACCGGGCCGGGCTGCACGTTGTTGATGGTGATGCCCCGTGGGCCGAGGTCGCGGGACAGGCCTTTGGTCAGGCCGACCAGGGCCGACTTGCTCATGGCGTAGGTGCCGCCGCCGGCAAAAGGCATGCGTTCGGCATTGGTGCTGCCGATGTTGATGATGCGCGAGCCTTCGCCCATGTGCCGGGCTGCTTCCTGGGCGGCGACGAACACGCTGCGAATGTTGATGGCCAGGGTCCGGTCGAAGTCTTCCAGCTTGAAGTCTTCCAGCGGGCCGACGGCCAGGACGCCGGCGTTGTTGACCAGGATGTCCAGGCGGCCAAAGGTTTCGACCGTGCTGTCGACCGCCTGGCGGATGGCCGCGGCATCGGCGCTGTCGGCGAGGATCGCCAGGGCCTTGCCACCGGCCTGGGTGATGCTGTCCTGCAAGGCCTGGGCCTTGGCAGTGGAGCTGACGTAGGTGAAGGCGACAGCGGCGCCTTCGGCTGCCAGGCGTTGCACGATGGCGGCGCCGATGCCGCGGGAACCGCCTTGAACCAAGGCTACTTTGCCGCTGAGGGATTGGGTGGTCATGTCGTTCTCCAAAAGTCCAAGGCGGGCTGCCTTGTGGTTGGAGTCGAGTATCGACCTCGGATTAGGTGCTGTGTAGATAGGAATCGCTCTAGTCTGTATAAACCAGAAGTTTAGAGTGAGGCGCCATGGAAACCTTCAGCAGCATCGAATGCTTCGTGCGCAGCGCCGAAGTCGGCAGTTTTGCCGAAGCCGCGCGGCGCTTGAGCCTGACCCCCGCCGCAGTGGGTAAAAGCGTGGCCAAGCTCGAGGCCCGGCTTGGGGTCAGGCTGTTTCAGCGCAGCACCCGCCGCCTGACCCTGACCGAGGCCGGCAAGCTGTTTCTCGATGAGGTCAGCGCCAGCCTGTACACCATCCAGAACGCCGTGGCCAACCTGGCCAGCGCCGAAGGGCGCCCGGCGGGCACCCTTAAAGTCAGCATGGGCACGGTGTTCGGGCGGCTGTACATCGTGCCCATGCTCGGCGAATTCCTGCGGCGTTTCCCGGAGATCAGCCCGGACTGGCATTTCGATAATCGCCAGGTGGACCTGATCGGCCAGGGCTTCGACGCGGCGATCGGCGGCGGCTTCGAACTGCCTCAAGGGGTGGTGGCGCGACGGCTGAGCCCGGCTCACCGCATCCTGGTGGCCTCGCCGGAGTACCTGGCGCGCTGCGCGGCGATCGAACAGCCCGAGGATTTGCAGCATTGCGAAGGCATCCTGATCCGCTCGCCGCAGACCGGGCGGATACGTTCCTGGGCCCTGACCAGTCGCACCCGGCAGCAAAGCCCGCTGAACCTGAAGGCGCGGATGACCATGAGCGATTCGGAAGCGGCCTGCGCCAGCGCTGCCCAGGGCCTGGGGGTGGCGTTGGTGAGCATGCCGTTCGCCGTCGGTTATCTGAATGCCGGTACCCTGCAGCGGGTCTTGCCGGACTGGTACGTCGACGACGGCAACATCTCGATCTACTACGCCGAGCACAAACTCTTGCCGGGCAAGACCCGGGCCTTCGTCGACTTCGTGATCGAGCAGTTCGCCGTGCTGGGCCTGGAGCAACGCTTCAGCGCGGTCTGAAGGTGCGCGCAAACCCGCTTCCTGTAGGAGCGAGCTTGCTCGCGATAGGTCCTCGACGAAAGCGCCGATTCAGCGCCCGAAGCGCCCTGGCCAGCCGATGATGGTCTTCGGCCGCGGCGTAGCGTAGGTGCGCACCTTGGAGGTGGACAGCCCCAGGCGCACCAGGGATTCGGCGATGGTCACCGCCGCGGTCACGCCGTCCACCACCGGCACGCCGGTGCGCTGGCGGATCTGCTCGTCCAGGCCGGCCATGCCGCCGCAGCCCAGGCAGATCACCTCGGCCTTGTCTTCGCTGACCGCCAGCTCGGCCTGGCGCACGATGGCTTCCACGGCGCGCGCCGGGTCCTGTTCCAGCTCCAGCACCGCCAGCCCGCTGGCGCGTACCGAGGCGCAACGGTCGTACAGGCCGGAGAGTTTCAGGCGATCCTCGATCAGCGGTACGGTGCGATCCAGGGTGGTCACCACCGAGTAGGCATGGCCGAGGAACATCGCGGTGCTGGCGCCGGCGTCGGTGATGTCCACCACCGGCACATTGAGCAGTTCCTGCAGGCCTTCGCGGCCATGCTCGCCATAACCGGCCTGGATTACCGCGTCGTAGGGCTGGTCGTAGGACAGCACGCGGTCCATGACGGCGATGGCGGCCAGGTAGCTTTCGAAGTTGCCTTCGATGGAGTCGGCGCCGAAGTGTGGGGTCAGGCCGATGATTTCAGTGCCGGGCGCGGCCACGGCCTGGGCCTGGCGGGCGATGGCCTGGGTGATGGAGTCGGTGGTGTTGACGTTGACCACGAGAATTCGCATGGGCTGTCCTTATCGGTGAGGCATTCGGGGCCCGCCGCACGCGGGCCGTTCAAGGTTAGTGGCAGACGTTGTCGACTGCGATGGATTCGCCGCTGACATCCGCATAGTGCGGCTGGCGTTTGGCGATGATCAGGTACAGCAGGCCGGCAATGCCGGCGCCGATCAGCCAGGAGAAGGGCGAGACGCTGGCAAACCCCGGCACCAGGGCCAGGACAATGGCGATCAGCGCCGACGGAATGAACGCCGCCACCGCCCGCAGGTTGACCCCGCGGCTGTAGAAATACGCGCCTTGCGGGTTCTCGCTGTACAGCTCGGGCACGTTGATCCGGCCTTTGCGCAGCAACCAGTAGTCGACCATGATCACCCCGTACAGCGGCCCCAGCAGGGCGCCGAGCCCGGACAGGAAGTACACGATCACCAGCGGGCTGTTGTAGAGGTTCCACGGCAGGATCAGCACCGCGAGGGTTGCGCTGATCAGCCCGGCGCGGCGGAAGGTCAGGTATTTCGGCGCTAGGTTGCTGAGCACGAAGGCCGGGGCGACGAAGTTGGCCATGATGTTCACCGCCACGGTGACGATCAGGAACGCCAGGCAACCGAGTACCAGAAAGAAGGTGTTGGGTATCGAGGCGATGATTTCGGTCGGGCTTTCGATGATCCTGCCGTTGATCTGGAACTGCGCGCCGCAGAGCAATACGGTGATGGCCGCGAACACCAGGATGTTCACCGGCAGCCCCCAGAAGTTGCCGACCTTGATGGTCCGACGGCAGGGCGAGGAGCGGGCGAAGTCGCAGAAGTTGAGGATCAGCGTGCCGTAGATCGCCAGCCACAGCGCGCCGCCGGCGAAGATCTGGCGCCACATCTCGCCACCGCTCAAGGGCTCGCGGATCGACCAGGCGATGCTGGCGTTGGCCTGGGTGAACATCCAGGCGGCGAGGGCGGCAACGGTCACCAGGATCACCGGGCCGGCGAAGGCTTCGTAACGCCGGACCATTTCCATGCCATAGGCGAGGATTGCCAGCTGGACCAGCCAGATCGCCACGAAACACACCCAGCCCAGGCTCGACAGGCCGAGGATCGAGTTGTGGTCGTAGTCGGCGAAGCCGGGGTGGATGGCCGTGAGCAAGACCCGGAACACCACCGAGGCCAGGTACGTCTGGATGCCGAACCAGGCGATGGCGATCACCGCGCGGATCAGCGCCGGAATCTGCGCGCCATGGATGCCGAAGCTGATACGGCTGATTACCGGGAAGGGCACGCCGGTCTTCTGGCCCATGTAGCCGGACAGGTTCATGAAGAAGTACACCAGCGCCGCGCCGATCCCCAGGGACAGGAGGATCTGCCAGCCGCCCAGGCCCAGGGCGTACAGGCCGATGGCGAAGGAGTAATTGGCGATGTTGTGCACGTCGTTGGTCCACAGGGCAAAGATGCTGTAGCCACCCCAGCGCCGGCCTTCGACCTTGGTCGGCGCCAGGTCGCGGTTGTGCAGGCGCGGGCTGAGGTCGACCGTGGCGGCGGTGCCGGGGTCGAGGTGGGCGTGGGAGGAGGGCAAATCCAGTGCGATGTTGTTGGCAAGGCTTGTACGCATTCCGGCAGGCTCCTGATCGCGGACCCGCGCTGACTGTGCTTGAGCGCAAGGCTCGGCAGTCTTCGGCGCGGGTCCGGGAATCACTGGGTTCTGGGCATCTGCAGGCGGATTCGGGAACCCGGCTTGCGGATATAAAATGTATGTATTTTTTATTTAAGTTGTATACAGGATGCGGGGCGACTTAAGCCACTTCCGTGCCAGAACCCAATCTAAGCAAGCGACCGATAATTTCGGTTTGTTCTTAATGATTTCTAAGTAACTGAAACTATGAAGTTATAAATTGACCGTTCGAACAGGTATTTATTTTTCGAGGGGATGGGGTGTGAGCGCGGTGGAGGATGGCCCAGGGAGAAGGGTGTAACCTTTTTGGGCGTCGAGGCATAAAGTGCACACAAAAATGGCACCTGTGGTGACACTTGTGTGTACAAGATTTTTACCGGGAGGTGGGGCTTCTGTAGGAGCGAAGCTTGCTCGCGAGACGGCGTACCTGGCACACCGCTTCGCTCCTACAGACCAGAGGAAAGAGGAATTGGGCTTTAGCCCTTGCTGATGATATTGCCGGCGTGCAGGCCGCATTCCTTCTGCGTGGCCTCTTCCCACCACCAGCGGCCTTCGCGCTCGTGCTGGTTCGGCAGCACTGGGCGGGTGCAAGGCTCGCAGCCGATGCTGATGAAACCACGCTCGTGCAGGCTGTTGTACGGCAGTTCGAGCATGCGGATGTAACCCCAGATCTCTTCGCTGGTCATCTGCGCCAGCGGGTTGAACTTGTACAGGGTGCGTTCCGGGGTGGAGAAGGCGCTGTCGATCTCCAGCACCGCCACCTGGCTGCGGGTGCCCGGGCTCTGGTCGCGGCGCTGGCCGGTGGCCCAGGCGCTGACGGTGGACAGCTTGCGGCGCAGCGGCTCGATCTTGCGGATCCCGCAGCACTCGCCGTGGCCGTCCTTGTAGAAGCTGAACAGGCCTTTCTCCTTGACGAAAGGCTCGAGCTTGGCGTGGTCCGGCGAAACCACCTCGATGTCGATCTTGTAGTGCTCGCGTACCTGCTCGATGAAACGATAGGTTTCCGGGTGCAGGCGACCGGTGTCGAGGCTGAAGACCTTGACGTTCTTGTTCAGCTTCCAGGCCATGTCCACCAGCACCACATCCTCGGCACCACTGAAAGAGATCCACAGGTCATCGCCAAACTCGGCAAAGGCCAGCTTGAGAATGTCCTGGGCGGATTTTTGGGCATAGGTCGCGGCGAGTTCAGCGACATTGAACGATGGGCTCATCAGGGCGGTTTCCTACAGGTCGGTGGCGCTGAGCGCTCTAGATACTGGCGATGGTAACAAAATCCGCCCCCGGCTGGCGCGCTCCTTGCGTTGCGTGGGCTGGGGCGAATCGCTAGAGTTCGGCAGTCCTTTTGCTCGCTCGAATAACCAATACAAATGGGAGTGTCTCGTGGAAATTGCCTGTCTCGACCTGGAAGGTGTACTGGTCCCGGAAATCTGGATCGCCTTTGCCGAAAAAACCGGGATTGAATCCCTCAAGGCGACCACCCGGGATATCCCCGATTACGATGTGTTGATGAAACAGCGCCTGCGGATTCTCGACGAGCACGGCCTGAAGCTCTCGGACATTCAGGAAGTGATCGCCACCCTCAAGCCGCTGGACGGCGCCATCGAGTTCGTCGACTGGCTGCGCGAGCGTTTCCAGGTGGTGATTCTGTCCGACACCTTCTATGAGTTTTCCCAGCCGCTGATGCGCCAGCTGGGCTTCCCCACGCTGCTGTGCCATCGCCTGGTCACCGACGACAGCGGCCGGGTGACCGGTTACCAGCTGCGCCAGAAAGACCCCAAGCGCCAGTCAGTGCTGGCCTTCAAGAGCCTGTACTACCGGGTGATCGCGGCGGGGGATTCGTACAACGACACCAGTATGCTCGGCGAGGCCGATGCCGGGATTCTGTTCCATGCCCCGGACAACGTGATTCGCGAGTTCCCGCAGTTCCCGGCGGTGCACAGCTTTGCCGAGCTGAAGCAGGAGTTCCTCAAGGCATCGAACCGCGAGTTGAGCCTGTAGGTTCGCGGCGCAGCTATCGCGGGCAAGCCTCGCTCCTACAGGCCGCGTCGTACCGCATTGCCGTGAACGACATTGACCCGTAGGAGCGAGCGCGCGGCGATCCGACTTGCCCGCGATGCCTTTAAAGACTCTGCAAGGTCTCCAGCAGCACCTTCACCTTGGTGATGGACTCCTGATACTCGGCCTGCCAGTCCGAGTCCGCGACAATCCCGCCACCGCCCCAGCAGCAGACTTGCCCGTCCTTGACCAGCAGGCTGCGGATGGCGATCGAGCTGTCCATCTCGCCCCGCACATCCAGGTACAGCAACGAACCGCAATACAGCCCGCGCCGGGTCGGCTCCAGCTCGTCGATGATCTGCATGGCGCGGATCTTCGGCGCGCCGGTGATCGAGCCGCCAGGGAAGCTGCCGGCGATCAGGTCCAGTGCGTCCTTGTCGTCCGCCAGCTCGCCGGTGACGCTACTCACCAGGTGATGCACATTCGGGTAGCTTTCCAGGCTGAACAGCTCCGGCACCCGCACCGAGCCGATGCGGCAGGTGCGGCCCAGGTCGTTGCGCAGCAGGTCGACGATCATCAGGTTTTCCGCGCGGTCCTTGGGGCTGGCCAGCAGCTCGGCGGCGTTCGCCGCGTCTTCGGCGGCATCCTGGCTGCGTGGGCGGGTGCCCTTGATCGGCCGGGTTTCCACCTGGCGCTCACTGATCCGCACGAAGCGCTCCGGCGACAGGCTCAGCACCGCGCCACCTTCCGGCAGGCTCTGGAACCCGGAAAAAGGCGTGGGGCAGGCCGCGCGCAGCGCGCAGTAGGCAGCCCACGGATCGCCGACGCAGGGCGCGCGAAAGCGTTGGGCGAAGTTGACCTGATAGCAGTCGCCGGCCTGGATGTACGCCTGGATACGCTCGAACGCCTGTTGATACTGCGCGGCGCTGAGGTCGGGGCGCATCGGCCCGCTGAGTTTGAAGCTGCCGTCGGTGCTGGCCGGCACCTGGCTGAACAGGGCGATCAGGCGCTGGCGTTCGGCGGCGTCGACGACCGGGTGGAACACCAGTTGGCTGGTGCACTGCTGATGGTCGCTGATCAGCGCCCAGTCGTAGAGGCCGAAGCGCGCATCGGGCAGTTGCAGGTCATCCAGGGCCTGGCTGGGCAGGCGTTCCAGGTGGCGTCCGAAGTCGTAGCTCAGGTAGCCGATCAGCCCGCCGGCAAAAGGCAGCTGGTAAGGCGCGGGGATCGCCGCCTGGCCCAGCTGATCCAGATTGAGCCGCAGGCGTTGCAGGAAGTCTTCGCCGCTTTCGTCCTTGAGGACGGCCAGCTGGGCCCGTGGCCAGGCGCTGAGCAGGTCATAGCGGCCGCGCTCGGCACTGGGCCGGCCGCTGTCGAGCAGGACGGCGCCAGGGGCATGACGGATCGCCGCGAAATACTCGGCGGGGTTGGGGCGATAGGGCAGCGGGTGTACGGAGCAGGTCGACATGCGGGGCGGATCAGCCATCGGAGGAGCGCGGCTGGCGATTGTAGTCCCCTCAAGGATTTGCTCCTAGTGGGGATGTCGGGGATTGCCCGGTTTACGACGCATCGCACTGTAGCCGCTGCCGCAGGCTGCGATAAGACCGAAGGTCTTCCAGCGCCCATAAGGACGCCACGGCCGTGCCGGCCGATCGCAGCCTGCGGCAGCGGCTACAGGTCAATGCCGTGGATCAGCCTTCCACCGCCGGGATATGGCCGAACAGATCCTGGGCAAACTGCACGCGCTGCTCGACGGTTTCGCTGATGCCGCGGGCTTTCAGCTCTGCCAGGTGCGCTTCGACCGCGTGGGTGCGCTGGGTCAGGCCGCAGTCGTTGGCGATCTGGATGTTCAGGCCGGGGCGGGCGTTGAGCTCGAGGATCAGCGGGCCCTTTTCCTGGTCCAGCACCATATCGACCCCGATGTAGCCCAGGCCGCACAGCTCGTAGCAGCCGGCCGCCAGCTTCATGAAGCCGTCCCAGTAGGGCAGCTGCACGCCGTCCACCGCGTTGGTGGTGTCCGGGTGCTTGGCGATGATGTTGTTCAGCCAGGTACCGCGCAGGGTCAGGCCGGTAGCCAGGTCGACACCGACGCCGATGGCGCCCTGGTGCAGGTTGGCCTTGCCGCCGGACTGGCGGGTCGGCAGGCGCAGCATGGCCATCACCGGGTAGCCCATGAGCACGATGATGCGGATGTCCGGCACGCCTTCGTAGCTGATGCTCTTGAAGATCTGGTCCGGGGTCACCCGGTATTCGATCAGCGCCCGGTCACGGTGGCCGCCCAGGGAATAGAGGCCGGTGAGGATGCTGGAGATGTGGTGCTCGATTTCTTCATGACTGATGATCTTGCCCGACACCGTGCGGTAGCGACCCTCGAAACGGTCGGCGATCACGATGATGCCGTCGCCGCCGGCGCCTTGCGCCGGCTTGATCACGAAGTCGTTGCGCCCGCCGATGATCTCGCCGAGCTTGTCGATTTCCTTCTCGGTGGAGATCACGCCATACAGTTCCGGCACATGGATGCCGGCCTTGATCGCGCGTTCCTTGGTGATGATCTTGTCGTCGACGATCGGGTACAGGCTGCGCTTGTTGTACTTGAGCACGTAGTCCGCGTTACGCCGATTGATCCCCATGATGCCCCGGGCTTCCAGGGCCTTCCAGGTCTTCCACAGGCCGAACATTACGAATCAGCCTTGACGAAGGCTTTGAAACGGATCAGCTCGGTCAGGCGGTAGCCGCGGTAGCGACCCATCGCCAGCATGAAGCCCACCAGGATCAGCAGCATCGCCGGGAAGGTGAAGACGAAGTAGATCAGCTCCGGCACGCTCATGATCAGGTGGGCCAGGGAGGCGGCGAACAGCGTGCCGATGGCGACTTTCATCGCGTGGCCGGCGCCACGTTCTTCCCAGGTGATCGACAGGCGTTCGATGGTCATGGTCAGGATCACCATCGGGAACAGGGCGACCGACAGGCCGCGTTCCAGGCCGAGCTTGTGGCTGAACAGGCTGATGGCGGCGATCAGCACCACGACGAAGGTCAGCACCACCGACAGCCGCGGCAGCATCTGCAGCTTCAGGTGTTCCAGGTAGGACCTGAGCGACAGCCCGAGCGCGGTGATTACGGTGAACAGCACGATGCCGAAGCCCAGCTGGGTTTCGCGGAAGGCCAGGGCGATCAGCACCGGGGTGAAGGTACCCAGGGTCTGCAGGCCGATCAGGTTGCGCAGCACCAGGATCACCAGCACGCCGATCGGGATCATCACCATGATCATGAAGGTCTGTTGGGTCTGCAGCGGCAGGCCGTACAGCGAGTATTCGAGGAAGTTGGCGTCGGTGTTCTCGTCGGTCAGCTTGGCCAGGCGAATGGCGTTCATTTCGCTGTTGTTCAGGCTGAAGGTGACGGTGGCTTTCTTGCCGCCATCGACGGTGATCAGGCTGTCGTCACCGATCCACCACAACAGGCGGTCGCTGGGCAGGCCCTGTTCGCCGGTTTCCGGGTTGAAGTACAGCCAGTCGGTACCGTTGAAGCTGCGCAGCCACAGTTCCGGAGCCTGCGGCTGGTCGGCCACCAGGCGGATGGTGTGGACCTTTTCCATCGGCACGTGGGCGATGGACAGCAGCAGGTCGACGATCTTGGCCTTGTTCGCCGGCGACGGATCGCCCGCCAGGAGCATCTTGGCGTTGTCGTCGCTGCTGTTGTTGACCCGCTTGATGGCTTCGCTGATGAAGGTCTCGACGTCGGCCGAGTGCTGGCGGATCGGCGCGAGCAGGGCTTCGGCGGCGATCTTTTCCGGGCCTTCGACGGCGATGCTGTCGCGGAAGGTCGGGCCCTTGATCTTGGCTTTTTCCGCGGTGTAGCGCTTGGTCAGGACCAGGCGGTAGTAGAGGGTCTGGTTGCCCTTGGCGCGGCGTGCCGACCAGGTGACCTTGCGGTTGCCGTCGACGCGGTTCACCGCCACCCCGTAGTTATTGGAAATGAAGCTCTCGTTCAGGCTGACGTAGTCGCGGCTCAGGGGCGGCACGAACATCTGGATCTTGATCGGGTCCTTGGCGTTGGCGACGAATTCGACCTTGGCGTCGATGTTCCACAGGTCGTCGGTGGCGTCTTCGGTCACCGGGATGCCGAGCACGAAAATCTGATAGGCCGTGATCGAGATGCCCAGCACCACCAGGATGGCGATCAGGATTTTCAGATGGAGGGTAAGAGAGCGCATTGGAATTACTCTGCGATATGAGCGTCGGTGGCGCAGGCAGGTTTGCCAGCAGCGTATTTAAGACTGGGGTCGACCAGTGCATCGAAGCGCTTGAGCGCTTCGGAGCCGATCAAGAGCGGGTATTGGAATGCACTGCGGTCGGTCAAGTTCACTTCTATGCTGCGCAGGGCTGTGCCCATGCAGATATCCAGCTCGATGACCGGGCGCGCGGTGTACTTCTTGTTGTTTTCCTCATCGGGGTCGTAGTCGCCGGCGCGGCGCTTGATCTTGCTGACGCGGGCCAGCGGACGTTCGATGGGGTGGGAATGGGCGGCGTCGATGGCCAGGTAGAAGCGTACCCAGGACTCGCCATTGCGCTTGAAACGCTTGATATCGCGGGCGCTGAGGGAGGCGGTCTTGGCGCCGGTGTCGAGCTTGGCGGCGACTTCCAGGTCGATCCCGGACAGTCTGGCGTATTCATTCAGACCGTAAACGGTCTTGCCGGCGGCGGCACTCAGGCCCGGCAGGCCGAGCAGGCAGAACAGTATGGAGAAGGCCTTGAGTCTCATAGATCCTGGTGCGTTGCATGGGTTCTTCAGTTCAAGGCGACTGGCATTGCTGCGCAAGCTCCCTCGTGTGCTGCCTTATTAATGTGACAGGCAAATGCGGGCGGCATTCTAGCATGCTGGTTTTATGGCGCCAGCGGCGGGGCGGGGGCTTTTGTGCCGGTTTGGTGCAAAGGGTTATTAGACGATTGTCGACAATATCTATTTTTCCTTTGACTGGTTGGCTTGTATTGGCTAGTTTTTGTCGCATTGATTTTCAAGGTGTCGACAATATGCTGGATCAGCTCGATCCCCCCGCCGTGACGCAGGACGATTCGGAAACCTTGTCCGAAAACGTCTTCAGGCGCATTCAGGCGGCCATCGTCAAGGGCGAGATCGCCCCGGGCAGCAAGATTTCCGAGCCGGAACTGGCGCGCACCTATGGCATCAGCCGCGGCCCGCTGCGCGAGGCGATCCACCGCCTGGAAGGCCAGCGTCTGCTGGTGCGGGTGCCCCATGTCGGGGCGCGGGTGGTGTCCCTGAGCCATGCCGAGCTGATCGAACTCTACGAAATCCGCGAGTCCCTGGAAGGCATGGCCTGCCGCCTGGCCGCCGAGCGCATGACCAACGAGGAAATCGACGAGCTGCGCCGGGTGCTCGATACCCACGAGCGCGACGCGGCGTTCCAGGCCGGGGTCGGCTACTACCAGCAGGAAGGCGATTTCGACTTCCACTACCGGATCATCCAGGGCGCGGGCAACCGCACCCTCACGCAGATGCTCTGCGGCGAGCTGTACCAGCTGGTGCGCATGTACCGCATCCAGTTTTCCGCCACGCCCAACCGCCCGCACCAGGCGTTCGCCGAGCACCACCGGATTCTCGATGCCATTGCCGATCGCGACGGCGAACTGGCCGAGTTGTTGATGCGCCGTCACATCGGCGCTTCCAAACGCAACATTGCCCGTCATTACCAGGACGGCGCCAAGCAGACAGCCACTCCACGAGGTGAGTCATGAGTTCCAATAACAAGAGCACTCCAGGCCAGCGCTTTCGCGATGCGGTCGCCAGCGAACGACCGTTGCAGGTGGTCGGCGCCATCAATGCCAACCATGCGCTGCTGGCCAAGCGCGCCGGGTTCAAGGCGATCTACCTGTCCGGTGGCGGGGTGGCGGCCGGCTCCCTCGGCGTGCCGGACCTGGGCATCACCGGGCTCGACGACGTGCTGACCGACGTGCGCCGCATCACCGACGTCTGCGACCTGCCGCTGCTGGTGGACGTGGACACCGGTTTCGGTTCGTCGGCGTTCAACGTGGCGCGCACCGTCAAGTCGATGATCAAGTTCGGCGCGGCGGCGATTCACATCGAGGACCAGGTCGGCGCCAAGCGCTGCGGCCATCGTCCGAACAAAGAGATCGTCTCCCAACAGGAAATGGTCGACCGCATCAAGGCCGCGGTGGATGCCCGCACCGACGACAGCTTCGTGATCATGGCCCGTACCGACGCCCTGGCGGTGGAGGGGCTGGAGTCGGCCCTGGATCGCGCCGCCGCCTGCATCGAGGCCGGCGCCGACATGGTGTTCCCGGAAGCCATCACTGAGCTGGAGATGTACAAGATCTTCGCCAGCCGGGTGAAAGCGCCGATCCTGGCCAACATCACCGAGTTCGGCGCCACGCCGCTGTACACCACCGAACAACTGAAATCCGTGGATGTTTCCCTGGTGCTGTACCCGCTGTCGGCGTTCCGTGCCATGAACAAGGCGGCGGAAAACGTCTACACCGCGATCCGTCGCGACGGTACCCAACAGAACGTGATCGACACCATGCAGACCCGCATGGAGCTGTACGACCGCATCGACTACCACACCTTCGAGCAGAAGCTCGATGCGCTGTTCGCCCAGAAGAAAAGCTGAACCAACCTTTGTAGGAGCGAGGCTTGCCCGCGATGGACGTTAACGATAACGCGCAGCCCCTGATACACCGGGGTGTACCGATCGGCATCGCGAGCCGCTTCGTTCCTGCGGTATCGGGGTGAGCCCCGACCCATGAAGTTGCCGATTCCCTAACAAATTCAAGATTGGAGAGAGCAATGGCCGAAGCAAAAGTATTGAGTGGCGCTGGCCTGCGTGGCCAGGTGGCCGGACAGACTGCCTTGTCGACCGTGGGCCAGGCCGGTGCCGGGCTGACCTACCGGGGTTACGACGTCCGCGAACTGGCGGCCGACGCGCAGTTCGAGGAAGTGGCCTACCTGCTGCTGTACGGCGAACTGCCGACCCAGGCGCAGCTGGACGCCTACACCCAGAAACTGAGCAAGCTGCGCGACCTGCCACAGGCGCTGAAAGAGGTGCTGGAACGCATTCCGGCCGACGCCCATCCGATGGATGTGATGCGCACCGGATGCTCGTTCCTCGGCAATATTGAGCCGGAACAGGACTTCTCCCAGCAGCGTGACGTCACCGACCGCCTGCTGGCCGCGTTCCCGGCGATCATGTGCTACTGGTACCGCTTCAGCCACGACGGCAAGCGCATCGATTGTGTGACCGACGAGCCGTGCATCGGTAGTCACTTCCTGCACCTGCTGCACGACAAGAAGCCGAGCGAGCTGCACGTCAAGGTGATGAACGTGTCGCTGATCCTCTACGCCGAGCACGAATTCAACGCCTCGACCTTCACTGCCCGGGTCTGTGCCTCGACCCTGTCCGACCTGTATTCCTGCGTCACCGCGGCCATCGGCTCGCTGCGCGGTCCGCTGCACGGCGGCGCCAACGAGGCGGCGATGGAGATGATCGAGCGTTTTTCTTCGCCGGAAGAGGCGATCAAGGGCACCCTCGGCATGCTCGAGCGCAAGGACAAGATCATGGGCTTCGGCCATGCGATCTACAAAGACAACGACCCGCGCAACGAGGTGATCAAGGGCTGGTCGAAAAAACTCGCTGACGAAGTGGGCGACAAGGTGCTGTTCCCGGTTTCCGAAGCCATCGACAAGACCATGTGGGAGCAGAAGAAGCTGTTCCCCAACGCCGACTTCTACCATGCCTCGGCGTACCACTTCATGGGCATCCCGACCAAGCTGTTCACCCCGATCTTCGTCTGCTCGCGCCTGACTGGCTGGGCGGCCCACGTGTTCGAACAGCGCGCCAACAACCGCATCATTCGTCCAAGCGCCGAGTACGTCGGCGTCGAGCAGCGCAAGTTCGTGCCAATCGAACGTCGCTGAATGGTGGCTGCTTAAAAAACCAGAGCCCTGCAGGAGCGAGGCATGCCCGCGAAGACGGACTGACATTCACCATCGATGTCGACCGTCAAACCGCCATCGCGAGCAAGCTTCGCTCCTACCGGGGAGCGGTTTCAGCAGCACCACCTTTTGCAATCACCGTGACCGAGTCCTGACGATGAACACTGAATTTCGTAAACCGTTACCCGGTACCCGACTGGACTACTTCGACACCCGCGCGGCCGTCGAGGCGATCCAGCCCGGCGCCTACGACACCCTGCCGTACACCTCGCGCGTGCTCGCGGAAAACCTGGTGCGTCGTTGCGATCCAGCGACCCTGACCGACTCCCTGAAGCAACTGATCGAGCGCAAGCGCGACCTCGACTTCCCGTGGTTTCCGGCCCGTGTGGTGTGCCACGACATTCTCGGCCAGACCGCCCTGGTGGATTTGGCCGGCCTGCGCGACGCCATCGCCGACCAGGGTGGCGACCCGGCCCAGGTCAACCCGGTGGTGCCGACCCAGTTGATCGTCGACCACTCGCTGGCGGTGGAGTGCGGCGGCTTCGACCCGGATGCGTTCGCCAAGAACCGCGCGGTGGAAGACCGGCGCAACGAAGACCGTTTCCACTTCATCAACTGGACCAAGAAAGCCTTCAAGAACGTCGACGTGATCCCGCCGGGCAACGGCATCATGCACCAGATCAACCTGGAGAAAATGTCGCCGGTGATCCAGGCGCGCGATGGCGTGGCCTTTCCCGATACCTGCGTCGGCACCGACAGCCATACCCCACACGTGGATGCCTTGGGCGTGATCGCCATCGGCGTCGGCGGCCTGGAAGCCGAAAGCGTGATGCTCGGCCGGGCGTCCTGGATGCGCCTGCCGGAAATCGTCGGCGTCGAGCTGACCGGCAAGCTGCAACCGGGCATCACCGCCACCGACATGGTGCTGGCGCTGACCGAGTTCCTGCGCAAGCAGAAGGTGGTGGGCGCCTACCTTGAGTTCTTCGGCGCAGGCGCCGCGGCGCTGACCCTGGGCGACCGCGCGACCATCTCCAACATGGCTCCGGAATACGGTGCCACCGCGGCGATGTTCTACATCGACCAGCAGACCATCGACTACCTCAAGCTCACTGGCCGTGAAGACGAACAAGTGCAACTGGTCGAGACCTATGCCAAACAGGCTGGCCTGTGGGCCGACAGCCTGAAAGACGCCCAGTACGAGCGCGGCTTGCAGTTCGACCTGTCCTCGGTGGTGCGCAACATGGCGGGCCCGAGCAACCCCCACGCCCGGGTGGCGACCAGCGACCTGGCGGCCAAGGGCATCGCCGGCCAGTGGGAAGAGGTGCCGGGGCAAATGCCCGATGGCGCGGTGATCATCGCGGCCATCACCAGCTGCACCAACACCAGCAACCCGCGCAACGTGATCGCCGCCGGCCTGCTGGCGCGCAACGCCAACAAGCTCGGCCTGACCCGCAAACCCTGGGTCAAGTCGTCGCTGGCACCGGGTTCCAAGACCGTGGCCATGTACCTGGACGAAGCCGGCCTGACCCACGAACTGGAGCAATTGGGCTTTGGCGTCGTGGCCTTTGCCTGCACCACCTGCAACGGCATGTCCGGTGCGCTGGACCCGGTGATCCAGAAAGAAATCATCGACCGCGACCTGTACGCCACCGCGGTGCTGTCGGGCAACCGCAACTTCGACGGGCGCATCCACCCCTATGCCAAGCAGGCGTTCCTCGCGTCGCCGCCGCTGGTAGTGGCCTATGCGATTGCCGGGACCATCCGCTTCGACATCGAGAAGGATGTGCTGGGCCTGGACGCCAACGGCAAGGAAATCCGCCTCAAGGACATCTGGCCGAGCGACGAAGAGATCGACGCGGTGGTCAAGGCTTCGGTGAAACCCGAGCAGTTCCGCAAGGTGTACATCCCGATGTTCGCCATTCACGAAGACACCGGGCCCAAGGTCGAGCCGCTGTACGACTGGCGTGAAATGAGCACCTACATCCGTCGTCCGCCGTACTGGGAAGGCGCCCTGGCCGGGGCGCGCAGCCTGACCGGCATGCGCCCGCTGGCGGTGCTGCCGGACAACATCACCACCGATCACCTGTCGCCGTCCAACGCCATCATGCTCGACAGCGCGGCGGGTGAGTACCTGGCGAAAATGGGCCTGCCGGAAGAGGACTTCAACTCTTACGCGACCCACCGCGGTGACCATCTGACCGCGCAACGCGCGACCTTCGCCAACCCGAAACTGTTCAACGAAATGGTCCAGGAAGGCGGCAAGGTCAAGCAGGGTTCGCTGGCGCGGATCGAGCCGGAAGGCCAGGTCACCCGGATGTGGGAAGCCATCGAAACCTATATGCAGCGCAAGCAGCCGCTGATCATCATCGCCGGCGCCGACTACGGCCAGGGTTCGTCCCGTGACTGGGCGGCCAAGGGCGTGCGCCTGGCCGGGGTGGAGGCCATCGCCGCCGAAGGCTTCGAGCGCATCCACCGCACCAACCTGGTGGGCATGGGCGTATTGCCGCTGGAGTTCAAGCCGGGCACCGACCGCAAGACCCTGGGCATCGACGGTACCGAAACCTTCGATGTGGTGGGCGAGCGCAAGCCGCGCGCCACCCTGACCCTGGTGATCCGGCGCAAGAACGGCGAGCGCATCGAGGTGCCGGTGACCTGCCGTCTCGACACCGCCGAAGAGGTGTCGATCTACGAAGCGGGCGGCGTGTTGCAGCGCTTTGCCCAGGACTTCCTCGAATCGGCTGTCGCCAGTTAAGTGACGTACCGAGGGCGGGCCGCAAGGCGCCGCCCTCGGTCTTTATCAGGACCGAAATCCATGGCTTTCGTAGCGCAAATCAAGATTCCCGCCACCTACATGCGTGGCGGCACCAGCAAGGGCGTGTTTTTCAGCCTGCAAGACCTGCCTGAGGCGGCGCAGCTGCCGGGCGCGGCCCGCGATGCGTTGCTGTTGCGGGTGATCGGCAGCCCCGACCCGTACGACAAGCAGATCGACGGCATGGGCGGCGCCACGTCCAGCACCAGCAAGACGGTGATCCTGTCGAAAAGCATCAAGCCCGGCCACGACGTGGATTACCTGTTCGGCCAGGTCTCCATCGACAAACCTTTTGTCGACTGGAGCGGCAACTGCGGCAACCTGTCGGCGGCGGTCGGTTCCTTCGCCATCAGCAGCGGCCTGGTGGATGCCGAGCGCATCCCGCAGAACGGCGTGGCCGTGGTGCGCATCTGGCAGGCCAATATCGGCAAGACCATCATCGCCCATGTGCCGATGACCAACGGCGCGGTGCAGGAAACCGGCGACTTCGAACTGGATGGCGTGACCTTCCCGGCGGCCGAAGTGCAGCTGGAGTTCATGGAGCCGGCGGCTGAGGAAGAGGGCGCCGGTGGTTCGATGTTCCCCACCGGCAACCTGGTGGACGACCTGGAGGTGCCGGGCGTCGGGACGTTCAAGGCCACCATGATCAATGCCGGGATCCCGACCATCTTCATCAATGCCCGTGACATCGGCTACCGCGGTACCGAGTTGCAGGGCGATATCAACGGCGACCCCAAGGCGCTGGCGATGTTCGAGACCATCCGCGCCCACGGCGCGCTGCGCATGGGGCTGATCCAGCACCTGGACGAAGCGGCCAAGCGCCAGCACACACCCAAGGTCGCCTTTGTCGCCCCGCCGGCGGACTACCAGGCGTCCAGCGGCAAGGCGGTGAAGGCTGCCGATATCGATCTGCTGGTGCGCGCGCTGTCCATGGGCAAGCTGCACCACGCGATGATGGGCACCGCTGCGGTGGCCATCGGCACGGCGGCGGCGATCCCTGGGACCCTGGTCAACCTGGCGGCCGGCGGCGGGGAGCGCAGTGCGGTGCGTTTCGGCCACCCGTCGGGGACCTTGCGCGTCGGCGCCGAAGCCGTGCAGGACAACGGCGAATGGAGCGTGACCAAGGCCATCATGAGCCGCAGCGCGCGGGTGCTGATGGAAGGCTGGGTGCGTGTGCCTGGCGACGCTTTCTAAAAACACACCACCCTTGTAGGCGCGAGCTTGCTCGCGATAGCGATACCAAGCTCGACATCGATGTCGACAGTCCATCCGTCATCGCGAGCAAGCTCGCTCCTACAATGGGGGTTATAAAAAATAACCCCGATCAGCCTGACCTTGAGGATGCAACCCACACCTAACCCTTGATGGAGTGAACTGCCCATGAGCGCCAACGTTGATCTGAACGAACGTCCCGATTACGACCAGGTTCTGCAGGACATTGCCGATTACGTTCTGAACTACCGGATCGAGTCCCATGAGGCCCTGGATACCGCCCGCAACTGCCTGATGGACACCCTTGGCTGCGGCCTGCTGGCCCTGCGCTTTCCCGAATGCACCAAGCACCTGGGGCCCATGGTCGAGGGCACGGTCGTACCCTTTGGCGCGCGAGTGCCGGGCACCAGTTTCCGCCTGGACCCGGTCAAGGCAGCCTGGGATATCGGCTGCATCGTCCGTTGGCTGGATTACAACGACACCTGGCTCGCCGCCGAGTGGGGCCATCCTTCCGACAACCTCGGCGGCATCCTCGCCGTGGCCGATCACCTGTCGCAAAAGCGCGTGGCCAATGGCGAGGCGCCGCTGACCATGCGCGCGGTGCTCGAGGCCATGATCATGGCCCATGAGATCCAGGGAGTGATCGCCCTGGAGAACTCCTTCAACCGGGTCGGCCTCGACCATGTGCTGCTGGTGAAAGTCGCCTCGACCGCGGTCACCGCCAAACTGATGGGCGCCAACCGCGAACAGCTGCTGGCGGCGCTGTCCCATGCCTTTGTCGATGGCCAGGCGCTGCGCACTTATCGGCATGCGCCGAATGCCGGTTCGCGCAAGTCCTGGGCGGCGGGGGACGCCACGAGTCGTGGTGTGCGCCTGGCGGATATCGCCCTGCGCGGCGAGATGGGCATTCCGGGAGTGCTGAGCGCGCCGCAGTGGGGCTTCTACGACGTGCTGTTCAGCCACACCAACAAGGACCTGGCGCTCAAGCCCGAAGACCAGCGCCGTTTCAGCCTGTCGCAGAAGTACGGCAGTTACGTGATGGAAAACGTGCTGTTCAAGATCAGCTTCCCGGCCGAGTTCCATGCGCAGACCGCCTGTGAAGCGGCGGTGACCCTGCATCCGCTGGTACGCAATCGCCTGCACGAGATCGACAGGATTGTCATCACCACCCACGAATCGGCGATCCGCATCATTTCCAAGGTCGGCCCGCTGGCCAACGCCGCCGACCGCGACCACTGCATCCAGTACATGACCGCCGTGCCGCTGGCCTTCGGCAACCTGGTGGCCGAGCACTATGAAGACGGCTTCCATGCCGCCCACCCGATCATCGATCAGTTGCGCGAGAAGATGCAGATAGTCGAAGAACCGCGCTACACCCGCGAGTACCTGGAGGCCGACAAGCGCTCCATCGCCAATGCGCTACAGGTGTTCTTCAAGGATGGCTCGAGCACCGAGCAGGTGGTGGTGGAATACCCGATCGGCCATCGCCGGCGTCGCGCCGAAGGCATTCCGCTGCTGGAAGACAAGTTCAAGGCCAACCTGGCCACCCGCTTCACGGCCCAGCGTTCGACGCAGATCTTTGCCCTGTGCAAGGACCAGGCGCAGCTGGAAGCCACGGCGGTGCACCGGTTCGTGGATCTGTTGGTGATCTGAGGACAGGGCGGACCGTTGGTCCGATCGCGACAAGCTCGCTCCTACAAGATCTTGTAAGCCATGCAGGGGCGAGCTTGCTCGCGATAGCCTTCTATTGGTCAGATAACGCTACTTGAAGCGCCGCTCGACGCCTTTTTCCACGAGGATCTTCGCCGAAATCTCTTCCACCGAAAAATGCGTGGAATTGATGTGCGGAATGTTCTCGCGGCGGAACAGGTTTTCCACCTCGCGCACTTCGAACTCGCACTGGGCGTAGCTCGAATAACGGCTGTTGGGTTTGCGCTCGTTGCGGATGGCGGTGAGCCGGTCGGGATCGATGGTCAGGCCGAACAGCTTGTGCTGGTGGGCGCGCAGGGCCGTCGGCAGCTGCAGGCGTTCCATGTCGTCTTCGGTCAGCGGGTAGTTGGCGGCGCGGATGCCGAACTGCATGGCCATGTACAGGCAGGTCGGGGTCTTGCCGCAGCGCGACACGCCGACCAGGATCAGGTCGGCCTTGTCGTAGTAGTGGGTACGGGCGCCGTCGTCGTTGTCGAGGGCGAAGTTCACCGCCTCGATCCGCTCCATATAGTTGGAGTTGCCGCCAATGGAATGGGACTTGCCGACCGAGTACGACGAGTGCTCGCTCAACTCCAGCTCCAGGGGGGCGAGGAAGGTCGAGAAGATGTCGATCATGAAACCATTGGACGTCGCGAGGATCTCACGGATGTCCTGATTGACGATGGTGTCGAAGATAATCGGGCGAAATCCGTCCTTTTCGGCGGCAATGTTGATTTGTTGTACCATGGCCCGCGCTTTATCTACGCTGTCGATATACGGCCGCGTGATTTTGCTGAAGGTAATGTTTTCGAACTGCGCCAGGAGGCTCTGGCCGAGGGTTTCAGCGGTGATGCCGGTACCGTCGGAGATGAAGAAAGCAGATCGTTTCATTTGCACCTTGGGCCTTAAGCTAGTGACGAATCTTGGATATGATAGGCGCGATTTGCCGGCCTCCAATGGCCCGCATTCTCACTTATTTTCCAGGTCCAGGCCATACAGCTGGCAAGCGCTCCCCGAGCAGCCGGCTTCTGAGCTTTTCCAACACAGTTAGTGGAGAGATCACCTTGGTAGAGTACGTAGTTTCCCTCGATAAGCTCGGCGTCCATGATGTAGAGCATGTGGGGGGCAAGAACGCATCCCTGGGCGAGATGATCAGTAACCTTGCAGGCGCCGGTGTATCGGTTCCTGGAGGCTTTGCCACGACGGCCCAGGCCTATCGTGATTTTCTCGAATTGAGCGGTCTTAACGACCAGATCCACGCCGCGCTCGACGCCCTGGACGTCGATGACGTGAATGCCTTGGCCAAGACTGGCGCCCAGATCCGTCAATGGATCATGGAAGCCGAATTCCCCGAGCAACTGAATACCGAAATTCGCACCGCGTTCGCCAAGCTGTCCGCGGGCAACCCTGACATGGCCGTGGCCGTGCGCTCCTCGGCCACCGCCGAAGACCTGCCGGACGCTTCCTTCGCCGGCCAGCAGGAAACCTTCCTCAATATCCGTGGCGTCGAGAACGTCATTCGCGCCGCCAAGGAAGTCTTCGCTTCCCTGTTCAACGACCGCGCCATTTCCTACCGCGTGCACCAGGGCTTCGACCACAAGCTGGTCGCCCTGTCTGCCGGCGTGCAGCGCATGGTGCGTTCGGAAACCGGCACCGCCGGCGTGATGTTCACCCTCGACACCGAGTCGGGCTTCCGTGACGTGGTGTTCATCACCGGCGCCTACGGCCTGGGTGAAACCGTCGTTCAAGGTGCGGTGAACCCGGACGAGTTCTACGTCCACAAGGGCACCCTGCAAGCCGGTCGCCCGGCCATCCTGCGCCGCAACCTGGGCAGCAAGGCGATCAAGATGATCTACGGCGACGAAGCCAAGGCCGGTCGCTCGGTCAAGACCGTCGACGTCGACAAGGCCGATCGCGCGCGTTTCTGCCTGACCGATGCCGAAGTCAGCGAGCTGGCCAAGCAGGCGATGATCATCGAGAAGCACTACAAGTGCCCGATGGACATCGAGTGGGCCAAAGACGGCGATGACGGCAAGCTGTATATCGTCCAGGCCCGTCCGGAAACCGTGAAGAGCCGCACCCAGGCCAACGTCATGGAACGTTACCTGTTGAAGGAAACCGGCACCGTGCTGGTGGAAGGTCGCGCCATCGGCCAGCGCATCGGCGCCGGCAAGGTGCGGATCATCAAGGACGTGTCGGAGATGGACAAGGTCCAGGCCGGCGACGTGCTGGTGTCCGACATGACCGACCCGGACTGGGAACCGGTGATGAAGCGCGCCAGCGCCATTGTCACCAACCGTGGCGGCCGTACCTGCCACGCCGCGATCATCGCGCGCGAGCTGGGTATTCCAGCGGTTGTCGGTTGCGGCAATGCCACCGAACTGTTGAAAGACGGCCAGGGCGTGACCGTGTCCTGTGCTGAAGGCGACACCGGTTTCATCTTCGAAGGCGAGTTGGGTTTCGACGTGAAGAAAAACTCCGTCGATGCCATGCCGGAGCTGCCGTTCAAGATCATGATGAACGTCGGCAACCCGGACCGCGCCTTCGACTTCGCCCAACTGCCGAACGCCGGTGTCGGCCTGGCCCGCCTGGAGTTCATCATCAACCGCATGATCGGCGTGCACCCCAAGGCACTGCTGAACTACGCCGGCCTGCCCCATGAAATCAAGGAAAGCGTCGACAAGCGCATCGCCGGTTACAACGAACCGGTCGGTTTCTACGTCGACAAGCTGGTCGAAGGCATCAGCACCCTGGCCGCGGCGTTCTGGCCGAAAAAGGTCATCGTGCGCCTGTCGGACTTCAAGTCCAACGAATACGCCAACCTGATCGGCGGCAAGCTCTACGAGCCGGAAGAAGAAAACCCGATGCTGGGCTTCCGCGGTGCTTCGCGTTACATCAGCGAATCGTTCCGTGACTGCTTCGAACTCGAGTGCCGCGCCCTCAAGCGCGTGCGCAACGACATGGGCCTGACCAACGTCGAGATCATGGTGCCGTTCGTCCGTACTCTGGGCGAAGCCAGCCAGGTGGTGGATCTGCTGGCCGAAAACGGTCTCAAGCGCGGTGAAAACGGCCTGCGCGTGATCATGATGTGCGAGCTGCCTTCCAACGCGATCCTGGCCGAAGAGTTCCTCGAGTTCTTCGACGGTTTCTCCATCGGTTCCAACGACCTGACCCAGCTGACCCTGGGCCTGGACCGCGACTCGGGCATCATCGCGCACCTGTTCGACGAGCGTAATCCGGCGGTCAAGAAGCTGCTGGCCAACGCCATCGCCGCTTGCAACAAGGCCGGCAAATACATCGGTATTTGCGGCCAGGGCCCGTCCGACCACCCGGACCTGGCCAAGTGGCTGATGGAGCAGGGCATCGAAAGCGTCTCGCTGAACCCGGACTCCGTACTGGAAACCTGGTTCTTCCTGGCCGAGGGGCAGGGTGCGGTCTAAGCGGAATGAAGCCCCGGCCAGTCTTCGGGCTGGCCGGGGCTTTGAGATTCAAGTAGGGCGGGCTCCATCTGGAAGCCGCCCTTTTTTGTGCAAGAGCATTATGCAAAGCAGCAGCAACCTATTTCCCGTCGCCTTGATCAGTGCCGAACGTCGAGGCGACCTGAGTGAAGACGTCTACCGCCTGAAGCCCGGCAACAGCCCGGACGCCACGGTCGAGCTGGCTGTTACCCGCCTGGGAATGGCGGACGAGCCCGAATCCCGTGGCGTGCCGGTGATTCTGCTGCACGGCAGCTTCTCCAATCGGCGTTTCTGGTATTCGCCCAAGGGCATCGGCCTGGGCGCGTATCTGGCGCGCCTGGGTTTCGATGTATGGATCCCCGAGATGCGTGGCCACGGCCTGTCGCGACGTAATGCCGACTACCGCAAGAATCGCGTCGCCGACTATGCGCAATACGATCTGCCGGCCATCGGCGCTTTCGTGCGGGAACAAAGCGGCCAGGTTCCGCACTGGATCGGCCATTCCCTGGGCGGCATTACCTTGGCGGCGGCCCTGGGCGGCCAGTATCTGGGAGAGCCGGCAGTGGCGTCGGCGGCGTTGTTCGGTTGTCAGGTCAGCCGCACCTATTGGCCGTTGAAAATCCCGGCGGTGGAGTGGGGCGGTCGTTTCATTCTCAAGCGGTTTGCCCAGTTGTCCGGCTCGCGGCTCAAGCGCGGTCCCGAGGACGAACCCATTGGCCTGGCCCTGGAAGGCATGCGTTGGTATGGGCTGTTCGGGCGTTTCGGGGATGGGCAGAAGGACTGGTGGGCCGGTTTGTCCGATGTTTCGCTGCCGGTATTGGCAGTGAGCGCGGCCGGGGATCATCAGGATCCGACCTGGGCTTGTCGCAAGCTGTTTGACCAGTTGAGTTCCGAGCACAAACAGTTTGTCTGCCTGGGGCGCGAACAAGGGTTCAGCGGCAATTTCGGCCACGTCGAGATGCTGGTGAGCAAAGCCGCCCAGGCCGAAGTCTGGCCTTTGGTGGCGCGTTGGTTGAAGGATCAGCAGAGCCCGTTGTTGGCATCGAGTGCCGAACTGGCTGCCGCGAGTTGAGTTCAGAAGGCTCTGACAAGAGCATTTCGTTCCGCTGCGCTTGCGGCTAAGATATGACGCATTGAGCGGTTTTGGTCACATTCGGTCGCTGGTTTGGTATCCCGTTCGTGCTCATTGCCCCTGCTGAAATTGGCGTATGGTGGGGGCTGAATGGGGATCGAGGGCTAAGGCAAGGTGTTGAACATTTGCCGCCAGCGCTCGTCACTCAGCATGAACCCTGCGAGTTCCGACACCGCGACGTGTTCTTTCCATTACAGGAGTTTCTCGATGAATCATTACCTCACTCCCGACCTGTGCGACGCCTACCCGGATCTGGTACAGGTGGTTGAACCGATGTTCAGCAATTTCGGTGGTCGCGACTCCTTCGGCGGCGAAATCGTGACCATCAAGTGCTTCGAAGACAACTCGCTGGTCAAGGAACAGGTCGAGCTCAAGGGCCACGGCAAGGTGCTGGTGGTCGACGGTGGCGGCTCCCTGCGCCGCGCGCTGCTGGGTGACATGCTGGCCGAGAAGGCCGCCAAGAATGGTTGGGAAGGGCTGGTGATCTACGGCTGCATCCGTGACGTCGATGTCATCGCGCAAACCGACCTGGGTGTTCAGGCGCTGGCCAGCCATCCGATGAAAACCGACAAGCGCGGCATTGGCGATCTCAATGTGGCGGTGACCTTTGCCGGGGTGACTTTCCGTCCGGGCGAATATGTCTATGCCGACAACAATGGCGTGATCGTTTCGCCAAGCCCACTGAAAATGCCTGAATAAGCAGTCGACCAAGCAAGGGATGAGGATGTTCGAGGAAGACAACGCGCAATGGGGGCTGGTACATGCCCTGGTGCTGGATGGTAAAGGTGGTGCGCGTGCAATTGCCCGAACTGAACTGGACGACCTGCAGCTGCAAGCCCATGAGAGCCTCTGGCTGCATTGGGATCGCAGCCATCCGCAAACCCAGACCTGGCTGCGTAAATCCAGCGGTCTGAGCGAGTTCAGCTGTGACCTCCTACTCGAAGAAAACACCCGGCCGCGCCTGTTGGCGCTGCCGGATTCCGAGTTCCTGCTGTTTTTACGCGGCATCAACCTCAACCCCGGCGCCGAGCCGGAGGACATGGTTTCGGTACGCATCTTCGGTTCGGCCCAGCGAGTGATCTCCCTGCGCCTGCGGCCATTGCGCGCGACCGATGAGCTGCTGGTGCAACTGGGCGAAGGCAAGGGACCCAAGACCGCCTCCGAACTCATCCTTTATATGGCTGAGTACCTGACTCATAAGGTGCAGGATCTGGTCAGCGACCTGTCGGAAGTGGTCGATGCCGAGGAAGAAAAACTGGATGCCGACGAACGGTATACCCCCGAGCACAGCAACATTCTGCAGATCCGTCGACGGGCTGCCGGACTCAAGCGTTTCCTCGCTCCGCAGCGGGATATTTTCGGTCAGCTCAGCCGCATCAGGCTGCCTTGGTTCGCCGATGACGATGGCGATTACTGGAACGAATTGAACAACAGCCTGACCCGCTACCTGGAAGAGCTCGAATTGACCCGAGAGCGCGTGGGGCTTGTGCTGGAGGCCGAAGACCGGCGCCTGAGCGTGCGCATGAACCGCATCATGTTTCGCTTCGGGATCATCACCGGGATCTTTCTGCCAATGAGTTTTCTGGCCGGCTTGCTGGGGATCAACGTCGGAGGAATCCCGCTTTCCAACAGCCCCTACGGGTTTCTGGTGGCCTGCCTGTTGATGGCGCTGGTAGCGCTGGGACAATGGTGGTTATTCCGACGTTTGCGCTGGGTCTGATCATGAACTATGTGACCCGGGGAATTTTGATCGCGTCTTTCACAGACATATCGAGAGGTGCGTATGCACGATCCGTTTGAACAGTCGTTGCGTGACATGCTCAAGGCCACACCGTCCACCCGGGACGACGATGCGTGCCTGGGCCGCGTACTGAAAACCGCCAACCGGCAGGTGGGGGCGGGCGATCTGTTCAGCCTGCTCGGCCGCTGGTTGCCGGCGCTGATGATTGCTCTGAATAACGGATCGGCCCATATCTCGCCGGTTTCCCGTCGTAAACCTACTGCTCGCACTGCTGATAAGGCTGATTGAATATGGAACTTGATCTCTGGACTCAGAGCCTCGTCACTGCGATGACTGCGTTGTGGACCAAGGTAGCGAACTTCATTCCCAACCTGTTTGGCGCGCTGGTCGTGCTGCTGTTGGGGTTCGTGGTCGCCAAACTGCTTGATACCCTGCTTTCCAAACTGCTCGCCAAACTGGGCCTGGACCGCTTGATGGGCGGTACCGGTTTGACCAAACTGCTGTCTCGTGCGGGCCTGCAGGTGCCGATTTCTACCTTGATCGGTAAAATCGTGTATTGGTTTGTTTTACTGATTTTTCTGGTTTCTGCTGCAGAATCCCTTGGCCTGGAGCGGGTTTCGGCTACGCTCGACATGCTGGCGCTGTATTTACCGAAGGTTTTCGGGGCCGCGCTGGTGCTGTTGGTGGGGGTATTGCTGGCGCAACTGGCCAATGGGCTGGTGCGTGGAGCGGCCGAAGGGGTTGGTCTGGATTACGCCAGTGGCCTGGGGCGAATCGCCCAGGGGCTGGTGATCATCATCAGTATTTCCGTTGCGATCAGTCAGTTGGAGGTCAAAACCGACCTGCTCAACCATGTGATCGTGATCGTTTTGATTACCGTTGGTCTGGCTGTTGCCTTGGCCATGGGGTTGGGAAGCCGGGATATTGCCGGTCAGATTCTTGCGGGAATCTATGTGCGTGAGTTGTATCAGGTTGGGCAACAAGTGCGAGTTGGCGAGGTCGAAGGGCAGATCGAGGAGATCGGCACGGTTAAGACTACACTGCTGACCGATGAGGGTGAGCTGGTCTCTCTCTCCAATCGGATCATGCTGGAGCAGCATGTAAGTAGCCGCTAACCCGGCAAACCCTGCTAATGTATGCCGCCGCAAAATGCCCTTGCCTGGGCTGCGGTGGACATTGACCTGACTGTCGGCCCGACTCGTTTTGAATAAAGCCCAATCGCTATCCACGCGCTATGACCCCCGTGAGCTCTCTGACGAGGAGTTGGTTGCGCGCTCGCACACGGAGCTGTTTCATGTGACGCGTGCGTATGAAGAGTTGATGCGACGCTATCAGCGAACCCTCTTCAACGTTTGTGCACGTTATTTAGGGAACGATCGTGATGCTGATGATGTCTGTCAGGAGGTGATGTTGAAGGTGCTGTATGGCCTCAAGAACTTCGAGGGGAAATCGAAGTTCAAGACATGGCTCTATAGCATCACGTACAACGAATGCATCACTCAGTATCGGAAAGAACGGCGCAAGCGTCGCTTGATGGATGCGTTAAGTCTTGATCCCCTCGAGGAAGCGTCTGAAGATAAGGCGCCGAAACCTGAGGAAAAGGGCGGACTTGACCGCTGGTTGGTGCATGTGAACCCGATCGATCGGGAGATTCTGGTGCTACGATTTGTCGCAGAACTGGAGTTCCAGGAGATCGCAGACATCATGCACATGGGGTTGAGTGCTACGAAAATGCGGTACAAGCGTGCGCTTGATAAATTGCGTGAGAAATTTGCAGGCATTGCTGAAACTTAGTTCGGCGCAAATATCTCTTACGTCTAGGTAAGTTCTGATAGACTTACCGCCGAGTTGTCCCCCGGTATGTGGGACTGCTTTACAATCACCAGATGGGGATTTAACGGATGAAACTGAAAAACACCTTGGGCATTGCCATTGGTTCTATTGTTGCCGTGACTTCGTTCGGCGTTCTGGCGCAAGGCCAAGGCGCGGTCGAGGGTGAACTGTTTTACAAAAAACAGTACAACGACAGCGTTAAGCACATCGAAGACGGCTTCAACCCAGGCGCTCGTATCGGCTACTTCCTGACCGATGACCTGTCGTTGGACCTGAACTACGACAAAACCAACCACACCCGTTCGAACGACGGCACTGGCAACCAGAAGATCAAAGGTGACACCGGCAGCCTGCTGGCTACCTACCACTTCGGTCAAGCTGGCGTGGACTCCCTGCGTCCATACGTTTCGGGTGGTTTCGGTCACCAGAGCCGTACCAACGTCCTGGCTGACGGCCACAGCGGTCGCGACCAGTCGACCCTGGCTATCATCGGTACCGGTGTTAAGTACTACTTCACCGACAACCTGTTCGCTCGTGCCGGCGTTGAAGCCGACTACGCAATGGACAACGGCAAGTGGGACTACTCCGCTCTGGTTGGTCTGGGTGTGAACTTCGGCGGCAACGCTGGCAAGGTTGCTCCAGCTCCTGCTCCAGTTCCAGAGCCAACTCCAGAACCAGAAGCTCCGGTTGCTGAAGTTGTTCGTGTTGAGCTGGACGTGAAGTTCGACTTCGACAAGTCGGTCGTTAAGCCTAACAGCTACGCTGACATCAAGAACCTCGCTGACTTCATGAAGCAGTACCCACAAACCACCACCGTTGTTGAAGGTCACACTGACTCCGTCGGTCCTGACGCTTACAACCAGAAACTGTCTGAGCGTCGTGCAAACGCCGTTAAGCAAGTTCTGACCAGCCAGTATGGTGTTGAGTCGAGCCGCGTTCAATCCGTTGGTTACGGTGAGTCCCGCCCAGTTGCTGACAACGCAACTGAAGCTGGCCGCGCTGTAAACCGTCGCGTAGAAGCGCAGGTTGAAGCACAAGCTCAACAAGCTCAGTAATCTGTAGCTTGCAGCTTTGAAAAACCCGGCCTAGGCCGGGTTTTTCTTTGTCCGCGATTTGTTGAAAGAGCCTGGCGTCAGGCCGAAAGTGCGGCCGCCAGGGCCGCCTCGGAAAGGGCCGGCAATTGTGCGCCGCAAGCGGCCACCTCGCCAACCACCAGGATGGCCGGGCTTTTCAGCTGGAAGGTATGGGCATCGTCCTGCATGGCGTGCAGATCGCTCCGGCACAGGCGCTGCTCGGGCAGGGATGCATTTTCGATCATGGCCACCGGGGTATGCGGCGCAAGGCCGCCAGCGATCAGTTGTTCACGTATCTCGCCCAGTTTGGCCACCCCCATATAGATCACCAGCGTCGTACCGCTTTGCGCCAGGGCCTGCCAGTTGAGGCTGCTGTCGTCCTGGGTATGGGCCGTCAGCAGGGTGACGCCACGGGCAACACCGCGCAGGGTCAGCGGGATCCCGCACTGGGTAGCTCCCGCCAGGCCGGCCGTGATGCCGTTCACCAGTTCCACCTCGACGCCACGTTCCTGCAGCCACTGCGCTTCCTCACCGCCACGGCCGAAGATGCATGGATCGCCACCCTTGAGGCGTACCACGCACTTGCCATGCCGGGCGTAGCGCAGCATCAGCCGATGAATGAACGCTTGGGGCGTCGAGCGGCAGCCGCCGCGTTTACCCACGGCAATGACCCGTGCCTGGGGGCAGTGCTCGAGCACTGCCGGATTCACCAGATCGTCGATCAGCACCACATCGGCTTCGCCCAGGGCCCGCACGGCCTTGAGGGTCAGCAGTTCAGGGTCGCCAGGGCCCGCACCCACCAGCCAGACTTTTGCGCTCATGTTTGTTTCCTCACAGGGGGATTGCGACGGGCTGTGCCGAGCTGGCCAGCAGACGTTTGATTTCGGGGACGCAGGAGCCGCATTGAGTGCCGCAGCCCAGTTCCTGTTTCAGGCCATCGAGGTCCAGGCCGCGGGAGATCCCGGCACAGACTGCGCTCTGGCTGACGTTCTTGCAGTTGCACAAGGTCTTGCCACTCGCGGCGATCAGCCCGGCGGTCCCCGGTGGCGCGCTCATTGGCGCCAGCAGCCAGCGACGCAGTTGCTCATCGGCCTTGCCTTCCAGCCACAGGTTCTGCAGCCAGTGCTGGGCCAGGGTTTCACCGGCCAGGCGAATGGCGGTGATCCGTCCCTGTTCGATACGTACCCGCTTGCCGATGGAGCGCCGCGGATCGTCATAGGCCAGTACCGGGCCTTCTTTGAGCCCCAGCAACTGGTCGATGTCCTTGAGCAACTGCGCTGCCGGCGCCTCGGCATTGGCCACCCGCAGCAGCAGGGCCGGGCGTTCGCGACCGGCCAGGCTCAGGCTGACGTAGGCGAAGCTTTCGCAGAGCGGGCGCAAGGCTTCGAAATGCCGCTGCACGTCGCCTTCGATCAGGGCGAACAGCTGCCACGGCAGCTGGACTGGCTCCAGGCGCACGCCGCTGTGCTTGAGTTCCGGCTGTTTGGACAGCGGGTCGAACGCCGGCTGGGTCACGGCATTGACGCCACCCTTGAGGAACCGGTCGCCCCAATGCATCGGCAGAAAAGCCTGGCCCGGGCGCACGCTGTCGTCATCCGCCACGGCGACTATCACGCTGCCGCGCCGGCTTTTCAGCGACACCAGATCACCCGCCTGCAGGTTCTGCCGGCGCAGTTCGTCCGGGTGCAGGCTGAGAACTGCTTCGCTGACGTGCCCGAACAGCTGGGCCGCGGTGCCGGTACGGCTCATGCCATGCCATTGATCGCGCAGGCGGCCGGTGATCAGGGTCAGGGGGAAGCGTGCATCACGTTGTTCCTTGGCCGCGCGATACGGGTCGCTGATGAAGTGTGCCCGTCCGCTGGCGGTCGGGAAGCGGCCGTCAACGTACAGCCGCGTTGTCCCTTGTTCGGCACCGGCGGGGAAGGGCCATTGCTGCGGACCCAGTTGGTCGATCAGCGCGTGACTGATACCGGAAAGGTCCAGGTCGCGGCCGCGGGTCAGCAGTTTGTACTCATCGAACAGCTGGGCAGGCGTATCCAGGGCGAACAGGCTGGGCTGTTGCGGGCGCAGGCGCTGTTCCAGGCGCCGGGCAAAGTCCAGGGTGATGGCCCAGTCCGGGCGTGCTTCGCCCGGCGCGGCCACGGCGCGGCGCACATGGGAGATGCGCCGTTCCGAGTTGGTCACGCTGCCTTCCTTCTCGCCCCAACTGGCGGCGGGCAGCAGCAGGTCGGCAAAGGCCGCGGTCTCGGTGGTGCGAAAGGCTTCCTGCAGGACCACGAACGGGCAGGTCAGCAAGGCCTCTCGCACCGCGTTCTGGTCGGGCAGCGACTGCGCCGGGTTGGTACAGGCGATCCACAGCGCCTTGATCTTGCCGCCGCGCAGTTGCTCGAACAGCTCGATCGCGGTCAGGCCGGGGTTGGCCGGCAATTGCTCGACGCCCCAGTAGGCCGCGACTTCAGCCCGATGCTCCGGGTTGGCCGCCTCCCGGTGCCCCGGCAGCAGGTTCGACAGGCTGCCGGTTTCCCGGCCACCCATGGCATTCGGCTGGCCGGTGAGGGAGAAGGGGCCGGCCCCGGGGCGACCGATCTGCCCGGTGGCCAGGTGCAGGTTGATCAACGCGCTGTTTTTCGCGCTGCCGGCACTGGACTGGTTCAGCCCCATGCACCACAGCGACAGGAAGCTCGGCGAGGTGCCGACCCATTCGGCACACTGGCGCAGTTGCTCGACGCTGATGCCGCACAGCTGCGCGACCATATGCGGGGTGTAGTCGTGGACCAGGTTCTTCAGCTCGGCCAGGCCTTCGGTATGCGCCTGGATGAAGTCACGGTCGATCCAGTCCTGCCACAGCAGCAGATGCAGGATCCCGTGGAACAGCGCGACATCGGTGCCGGGCAGGATCGCCAGGTGCAGGTCGGCCAGGTCGCAAGTGTCGGTGCGCCGTGGGTCGATGACGATCACCTTCATCTGCGGCCGCAGGCGTTTGGCCTGTTCCAGGCGGCGGAACAGCACCGGATGGGCGTAGGCCATGTTGCTGCCGACGATCATCACGCAGTCGCTCAGCTCGAGGTCTTCGTAGCTGCAGGGCGGGGCGTCGGCGCCCAGGCTGCGTTTGTAGCCGACCACCGCCGAGGACATGCACAGCCGCGAATTGCTGTCGATGTTGTTGGTGCCCACCAGGGCCCGGGCCAGCTTGTTGAAGGCGTAGTAGTCCTCGGTGAGCAATTGCCCGGAGATATAGAAGGCCACGCTGTCCGGGCCGTGTTCGGCGATGGTTTCGGCAAATACGTTGGCCGCGTGCTCCAGCGCGGTGTCCCAGTCGGTGCGGCTGCGCGCCAGGGCCTTGCCCAGGCGCAACTCCGGGTACAGGGCGCGGGCTGCGAGGTCGCCGGTCAGGTGCAGGGTGGAACCCTTGCTGCACAGTTTGCCGTGGTTGGCCGGGTGGCTCGGGTCGCCACTGACGCCGAGGATGCGTTCGCCGTCGTGCTCGATCAGCACGCCACAGCCAACGCCGCAGTAACAGCAGGTCGAGGCGGTCGTCTGGCGGTTCATCAGCCGGCATCCCGCAGGGCCAGCAGCACGCGGCCGTTTTCCACCCGCGCCAGATGGTGATGGGCGCAACCGATATCCGGTGCCTGCGCTTCTCCGGATTCCAGGTCGATCTGCCAGTTGTGCAGCGGGCAGGCGACCTTCTTGCCGTAGATCAGCCCCTGGGACAGCGGTCCGCCCTTGTGCGGGCAACGATCGTCGAGGGCGAAGACTTCGTCGTCGCTGGTGCGGAAGATCGCGATGTCGCCCTTGGGGCCGTTGACGATGCGCGAGCCCAGGGCGTTGATCTCGTCCAGGGCGCAGATATCCAGCCAGTTCATAGCGGCACCTCCAGTTGCTTGACGTGGATCGGCTCGAACTCTTTTTTCAGCAGCGGCTGTTCCAGGCGCTCCTTCCACGGGTCCTGTTCGAAGGACAGGGCGAACTGCAGGCGCTTGTTGAGGGCCTTGCGCCGTTGCGGGTCTTCGATGATGGCTTGCTTGATGTGCGCCATGCCGACCCGTTGCAGGTAGTGCACGGTGCGCTCCAGGTAGAAGGCTTCCTCGCGGTACAGTTGCAGGAAGGCGCCGTTGTATTCGCGTACCTCGTCGGCGGTTTTCAGCTTGACGAAGAACTCCGCGACCTCGGTCTTGATCCCGCCATTGCCGCCGATGTACATCTCCCAGCCCGATTCGACGCCGATGATGCCGACGTCCTTGATCCCGGCCTCGGCGCAGTTGCGCGGGCAACCGGAGACCGCCAGCTTGACCTTGTGCGGCGACCACATGTTGAACAGGTCGTGCTCCAGTTCGATGCCCAGCTGAGTGGAGTTCTGCGTGCCGAAGCGGCAGAACTCGCTGCCGACGCAGGTTTTCACGGTGCGGATGGACTTGCCGTAGGCGTGGCCGGAGGGCATGTCCAGGTCCTTCCAGACCCCGGGCAAATCCTGCTTCTTGATGCCCAGAAGGTCGATGCGCTGGCCGCCGGTGACCTTGACCATCGGCACCTGGTACTTGTCCGCCACGTCGGCGATGCGCCGCAGTTCGGAAGGCGTGGTGACGCCGCCCCACATCCGCGGCACCACCGAATAGGTGCCGTCTTTCTGGATGTTGGCGTGGGCCCGCTCGTTGATCAGCCGCGATTGCGGATCGTCCTTGGCCTCGCCCGGCCAGCTGGAGATCAGGTAGTAGTTCAGCGCCGGGCGGCAGGTGGCGCAGCCGTTGGGCGTGCGCCAGTTCAGGTAGTTCATGGTGCCGGCGATGGTCAGCAGGTGCTGTTCGCGGATCGCCTGGCGGATCTGCCCGTGGTTGAGGTCGCTGCAGCCGCAGATGGCTTTCTCGCTTTTCGGCTTGACGTCGGCGGCGCCACCGACGGTGTTGATCAGGATCTGTTCCACCAGGCCGGCACAGGAACCGCAGGAACTGGCGGCCTTGGTGTGCTTCTTGACCTCGTCGACGCTGAACAGGCCGTGCTCCTGGATCGCCTTGACGATGGTGCCCTTGCACACGCCGTTGCAGCCGCAGACTTCGGCGCTGTCGGCCATGCTCATGGCCTTGTCCTGGCCCTGATGGCCGACGTCGCCCAAGGCGTTCTCGCCGAACATCAGGTGGTCGCGGATCTCGCCGATGGCGTGGTTCTCGCGGATCTGCCGGAAGTACCAGCCGCCGTCGGCGGTGTCGCCGTATAGGCAGGCGCCGACCAGGACGTCGTCCTTGATCACCAGCTTCTTGTACACGCCGCCGATGGGGTCGGAGAGGGTGATGGTCTCGGTGCCTTCGCCGCCCATGAAGTCGCCGGCGGAGAACAGGTCGATGCCGGTGACTTTCAACTTGGTCGAGGTCACCGAACCCTGGTAGCGGGCGAAGCCCAGTTGCGCCAGGTGGTTGGCGCAGACCTTGGCCTGTTCGAACAATGGCGCCACCAGGCCGTAGGCGATACCGCGGTGGCTGGCGCATTCGCCGATGGCATAGATGCGCGGGTCGTAGGTCTGCAGGGTGTCGTTGACCAGGATCCCGCGGCTGCACGGCAGGCCGGCTTTTTCCGCCAGCTCGGTATTGGGCCGGATGCCGGCGGCCATCACCACCAGGTCGGCGGGGATGATGTCGCCGTTCTTGAATTGCACCGCCCCGACCCGGCCATTGCCTGAGTCATGCAGGGCCTGGGTCTGTTCGCTCAGGCGGAATTTCAGGCCGCGACTTTCCAGGGCGGTTTGCAGCAGTTGGCCGCTGGTCTTGTCCAGCTGGCGCTCCAGCAGCCATTCGCCGATGTGCACCACAGTCACATCCATGCCGCGCAGCATCAGGCCGTTGGCGGCTTCCAGGCCGAGCAGGCCGCCACCGATGACCACCGCGTGCTTGTGGGTCTTGGCGGTGTCGATCATCGCCTGGGTGTCGGCGATATCGCGGTAGCCGATCACGCCCTGCAGGTCGTTGCCGGGAATCGGCAGGATGAACGGGGTCGAGCCGGTGGCGATCAGCAGGCGATCGTATTCGGCTTCGCTGCCGTCTTCGGCGATCACCCGGCGCTTGACCCGGTCGATCTCCACCACCTTGCGGTTGAGCAGCAGCTTGATGTTGTTGTCCAGGTACCAGCTCAGGTCGTTGAGCACGATCTCTTCGAAGGTCTGTTCGCCGGCCAGTACCGGGGAGAGCAGGATGCGGTTGTAGTTGGTGTGGGGTTCCGCGCCGAAGACCGTGATGTCGTACAGCTCATTGCTCAGCTTGAGCAGCTCTTCCAGGGTGCGTACCCCGGCCATGCCGTTGCCGATCATCACCAGCTTGAGTTTCTTCATTTCGCTCTCCGCGTAGACAGGCCGTCGGGCATGCCGGGCCTGGCTCGATAAACGTTGCGCAAACAAAAAAGGCGTCCCGCCAGTTGCCTGGCAGGACGCCTTTGTCCGGTCCCGTTCTCTCGGGAAAACCCATCCTTCGTCGTTGAAGGCCGGGTCGTATGTGCTGTTGGGAGAGTTAATGCAGTGGTTGTGCCAAGTCCCGCCAAGCGCGGTTTTAGCGGGGTTGGCGCGGCTTGCGCAGGCGAGAAGGGTAAAAACTGCACCGATTCAAAGCGTCTTGCCCGTTTCTGGAGCAACCTGTAGCCGCTGCCGAGCCCCGGCGAGACTGCGATTGGGGCGCAGCCCCGTAAACCTGACAGCTCGGTGTGCCTGACCTGCACGGTCGCCTGGCTTGGCGCCCGCTACGCGGTCGAGCGCAGCCTCGCCGGGGCTCGACAGCGGCTACAGGGTTATAGGCGCTATCAGTGATGCAGGAACAGGTACAGCAACAGCAGGTTGAGCAGCAGCGAGACCAGCGCCAGGGTGCGCCAGACCTTCAAGGGCTCGCGTTCCAGCAGTGGCCTGGGGCGCACGCTGAGGCTGCGGCGTTCGCCCTGTTCCAGCAGCAGCAACCACTCTTCGGCGGTTTCATAGCGTTGGGCCGGATCGGCCTGTACCGCGCGCTCCAGGCTCTGTTCGAGCCAGTCCGGCAGGTCCGGGCGATAGCGGCTGGCGCTGACCGGGGTGGTGAAGCGCGGGCGCTGGAAGGCTTCGATTTCACCGTAGGGAAAATGCCCGGTCAGCAAGTGGTAGAGGGTCACGCCCACTGCGTACAGGTCCTGGCGCGGTGTCGGCGCCACGCCGGTGAAAGCCTCCGGGGCGATATAGCTCGGGGTGCCGGGCAGCAGGTGCGCCTGATCCTCGGACAGGCCGGGGCAATAGGCCAGGCCGAAGTCCAGCAGGCGCAGTTCGCCGTCGTCGCCGAGCAGCAGGTTTTCCGGCTTGATGTCGCGGTGCAGGATCTGCCGGCGGTGCAGCAGGCCCACGGCCCGCAACAGACGCTCAGCCAGGTCCTGCCACTGCGCCAGCGGCAAGGGGCCATGCTGTTGCAGATAATCGGCCAGGGTCTGCCCCGGGTATTCGCGCATCACGTAATACAGATGCTGGCGGGCGGTCGCGGCATGCACTTCGGGAAAGTGCCGTCCAGCCACCCGCCGCAGGAACCATTCCTCTGACAGCAGCGCTTGCCCGGCCTGGTGATCGTCGTGCAGATGGCCGGGTAGGGTTTTCAGCAGCCAGGGTTGTTGTTGCGCATCGAGTACGCGGTACAGCAGGGATTGCTGGCTCTGCCCGACCACCTCGGCGACCTGCCAGCCTTCGAAGTGCTGGCCCGGCTTGAGGGGCGGCGGCAGAGGCCATTGCTGCAAGTGAATCAGGGCGTCGCCAATGGAGCTTTCGCCCAAGGCTTCGACCCGCACCAGCAGGGCGCTGGCATTGTCCTGGCTGCCGGCCAGGTGCGCGGCGCTGACCAGGGTCTGCACCGCGCTGTCGAGGTCGGGCTGGTCGCGCAGGATCGCGGCGATGGCGGTGTCGCCCAGGGTGGCCCAGACCCCGTCGCTGAGCATCAGGAAACTTTCGTTTTCCCGCAGCTCACCGTCGAGGAAGTCCACCACCAGGTGCTGGTCCAGGCCCAGGGCACGCTTGAGCACGTGCTGCATGCCGGGCTGGTCCCAGACGTGATCGTCGCTGATGCGCTGCAACTGATCGGCGTGCCAGCGATAGACCCGGCAATCGCCGACATGGGCCAGGGTAAAGCGCCGGCCGCGCAGCACCAGGGCGCTGACGGTGGTCAGCAGCGGCTGGCCGCCGCCGTTGGCCTGCAGCCAGCGGTTCTGCGCCAGCAGCAGGCGCTCCAGGGCCTGGGCCACGGCCCAGGTTTCCGGGGTGGCGTAGTAGTCCAGCGCCAGCGCCTGCAAGGTCGAGCGCGCGGCCAGGCCGCCATCGGCGCATTGGCTGACGCCGTCGGCGATGGCGAACAGCAGGCCTTTGCTGGCGGCCAGGGTCGGCGCCGGGGTAACCAGGCGCAAGGCGTCCTGGTTCTCCGCGCGCGGCCCGATGGCGCTGGCCTGGGCGTGGCTCAGTCGCAGGCTCATGGACGGCTCAGACCCGGGCCGCGGTGACGGCGGCGGAGCCCCAGGTGGTCCGCCAGCGGCGTTTCACCCCGTGCAGGCCGAACCAGGCCAGTATGCCCAGGCTGGCGAACAGCCACAGCGCCAGCTGATAGCTGCCGGTGCTTTGCTTGATCGCGCCCATGCCCGCGGCCAGGGCGAAACCGCCGATGCCGCCGGCCATGCCGATCAGCCCGGTCATCACCCCGATCTCGCGGCGGAAGCGTTGTGGCACCAGCTGGAACACCGCGCCGTTACCCGCACCGAGGCCGAGCATGGTGCACACGAACAGGGCCAGGGCCGCGTAGGAGCTGGGCAGGTTGAAACCGACCGCGGCGATGCATACCGCCGCGACGCTGTACATCACCAGCAGGGTGCGAATGCCGCCGAAACGATCGGCCAGCGCGCCACCCAGCGGCCGCATCAGGCTGCCACCGAACACGCAGGCGGCGGTGTAGTAGCCGGCGGTGACCGGGCTCAGGCCGTACTGGTCGTTGAAGTAGCCGGGCAGGGCGCTGGCCAGGCCGATGAAGCCGCCGAAGGTCACGCTGTAGAAGAACATGAACCACCAGCTGTCGCGGTCGCCCAGGGCCTTGAAGTAGTCGGCCATGGATTTGGCCTTGGGCCGTTCCGGGGCGTTCTTGGCCAGCCAGGCGAACAGCACCAGGGTCAGGACCAGCGGGATCAGGGCGAAGCCGAACACGTTGCTCCAGCCGAAGGCGCCGGCCAGCAAGGGGGCGAACAGGGCCGCGAATACCGTGCCGGAGTTGCCGGCCCCGGCGATGCCCATCGCCTTGCCCTGATGCTGCGGTGGATACCATTGCGAGGCCAGCGGCAGGGCCACGGCGAACGAGGCGCCGGCCATGCCCAGGAACAGCCCCAGCAGCAGGGCCTGTTCATAGCTGTGGATGCCCAGCTTCCAGGCGCAGAACAGCGCGCCGATGACGATCACCTGGCCGATTAGCCCGGCGGTCTTGGGGGACAGGCGATCGGCCAGCAGGCCCATGGCGAAGCGCAGCACCGCGCCAGCCAGGATCGGTGTAGCCACCATCAGCCCGCGCTGCTGGGTGGTCAGTTGCAGGTCGGCGGCGATCTGCACGGCCAGCGGGCCGAGCAGGTACCAGACCATGAAGCTCAGGTCGAAGTAGAGGAAGGCCGCGAACAATGTCGGGGTGTGGCCGGATTTCCAGAAGCTTGAATTCATCGCGCACCTCAGCTGTAAAGAGTCTCGAAAGGAGTCATGAGCTTTTGCGTGGGGCGCCATTACGGCCGCTCCACCGGCCCCGGGCTGTGGGACCAAAACGAAAAAACGCCGCAACCCGTTTCGCCTGGGGCGAGAAGGGTGTGCGACGTCTTTGTCGTAGGTGGGGCAACCGCCGTTGGTTACCTGTGTCGATTACATAGCCAGATTTGTGCCAAGAGTTGCAGTCCCGGTGTTCCTGATCGCGGGCAAGCCTCGCGCCTACGGAAACTCACGGTCTTCTTCCGTAGGAGCGAGGCTTGCCCGCGATAGGCCGCCGCACCGCAGCCGTGGGATTCAGCCCAGCAACTCGCTCATGGCGATGATCTGCTCCGCCACCTGGATCAGCTTCTGCTGCCGGCTCATGGCCTGGCGGCGCATCAGGGTGTAGGCCTGTTCTTCGTTGCAGTCTTTCATCTTCATCAACAGGCCCTTGGCCAGCTCGATGCGCTTGCGCTCGGCCAGCTGCTGGTCGCGGGCCTGCAGTTGCGCGCGCAGGGCCTGGTCGCTCTCGAAGCGGGCCATGGCCACATCGAGAATGGGTTGCAGGCGCTGGGCCTGGATGCCTTCGACTATGTAGGCACTGACCCCGGACTTGATGGCGTGGCGCATCACATCGGGGTCGTGCTCGTCGGTGAACATCACGATCGGCCGTGGCTGGTCGCGGCTGACCAGCACCACTTGCTCCATCACATCGCGGCTCGGTGATTCGGTATCGATCAGGATCACATCCGGACGCACCGTTTCGACGCGCGTCGGCAGGTCGATGGTCAGCCCCGACTCGTCGATCACCTCGAAACCGGCTTCCATCAGGGCCGCCTTGAGCCGACCGACCTTCTTGGCGGTGTCGTTGATCAGCAGGATACGCAACATGGTCTCGGGTTCCTGTCAGCGGCTGGCGAGAAGAGGCGAGCTGTCGCTCATGGCGTGCAGCTGGAAGCTGCGGGCATAGGCGGCCGGGTCCGACCCATCCCACCGCTTGCCGTCGATCAACTGGCTGCTGCGCATGTCCTGGCCCGGGGACGCGACACCGACGGCGGTGGCGGCTTGACGATAAAGCTCGAGTTGCTGCACCTGGCGCGCGATGCCCAGGTAGTCCGGGTCTTCGCGCAGCAGGCCCCAGCGGCGGAACTGGGTCATGAACCACATGCCGTCGGACAGATACGGCAGGTTGACCGCGCCTTCATTATGAAAGCGTAGCGCGTGCGGGTCCTGCCAGCGGTTGCCGAGGCCGTCGGCATACTCGCCGAGCAGGCGCGGTTCGATGCAGTCCAGCGGCGCATCGAGGTACTCGCGGGCGCTCAGCAGCTGCGCGGTGCTCTGGCGGTTTTCGCGGCCCTGCTCGATGAAGCGGCTGGCCTCGAGGATCGCCATGACCAGCGCGCGCGCGGTGTTCGGGTACTGCTCGACGAAGGCGCGGGTGCAGCCGAGGACTTTTTCCGGGTGGTCGGGCCAGATCGCCTGGCTGGTGGCCAGGGTGAAGCCCAGGTTCTGGTTCACCGCGCTGGCGCTCCAGGGCTCGCCCACGCAAAAACCGTCGATGCGCCCGGCCTGCAGGTGCGCGACCATTTGCGGCGGTGGCACCACCACGCTGTCGACGTCCTGCAACGGGTGGATGCCCTGGGCGGCCAGCCAGTAATACAGCCACATGGCGTGGGTGCCGGTGGGGAAGGTCTGGGCGAAGGTCAGCCTTGCCCGGCTTTGGTGCACGTGCAGGTGCAGCGCTTCAGGACTGGTCACGTTCAGGGCCTGCAGTTCCCGCGAGAGGTTGATGCTCTGGCCGTTCTGGTTCAGGCCCATCAGCACCGCCATGTCGCTGGCGTTGACCCCACCGATGCCCAGGTGCACGGCGTAGATCAGGCCGTACAGGCTGTGGGCGGCATCCAGCTCGCCGCTCACCAGCTTGTCCCGCAGGTTGGCCCAGGACGCCTGGCGCTTGAGGTTCAGGGTCAGGCCGTAAGGCTGGGCGAAGCCCTGGGTGGCGGCGACCACCACCGATGCGCAGTCGCTCAAGGCCATGAAGCCTAAGTTGATCGCGGTCTTTTCCGGGGCATCGCTGCCGTTGACCCAGGCCAGCGGGCTGACGGGGAGTTCATTCATGGGGTGGCGTCCTCCATAAAAAAGCGGCCATAAAAAGCTTCCATAAAAAAACGTCGCACCCGCGCCAGGCAGAGCCGGCGGGGTAACGACGCCTTTGTCTTTCGACCCACGCCGCCATTGGCCTGGGTGCTGATGCAGGTTGTGGTGCAAGGCATATGCCATTCACTGCTGATTTCGCCGCGTGCCTCGCCTGCGAGCCCCAGGCCCGGCTATAATCGCCGCCTCATTTCGCCGCCACCGAGTCAAGCCCGCCCATGTATACCCTGGCCCGCCAGCTGTTGTTCAAACTCTCCCCGGAAACCTCCCACGATCTGTCCCTGGACCTGATCGGCGCGGGCGGGCGTTTGGGCCTCAATGGCTTGCTGTGCAAGGCGCCGGCGCAGATGCCGGTGAAGGTCATGGGCCTGGACTTCCCGAACCCGGTCGGCCTCGCGGCCGGCCTGGACAAGAACGGCGCGGCCATCGACGGTTTTGCCCAATTGGGTTTCGGCTTCGTCGAAATCGGCACCATCACCCCGCGCCCGCAGCCGGGCAATCCCAAGCCACGGATCTTCCGCCTGCCGGAAGCCGAAGCGATCATCAACCGCATGGGCTTCAACAACCTGGGCGTCGATCACCTGCTGGCCCGGGTGGCGGCCGCCAAGTACAAGGGTGTGCTGGGGATCAACATCGGCAAGAACTTCGACACCCCGGTCGAGCGCGCGGTGGATGACTACCTGATCTGCCTGGACAAGGTGTATGCCCACGCCAGCTATGTGACGGTCAACGTCAGTTCGCCCAACACCCCGGGCCTGCGCAGCCTGCAGTTCGGCGAATCGCTCAAGCAGTTGCTCGGCGCCCTCAGCCAGCGTCAGCAGGAGCTGGCGGTGCAGCATGGCAAGCGGGTGCCGCTGGCGATCAAGATCGCCCCGGACATGACCGACGAAGAAACCGCCGAAGTGGCGCAGGCGCTGATCGAAACCGGGATGGATGCGGTCATCGCCACCAACACCACCCTGAGCCGCGTCGGCGTCGAAGGCATGGAGCATGGCGACGAGGCGGGCGGCCTGTCCGGCGCGCCGGTGCGCGACAAGAGCACCCACACCGTGAAGGTGCTGGCGGGCGAGCTGGCCGGGCGTTTGCCGATCATCGCGGTAGGCGGTATCACCGAAGGCAAGCATGCGGCGGAAAAGATCGCCGCCGGCGCCAGCCTGGTGCAGCTGTATTCGGGCTTCATCTACAAGGGCCCGGCGCTGATTCGCGAGTCGGTGGACGCGATCGCGGCGTTGCGCTGAGTTTTTTGCGCGGCCAATAAAAAGGGCTCCTGAAAGGAGCCCCTGGGCCGCAGCCCGCCGTCCGGATGGGACGTGCGTGGTTAAGTCGTTACGTATTCAGATTTTGGTGTCGGAATGTGTGCCCTGTTTTAGCCGACGGCGTGAAGTTCGTTGAGTCTGTGGATTCCCGCAGTGCCGGTCATACCGTCCCAGTTGTCGCCGCGTCCTTCGCGCCAGCCATTGATCCAGGCTTGGCGTACCGACGGTAGAGTAAATGGGCAAAGCTCACGGGACTTGCCATGAACGCCATACTGATATCCGCGCAAAAATGCTCTTTCCAACGGATCACGCTTAAGTCTTCTCATAGGGTGTTTCCCTCACTTGTTGACTGTCTTATGTCCCGTCGGCCTCGATTGAGGCCGGGCAGATTGCTTCTGCCGTTGGTGCTCGCTGCCGGCGTCGCGAGCGTGGTGTTGGCGTCGTTGCGGCGCCAACCTGAGTTGATTTCTAACCAATGCGTCACAGCGTGGGAATGATCGTTTTGTCATAAGGACGTAACGATAATGATGCTAAGGCCATAAGAACGGCCTGCTTTACCTCGGCTCAGTCAGGCAAACCTCGCTCTGATCAGCCTCTTACTGGATGATGGGCTTAATGCTTTAGTGAGAATTCCACTCCGTTGCACTCAGGTATTATTCGATGAAAGGTCGAGTTATGACCTTTTGTTTCACTGACTTATTTATCTGCCCCGGCATCTAAGCTCTTTTGGCCCCCGTGGTCACCGCTAGCGGCGAGCTGAACAGCAGGGGCGGGACGGCACAGATTCGTGCCACGCGAGCGCTCTTCAAGAAAAGCGCTTGATTGAAAACCGGGCGGACGATGCGTTGTCCGTTCACTTATTGCTAAAGGCCCTGAACTCCCATGTCGGATCGCTACGAACTCTTCCTCACCTGTCCCAAAGGCCTTGAAGGCCTGCTCATCGAGGAAGCCGCCGGGCTTGGCCTTGAAGACGCGCGCGAACATACCTCGGCCGTGCGCGGCATGGCCGACATGGAGACCGCCTACCGCCTGTGCCTCTGGTCGCGCCTGGCCAACCGGGTACTGCTGGTGCTCAAGCGCTTCCCGATGAAGGACGCCGAAGACCTCTACCACGGCGTGCATGACGTCGACTGGCAGGACCACATGCTGGCGGACGGCACCCTGGCGGTGGAGTTCAGCGGCCACGGCTCGGGCATCGACAACACCCACTTCGGCGCCTTGAAGGTCAAGGATGCCATCGTCGACCGGCTGCGCACGCCGACTGGCGAGCGTCCCTCCATCGACAAGCTCAACCCGGACCTGCGCATTCACCTGCGCCTGGATCGCGGCGAAGCCATCCTTTCCCTCGACCTGTCCGGCCACAGCCTGCACCAGCGCGGCTATCGCCTGCAGCAGGGCGCGGCACCGCTGAAGGAAAACCTCGCGGCGGCGATCCTGATCCGTGCCGGCTGGCCACGTATCGCGGCCAATGGCGGCGCCCTGGCCGACCCGATGTGCGGCGTGGGCACATTCCTGGTCGAGGCGGCGATGATCGCTGCCGACATCGCCCCCAACCTCAAGCGCGAGCAGTGGGGGTTCACCGCCTGGCTCGGTCACGTCCCGGCCCTGTGGCGCAAGCTGCACGAAGAAGCCCAGGCGCGGGCCCAGGCTGGCCTGGCCAAGCCGCCGCTGTGGATTCGCGGTTACGAAGCCGACCCACGGCTGATCCAGCCAGGGCGCAACAACGTCGAGCGCGCCGGCCTCAGTGAGTGGATCAAGATCTACCAGGGCGAAGTGGCGACCTTCGAGCCGCGCCCGGACCAGAACCAGAAAGGCCTGGTGATCAGCAACCCGCCCTACGGCGAGCGCCTGGGTGACGAAGCCAGCCTGCTGTATCTCTACCAGAACCTCGGCGAGCGCCTGCGCCAGGCTTGCCTGGGCTGGGAAGCGGCGGTGTTCACCGGCGCGCCGGACCTGGGCAAGCGCATGGGCATCCGCAGCCACAAGCAGTATTCGTTCTGGAACGGCGCCTTGCCGTGCAAGCTGCTGCTGATCAAGGTGCAGCCGGATCAGTTCGTCACCGGTGAGCGCCGCACCCCGGAACAGCGGCAGATCGAGCGGGAACAGGCCGAGGCCGACAAGGCGCCGCTGGTTCCGCAGGAGCGCCAGTACAACAAGAACGGCAACCCGATCAAGCCGGCGCCAGCCCCTGTGGTCGAGCAGGCGCGCCTGAGCGAAGGCGGGCAGATGTTCGCCAACCGCCTGCAGAAGAACCTCAAGGTGCTGGGCAAGTGGGCCAAGCGCGAAGGCGTCGAGTGCTATCGCGTCTACGATGCCGACATGCCGGAATACTCCCTGGCCATCGACCTGTACCACGACTGGGTGCACGTGCAGGAATACGCCGCGCCGAAATCCATCGACCCGGAAAAGGCCCAGGCCCGTCTGTTCGATGCCCTGGCGGCGATTCCGCAGGCGTTGAACGTCGACAAGAGCCGGGTGGTGATCAAGCGTCGCGAGCGCCAGAGCGGCACCAGGCAGTACGAACGCCAGAGCGCCCAGGGCAAGTTCACTGAAGTCAGCGAAGGCGGCGTGAAGCTGCTGGTCAACCTCACCGACTATCTCGACACCGGGCTGTTCCTCGACCACCGGCCGATGCGCCTGCGGATTCAGAAAGAAGCCGCCGGCAAGCGTTTCCTCAACCTGTTCTGCTACACCGCCACCGCCAGTGTGCACGCGGCCAAAGGCGGGGCGCGCAGCACCACCAGCGTCGACCTGTCGAAGACCTACCTGGACTGGGCGCGGCGCAACCTGTCGCTCAACGGTTTCTCCGACAAGAACCGTCTGGAGCAGGGCGATGTCATGGCCTGGCTGGAGACCTGCCGCGATGAGTTCGACCTGATCTTCATCGACCCGCCGACCTTCTCCAACTCCAAGCGCATGGAAGGGGTGTTCGACGTGCAGCGTGACCACGTGCAACTGCTCGACCTGGCCATGGCCCGGTTGGCCAGCGGTGGCGTGCTGTATTTCTCCAACAACTTCCGCAAGTTCCAGCTCGAGGAAAACCTGGCGGCGCGCTACTCCGTCGAGGAGATCACCGCCAAGACCATCGACCCGGATTTTGCCCGTAACGGCAAGATCCACCGGGCCTGGAAAATCACCGCCCGCTGACGTTGATTGGATCCACAGAGCCTTGATTTTCAAGGCTCTTTGCTCTAGCCAAATTAGTGGCGAATAGCTATAACTCAATGCAAGCCCATGTGACGCTCATGTTCGCTGGCGTTATGAGTTTTGCTTATGTCGTTGCACTCGGTACGCCCGAAAATCTTGGGCTTCATCAGCGAAGACGTGTCGGCCTGGCTGGTCGCGCTACTGGTATTGCTGTTTGGCTGTGTATTGACCGGGCTGCTGGCCTGGTCGACCCTCAATCTGTATCAGCAGCAGTTGCGCCAACGCTTCCAGCTGTTGGCCAGCGAACGTTATAGCCGCATCGAAGAGCGCTTCGAAGACCAGGAGCAGCGCCTGGATGGTCTCAAGCGCTTCTTCATCAATTCCGGTACGGTCTCGCGCCAGGACTTCGACGGTTACACCAAACCTCTCTTGCATCGGACCCAGGCCTACGCCTGGGCGCCGCGCGTCAGCCGCGCCGAGCGTGCGTCGTTCGAGCGCATGGCGCAGGAGCAGGGGGCGCCGGATTATTTCATTGCCGACCTGAATGCCGAGGGCAAGCTGCAGCGAGCCGCCGAGCGCGATGAGTACATACCGGTGCTCTACAGCCAGACCCAAAGCCCGCTGGGCTCGCCCCTGGGGTTCGACCTGCTGGCCCAGCCGATGCGTCGCGATACCCTCGAACGGGCGCGGCAGCGCGGGGGCGTGGCGGTTTCACAGCCGGTGCGCTTGGTCGGAGTCGAGCCTTCCTACGCGCGCGGCATCATCCTGGCGACTCCGGTCAGCCTGCGCACCGATGTGGCCCTGTCGACCCCCGAGCCATACGGTTATGTGATCGCGGTGATCAGCATGCGCCAACTGGTGGTCGATGGCCTGCCCGAGCAGAGCCAGGACAACCTGTTCGTGCAGATCATCGACCTGTCGACCGCCGAGTCGTACGGCAAGCTCTATGAATCGAGCAACGGCCCGGGGGACAGCCCGTTGGCGGTGAGCCGGGTGCTGAGCCTGGCCGATCATGATTACCAGGTGAACATCCGCCCCAGCGCGGTGTTCCTCCAGGCCAACCATTCTTCGGTGTCCAGCCAGGTGATCCTCGGCACGCTGCTCAGCCTGCTGCTCAGCGCCTTGCTGTATGTCCTGGTCAGCCAGCGGCAGCGCGCGCTGCGGCTGGTGGAACAGCGCACCGAGGAGCTGCGGGTCCGGGAGCAGGAATTGCGCGGCACCCATGGGCAGCTGCGCAGCGTGCTCAATGCGGCGACCCAGGTAGCGATCATCGCCACGGACCTGCGGGGTGTGATCAGCACCTTCAATGCCGGCGCCGAACATATGCTCGGCTACAACAGCGCCGAGGTGGTGGGCCACCTGACCCTGGAAAGCCTGCACCTGCCCGCGGAGCTGAATGCGCGCGCGCAAGCCCTCAGCCAGCGTTACGGCCGGCAGATCCCGATGTGCCAGGCGATGCTGGTGGACGGTTCCGAAGAGCGTGGCGAGGAAACCCGCGAGTGGACCCTGGTGCGCCGCGATGGCAGCCACCTGGTGGTGAACATGCTGGCCACCCCGGTCCTGGACGATCACGGTTTATGGGTCGGGCACCTGGCCATCTGCATCGACATCACCGAACGCAAGCGGGTCCACGAGGCGCTGGCGGCCCGCGATCGCCTGCTGAAGAAACTCAGCGCCCATGTGCCCGGCGCTATCTACCAATTCCAGGTGGATGCCGAAGGCCATTCCAGCTTCAGCTACGTCAGTGACGGCATCCGCGACATCTACGAGATCGATCCGCAGCAGTTGCAGCGCGATGCCAACCCGGTGTTCGAGCGTATTCACCCGGACGATGTGGCCCGGGTGCGTGGCTCGATCTGGACTTCGGCGCGCAACCTCAGCCCCTGGCGCGAGGAGTATCGGGTGCAGTTGCCACAGCGCGGCCTGCGCTGGGTGCGTGGCGAGGCGACCCCGGAAAAGCTGGCGGGGGGTGGAGTGCTGTGGCATGGCTATCTGTCGGACATCTCCGACCTCAAGCGGGTCGAGGAGGAGTTGCGGGCGCTGTCGGTCACCGACTCCCTGACCGGCATCCACAACCGCCGCTATTTCCAGGAGCGCCTGCAGACGGAAATGGCGCGGGTCGAGCGCGGGGTGGGCAATCTGGCGGTGATCATGCTGGATATCGACCACTTCAAGCGGATCAACGACCAGCATGGGCATGCCATCGGCGACATGGTGCTGCGCGGTGTCTGTGAGCGCATCAGCCTTCGTCTGCGGCGCACGGATGTGTTTTGCCGCTTGGGCGGCGAAGAATTCATGGTGCTGTGCCCGGACACCGATGGCCAGCAGGCCTATGTCCTGGCCGAGGAGCTGTGGCGCGGGCTGCGCAGCTCGCCGATCGATGGCGTGGGCATTGTCACGGCCAGTTTCGGCATCGCCAGCTGGCGGGAGCACGAAGGGGCCGACGGGCTGTTGCTGCGGGCGGATTCCGGGGTCTATGCGGCCAAGCAGGCAGGGCGCGACCGGGTCCAGGCCGAGATGGCTTGAGGCGAGTGGGGCAGAGGAGCGAGGTGGCGCGGGGTTGCCGCGCCACCTGCAAGTGACGGCTTACAGGGTCGAAGCGGTGTCTGCCAGTTTCGGCTGGCGATACAGATCCAGCAGCACCTGGTCGAGCACCGAGGACGCGCCCCATGGCTTAGGATCGTTGAGGATCGCCACCACGGCCCAGGTGTTGCCGTTGCTGTCGCGGCTGTAGCCGGCGATGGCGCGCACGGTGTTCAGGGTCCCGGTCTTCACATGGGCTTCACCGGACATGGCGGTGCGCTTCAGGCGCTTGCGCATGGTGCCGTCCATGCCGGCGATCGGCATCGAACTGATGAACTCCGCCGAGTACGGGCTTCTCCAGGCCGCTTGCAGCATGGAGGCCATTTCCCGGGCGCTGACCCGTTCGGCACGGGACAAGCCTGAACCGTTCTCCATCACCAGATGCGGCGCGGTGATGCCTTTCTTCGCCAGCCACTGACGCACCACCCGTTGCGCTGCCTTGGCATCGTCGCCATCGGCTTCGGTGCGGTATTGCGCGCCGAGGCTGAGGAACAGCTGCTGGGCCATGGTGTTGTTACTGTATTTGTTGATGTCGCGGATGATTTCCGCCAGGTCCGGCGAGAAGGCCCGGGCCAGCACCTTGGCGCTGGATGGCACGGCGGCCAGGCGGTCCTTGCCCTGGATGCTGCCGCCCAGTTCCTTCCAGATGGCGCGTACGGCGCCGGCGGTGTAGGTCGCGTGGTCAAGCAGCGACAGGTAGGTCTGCGAGCTGCAGCCGTCGCCCAACTGGCCGTTGACGGTCACGGTGACGCCGCCGTCCGCCTGCGGGACCGGGTTGTAGCGAACGTTGCCGGTGCACTGTTTACCGCCGACGGCCTTGACCTGATTGTCGATGCGAATGCTGGCAATCGGCGGTTCGACGGAAATCAGCACCTTGCCCGAGTCATTGCGCGCCACGAAGCGCAGGGCCTTGAGGTTGACCAGCAGCGAGTCGGGCTTGACCAGGAACGGCTTGTTCTCGTCATTGCCGTCGTCGTTGAACTGCGGCAGTTGCGGCTGCACGAAGAAGTTGCGGTCCAGCACCAGGTCGCCGGTCACTTGCTGCACGCCGTTGGCCCGCAGGTCGCGCATCAGCAACCAGAGTTTTTCCATGTTCAGCTTGGGGTCGCCGCCGCCCTTGAGGTACAGGTTGCCATTGAGGATGCCGCCGCTCAGGGTGCCGTCGGTATAGAACTCGGTTTTCCACTGGTGGGTCGGGCCGAGCATTTCCAGGGCGGCGTAGGTGGTGACCAGTTTCATGGTGGAGGCCGGGTTGACCGACACGTCGGCGTTGTAGATCGTGGCCGTGCCCGGGCCGTTGAGCGGGATCATCACCAGCGACAGGGCGTTGTCTTGCAGTTTGCTGGCCTTGAGGGCCTGTTGAACCTTGGGCGAAAGGGTGGTGTTGACGGGGGCTGCGGAAACGGAAATGGCCAGGGGCAGAAGAAGACCGGCAAGAAAAAGTGGGCGCAAAGATTTGATCATGTGAAGTAAAACCCTACAGCCGAGGGGAGAAAAGACGAGGGCATGACGATAAATTCCCTCAGTGGTCACGAAAGTGTCGGCATTATGCCCCAAGGTATAGCGGCTTGTGCCGTGCCGCGTCGGGCGAATCCGCTATTTTTTTCCCAATGGCCGGCCAAGGCCCTCATAGAGTCAGGCAATCGGTTGTTTAAACTGGTAAAGTGCCGCCCGTTATTACTTATGAGGATTGTTCCATGGCCACTAACCGTTCCCGCCGTCTGCGCAAAAAACTGTGCGTAGATGAATTTCAGGAGCTGGGTTTTGAGCTGAACCTGGATTTCAAAGAAGATCTGGCCGAAGAGGCTATTGACGCTTTCCTCGACGCGTTCCTCAAAGAAGCGATGGAAGCCAACGGCCTTGGCTATGTTGGTGGCGATGACTTCGGCCTGGTTTGCCTGAGCAAACGCGGTTCGGTCAGCGAAGAGCAACGTGCCAAGGTCGAAGCCTGGCTCAAGGCCCGCACCGAGCTGACCAGCGTTGAAGTCAGCCCGCTGCTGGACGTCTGGTACCCGGAAAACTCGATCAATCCGGTAGCCTGATGTGCTGAGTCGGTGGCCCGTCCGGGCTACCGACTCACGGCTGTCGCTGTACAGCCTTCATCTATTTATTCCCCCCGCAGAACCTTTATATGCCTCGGGCCTGTTTCCCGGGATTTCGCGTGGGCGGGTTGTAGCCGCTGCCGTAGGCTGCGATAAGCCCGAAGGGCTTCAGCGATCCTGAGGCCTTGCGCACCCTTCGGTCGCGATCGCAGCCTGCGGCAGCGGCCACAGGCTTATTCGTTGTTCCAGTTCAGGATCACCAGGGTCAGCACGCCGGCCACGATTCCCCAGAACGCCGAGCCGACGGAAAACAGGGTCAGGCCCGAGGCCGTCACCATAAAGGTGATCAACGCTGCCTCGCGCTCCTTCACCTGGCTCATGGCGATGCTCAGGCCGTTGATGATCGAGCCGAACAGCGCCAGGGCGGCGATCGACAGCACCAGCTCCTTGGGCAGTGCCGCGAACAAGGCCGCCAGGGTGGCACCGAAGACCCCGGCGATGCCGTAGAAAATCCCGCACCAGACCGCCGCGGTGTAGCGCTTGTTGCGGTCCTCGTGGGCATGAGGGCCAGTGCAGATCGCCGCGCTGATGGCCGCCAGGTTGATGCCGTGGGAGCCGAATGGCGCCAGCAGCAGGGAGGCGATACCGGTGGTGGTGACCAGCGGCGAGGCCGGCACGTTGTAGCCGTCGGCGCGCAGTACTGCGACCCCGGGCATGTTCTGCGAGGTCATGGCCACCACGAACAGCGGGATGCCGATGCTGATGGTCGCCGCCAGGGAGAAGTGCGGAGTGGTCCACACCGGTGTGGCGACTTCCAGGTGGAACTGGCTGAAGTCCAGCAGGCCCATCACGCCGGCCAGCGCGGTGCCGATCAACAGCGCGGCGAGCACCGCGTAGCGTGGTGACAGGCGCTTGACCAGCAAGTAGCTGAAGAACATGCCCAGCACCAGGCCGGTGCGGTGCTGCGCGGCGACGAAGATTTCGCTGCCGATCTTGAACAGGATGCCCGCCAGCAGTGCCGCGGCGAGCGAGGCCGGGATGCGCTTGACCAGGCGTTCGAAGCTGCCGGTCAGGCCGCAGATAGTCACCAGCACCGCGCAGGTGATATAGGCGCCGATGGCTTCGCCGTAGCTCACCCCGGACAGGCTGGTGATCAACAGCGCGGCGCCGGGGGTCGACCAGGCGACGGTGATCGGGGTGCGGTAGCGCAAGGACAGGCCGATGCTGCACACGGCCATGCCGATGGAGATGGCCCAGATCCAGGAGGAAATCTGCCCGCTGGTCAGCCCGGCGGCCTGTCCGGCCTGGAACATCAGCACCAGGGAGCTGGTGTAGCCGGTCATCATGGCGATGAAGCCGGCGACTACGGCCGAGGGCGAAGTATCGGCCAGGGGGCGTAACGGCGCGAGGGAGGCGTCGGACATGGAGCACTGTTCCTTGTTCTGATGAAGATATCTGCCACCCGAAAGCCCGGCGCAGGGGCGTTGGGTGACGAAAGCAGGGGCCAAGCCTAAACGTAAAAGTAACTATTCATTGCAATACAGCCAGGGCGGCAAATGGCCGTACAGTCGTTGCGACAGGCGCTGGACCATACAGTTATTGCGAATGGACCCCATGGGTTGTGTACAATGTGCCATTGTTTTTACGCGATACTTGTCAGTGACCCACTGTGCCGTATTACAGTCACGGTCAATTCGCCGCAGTTCTCCCGACTCGAGTGCCCATGAACGAACAGTTGCAACCCCTCAAGAAACAACCGCGAGCAGGCAAGGCCGGTCGCAGCGGGACCCAGGACGATATTGTCTACGCGCATATCTTCGAGGCCATCCTCGAACAGCGCCTGGCGCCCGGCACCAAGTTGAGCGAAGAGGCGCTGGGGGAAATTTTCGGGGTCAGCCGTACCATCATTCGTCGTGCGCTGTCGCGCCTGGCCCATGAAGGCGTGGTGCTGCTGCGGCCCAATCGCGGCGCGGTAGTGGCCAGCCCGAGTGTCGAGGAAGCCCGCCAGGTGTTCATGGCGCGCCGGCTGGTGGAGCGGGCGATCACCGAACTGGCGGTGCAGCATGCCACGGCCGAGCAGCTTGCCGAGCTGCGGCAGATGGTCAACGACGAGCGCGACAGCTTCTCCCGCGGCGATCGCGGCGCCGGTATCCGCTTGTCGGGCGAGTTCCACCTGAAGCTTGCCGAAGCGGCGAAGAATGCCCCGCTGATCAGCTTCCAGCGCAGCCTGGTCTCGCAGACATCGCTGATCATCGCCCAGTACGAAAGCGGCAACCGCTCGCACTGTTCCTACGATGAACACACCCAGTTGATCGACGCCATCGAGGCCCGCGACGCGGAGCTGGCGGTGACCCTGATGATGCATCACATGGATCACATCGACAGCAAGCTCAACCTCGACGAAGAAAGCGCCTCGGACGACCTGCACGCGGTGTTCTCGCACCTGCTGCAAACCAAGAAGCCGGGCCGTTCTCCCGCCAAGCTCTGAGACATCGCAACGGGCCCTCCGCGGGCAAGCCTCGCTCCTGCAAGCTGGATTTTGCTCGAACGATCACAGCCACTCTGTAGGAGCGAGGCTTGCCCGCGATGACGGCCGGAAGGGCACAAAAAATCCCCCCGGAATCCAACGATCACGGGGGATTTTTTATGCCTGGAAAAACTTAGCGCTGGTGCACCAGATTGCCCGCGGCATAGGTCTGCGCCACGATGCGGTCGTCGCCCAGGGTCATCAGCACGAACAGCGTTTCGGCGATGCTCTTGGACTGTTTCAGGCGATAGCTCAGCAGCGGCGTGGCGTTGTAGTCGAGCACCAGGAAGTCGGCGTCGGTGCCCGGCTGCAGGGTGCCGATCCGCTCTTCCAGGCGCAGTGCGCGGGCGCCGCCGAGGGTGGCCAGGTACAGCGACTTGAACGGGCTCAGGCGCGCGCCCTGCAGTTGCATGACCTTGTAGGCTTCGTTCAGGGTCTGCAGCAGCGAGAAGCTGGTGCCACCGCCGACGTCGGTACCGAGGCCGACATTCAGTTTGTGTTTCTCGGCCATCGGCAGGTTGAACAGGCCGCTGCCGAGGAACAGGTTCGAGGTCGGGCAGAAGGCCACGGCCGAACCGGTTTGCGCCAGGCGTGCGCATTCGTCGTCGCACAGGTGCACGCCGTGGGCGAAAACCGAGCGTTTGCCCAGCAGCTGAAAGTGGTCGTACACATCCAGGTAACCCTTGCGCTCCGGGAACAGCTCCTTGACCCATTCGACTTCCTGCAGGTTTTCGCTGATGTGGGTCTGCATGTACAGGTCGGGGTATTCACCGAGCAACTGCCCGGCGAGGGTCAGTTGTTCCGGGGTGCTGGTCGGGGCGAAACGTGGTGTCACCGCGTAGTGCAGGCGACCCTTGCCGTGCCAGCGCTCGATCAGCGCCTTGCTTTCCAGGTAGCTGGATTCGGCGGTGTCGGTCAGGTAGTCGGGAGCGTTGCGGTCCATCATCACCTTGCCGGCGATCATCCGCAGGTCGAGCTTTTCGGCCGCTGCGAAAAAGGCATTCACCGATTGCGGATGCACGCTGCCGAAGACCAGGGCGGTGGTGGTGCCGTTGCGCAGCAGCTCCTTGATGAAAATCTCCGCCACTTCCTCGGCATGGGCCCGGTCAGCGAACTGGCTTTCGCAAGGGAAGGTGTAGGTGTTGAGCCAGTCCAGCAACTGCTCGCCATAGGCACCGACCATACCGGTCTGCGGCAGGTGGATATGGGTGTCGATAAAGCCTGGGGTGATCAGCGCATCCTTGTAGTGAGTGATCTCGGTATCGGCGGGCAAACTGGCGAGCAATTCGCTGGCGTGGCCGAGGGCACTGATCTGGCCATTGTCGACCACCAGCAGGCCATCCTCGAAGTACTCGTAGGAGGCTTCGATGCCGACCTCGGCGGGGTCGGCGATGCTGTGCAGGATGGCGGCACGGTAGGCTTTGCGAGTCAGAGGCATGAGGCAGTCTCGGTTCGTGGCTTTTTAATGGGAGGCATGGCTGCGGCGCGAGGCCGGCAGCAGCTTGGCAATGGGTTCGGCGCGGGCGCTGTGCTGGCCGAAATTGGCGTTATAGGTGGCGATGATTTCGCCGGCGATGGAGATGGCGATTTCCACAGGCAACTTGCCTTTGACCTCGCCCAGCCCCATCGGGCAGCGCATGCGTTGCAGCACGCTGTTGTCGAAGCCGCGCTCGCGCAGGCGGTGTTCGAACTTCACTCGCTTGGTCTTCGAGCCGATCAGGCCGAAGTAGGCGAAGTCGTTGCGCTTGAGAATCGCGGCGGTGAGCTCCAGGTCGAGCTGGTGGTTGTGGGTCATGACGATGCAGTAGCTGCCGGCGGGCAGGTCGTCGATTTCATCGACGGGCTCTTCGCTGACGATCTTGCGCACGCTCTGGGGGATCTGCTCGGGGAATTCCTGTTCCCGTGAGTCGATCCAGCGCACCTTGCACGGCAGGCTGGCGAGCAGCGGCACCAGGGCGCGGCCGACATGGCCGGCGCCGAAGACCGCGATCTGCGCCTGGACCTGGCCCATGGGTTCGAACAGCAACACGGTCACACCGCCGCAGCACTGGCCGAGGCTGGCGCCCAGGCTGAAGCGCTCCAGGTGGGTGTCCTGCTTGCCGCTGGCGAGCATCTCGCGGGCGATCTGCATGGCCTTGTATTCCAGGTGGCCACCGCCGATGGTGTCGAAACTCTGGGTGGCGCTGATGACCATTTTCGAGCCGGCATTGCGTGGCGTCGAACCCAGCTCTTCGATGATGGTCACCAGCACGCAGGGTTCACCGCGGGTTTGCAGGTCGGCGAGGGCGCTGATCCAGTTGTACATGTTTCACCTCAACATCGCTGTTGTCTGTTCGGCCATCATCGCGGGCAAGCCTCGCTCCTACGGACAGGTAACGCGCGAACGACGCACAACCTGTAGCAGCGAGGCTTGCCCGCGATGGGCGCACCTCGGTCTAGAGCGGCGCCAGTTCAGACTCGGCCTCGACGGCCTTGGTCACCTTCAACTGGCGCATCTGCTCGCAGCCCCACAACACCCGCTCCGGCGTGGCCGGCGCGTCGATCCTTGGCTGGTGCCGGTAATCGCCAAGGCTGGCCACGGCATCCTTGATCGCGCACCAGACAGCGATGCCGAGCATGAACGGCGGCTCGCCCACGGCCTTGGAATGGAACACCGTGTCTTCCGGATTCTTGCGGTTTTCCACCAGCTTGACCCGCAGGTCCAGCGGCATGTCGGCCACCGCCGGAATCTTGTAGCTGGCCGGGCCGTTGGTCATCAATTTGCCCTTGGCGTTCCACACCAGCTCTTCCATGGTCAGCCAGCCCATGCCCTGGATAAAGCCGCCTTCCACCTGGCCGATGTCGATGGCCGGGTTCAGCGAGGCGCCGACGTCATGCAGGATGTCGGTGCGCAGCATCTTGTACTCGCCGGTCAGGGTGTCGACTATCACTTCGGCGCAGGCGGCGCCGTAGGCGAAGTAGTAGAACGGCCGGCCACGGGCCTGGGCACGGTCGTAGTAGATTTTCGGAGTCTTGTAGAAGCCGGTGCTGGACAGCGAGACCTGGGCGAAATAGGCCTGCTGGATCAGCTCCTCGAAGCTCAGGATCTGGTCGCGGACCCGCACATGGCCGTTGTGGAATTCCACATCTTCCTCGCTGACCTTGTACTGCCGGGCGGCAAATTCCACCAGGCGTTTCTTGATGGTTTCGGCGGCATTCTGCGCGGCCTTGCCGTTCAGGTCAGCGCCGCTGGAGGCGGCAGTCGGCGAGGTGTTGGGCACCTTGTCGGTGTTGGTCGCGGTGATCTGCACCCGGTCGATTTCCACCTGGAACACTTCGGCCACCACCTGCGCCACCTTGGTGTTCAGGCCCTGGCCCATTTCCGTGCCGCCGTGGTTGAGGTGGATGCTGCCGTCGGTGTAGACATGCACCAGCGCGCCGGCCTGGTTGAGGAAGCTGGCGGTGAAGGAAATGCCGAATTTCACCGGGGTCAGCGCCAGGCCCTTTTTCAGGATCGGGCTGTTGGCGTTATAGCGGCGGATCGTTTCGCGACGCTCGGCGTACTGGCTGCTGGCTTCCAGTTCCGCGGTCATCTCTTCGAGCATGTTGTGCTCGACGGTCTGGTAGTAGTGGGTAATGTTGCGTTCGGTCTTGCCGTAGTAGTTGGCCTTGCGCACCGCCAGCGGGTCGAGGGCGAGATGGCGGGCGATGGCGTCCATCACTTCTTCGATGGCGACCATGCCTTGCGGGCCGCCGAAGCCGCGGTAGGCGGTGTTTGACGCAGTGTTGGTCTTGCAACGATGGCCGTTGATGGTGGCGTCGCCCAGGTAGTACGAGTTGTCGGCGTGGAACATCGCCCGGTCGACGATCGAGGCCGACAGGTCCGGCGAGCAACCGCAGTTGCCGGCCAGCTCCAGCTGGATGCCATGCAGGCGTCCGGTGCTGTCGAAGCCGACGTCGTACTCGATATAGAAGGGGTGGCGCTTGCCGGTCATCAGCATGTCTTCGACCCGCGGCAGGCGCATCTTGGTCGGCTGGCCGGTGAGGTGCGCGATCACCGCGCACAGGCATGCCGGGCTGGCGGCCTGGGTTTCCTTGCCGCCGAAACCACCGCCCATGCGGCGCATGTCGACCACGATCTTGTTCATCGACACGTCCAGCACCTCGGCCACCAGCTTCTGCACTTCGGTGGGGTTCTGGGTCGAGCAGTAGACGATCATGCCGCCGTCTTCGGTGGGCATCACCGAGGAGATCTGGGTCTCCAGGTAGAAGTGTTCCTGGCCGCCGATGTGCAGGGTGCCCTGCAGGCGATGCTCGGCGCTGGCCAGGGCCTTGGCCGAGTCGCCGCGCTGGTGGGTGTGGCTGTCGAGGACGAAGTGGCGCTTGCGCAGGGCTTCGACCACGTCCAGCACCGGCTCCAGGTCCTCGTATTCGATGACCGCGGCCATGGCCGCCTTGCGCGCGGTTTCCAGGTCGCGGGCGGCCACCGCCAGCACCGGCTGGCCGACGAACTGCACATCGTCGATGGCCAGCAGCGGGTCGCCGGGCAGCAGCGGGCCGATGTCTTTCAGCCCCGGAATGTCCTTGTGGGTGATGACGATGCGCACGCCGTCGAAGGCGTAACAGGGCGCGGTGTCGATACTGAGGATCTTCGCGTGGGCCCGGTCCGAGAGGCGCGCATACACATGCAGCTGGTTGGGGAATTCCAGCCGGTCATCGATGTACACCGCTTCGCCGGACACATGCTTGGCGGCGCTGTCGTGCTTGACGCTGCGCCCGACGCCGGTGGCCAGGTCCTGTTGAAACAGGGCGCTCAGTTCGGCTTGAGTCTTCTCGACGTCGTGATGATTAGACATAAGCGGTCACCCGGGTCTCGATGTGCGGTGTTTGCAGTTCGATGAAGTATTTGCGCAGCAGGTTCTGGGCGCTGAGCAGGCGGTATTCCTTGCTGGCGCGGAAGTCCGAAAGCGGGGTGAAGTCCTCGCCCAGGGCAGCGCAGGCACGTTCGACTGTGGCCTCGCTCCAGGGCGCGCCGAGCAGCGCGGCTTCACAGTGCTTGGCGCGTTTCGGGGTGGCGGCCATGCCGCCGAAGGCTACGCGGGCGTCGGCGATCACGCCGTTTTCGATGCGCAGGTTGAAGGCCGCGCAGACCGCGGAAATATCGTCGTCCAGGCGCTTGGACACCTTGTAGGCGCGGAACAGCTGCTGGGCGCTGGCCCGCGGCACGATGATCTTCTCGATGAACTCGCTTTCCTGGCGCGCAGTGACGCGGTAGTCGATGAAATAGTCTTCCAGGGCCAGGGTGCGGCGGGTGTTGCCTTTGCACAGGACGATCTGCGCGCCCAGGGCGATCAGCAAGGGTGGCGAGTCGCCAATGGGCGAGGCGTTGCCGATGTTGCCGCCCAGGGTGCCCTGATTGCGGATCTGCAGCGAGGCGAAGCGTTGCAGCAGCTCGCCGAAGTCCGGGTACTCGGCCTTGAGGGCGTCGTAGCAATCGGAGAGGGCGGTGGCGGCGCCGATTTCCAGGCGGTCGTCGAAGCGTTCGACGCGTTTCATTTCGGCGACGTTGCCGACGTAGATCATCACCGGCAGCGGGCGGTGGAACTGGGTGACTTCCAGCGCCAGGTCGGTGCCGCCGGCCAGCAGCCGGGCTTGCGGGTAGGCGTCATACAGGTCGGCCAGGTCGGATACGGTCAGCGGTACCAGGCAACGTTTGTCGCCACTGTTCAGCTCTCCGGTCTCGCTGGGGGCGATGGCTTTCAGGCGCGCGATGGTCTCGGCTTCGCGGGCGTCGAACTGGTCAGGCTGTTTGCCGCAACAGGCCTGCTCGGCGGCGGCGAGGATCGGGCGGTAGCCGGTGCAGCGGCACAGGTTGCCGGCCAGGGCTTCATGGGCCTTGTGCGAGTCGGGTTGCTCGGAGTTCTTCTGCAGGGCGAACAGCGACATGACGAAGCCCGGCGTACAGAAGCCGCACTGCGAGCCGTGGCACTCGACCATGGCCTTCTGCACGCTGTGCAACTGGCCCTGGTGCTTGAGGTCTTCGACGCTGATCAACTGCTTGCCGTGCAACGACGAGACAAAGGTCAGGCACGAGTTGAGGCTGCGATAACGGATGTGCTCCGCGCCCGTGTCATCGGTGTGCAATTCGCCGACCACCACGGTGCAGGCGCCACAGTCGCCACTGGCGCAGCCTTCTTTGGTGCCGGGCTTGCCCAGGTGCTCGCGCAGATAGTTGAGCACCGTCAGATTCGGGTCCAGGCTGTGCTCGCTACGGAGTTCCTGGTTGAGTAAAAACTGGATCACGGAAGGCCTCGCAGACTCATTATTATTGGTAACCGACGTGGGCCGAATTTAGTCATGTCTGACTTTTCGGTCAATTAATTTCTGACCTAAGGGTCAAGAAATTGCTTTTTGCCGATCAACAAGCGCTTTCAAACAGTATTGACCCTCCCGGGCCGCAGTGCTTTTTGCTTATTCCGTGCCAAATTCAGGCCCTTGGGCACTCCGCCATGAGGTAGCAATTGCGCTACACTGCGCCGCTTGTACCGATCTAAGAGTTTGAAGGAAAACCATGACGTTCAAGGCGCCGGACAGCCTCGCCGAGCAAATCGCTCACCACCTCGCCGAACGCATCATTCGCGGCGAGCTCAAGCCTGGGGAGCGCATTCAGGAACAGAAGGTCACGCTGGCCCTCAACGTCAGCCGCGGCTCGGTCCGCGAGGCCCTGCTGATCCTCGAACGCCGTCACCTGATCGCCATCCTGCCGCGTCGTGGCGCCCATGTGACCGAACTCACCCCGCACAAGGTGCAGAGCCTGTGCACCCTGATGAGCGAGCTGTACATCCTGCTGGGCAACTCGGTGGCCAACGGCTGGGAACTGCAAGCCGACATGGCGCCGTTCCTGCAGATCCAGCAACGGCTGATCGCCGCCTACGAGCGCCAGGACATCCGCAGCTTCGTCGAAGACAGCTTCAACGTGATGCGCGCCGCTTACCCATTCGCCAACAACCCGTACCTGCAGGAAACCGTCGAGAACCTGCAGCCGGCGATGAGCCGTGCCTATTTCCTGGCCCTGGAGCAGCGCAAGGCGGAAATGAGCGAATTCCTCGACCTGTTCGAGCAACTGCTGGCCGCCGTGCTGGCCCGTGACCTGTCGACCATCCGCCTGGTGTTGACGGCCTATGCCCGGCGCAGTTGCGACCTGGTAGTCGCCGCCTTGACGGTTGCCTGAGCGTGCGGCTCAAGTGCATCAAGCTGGCGGGGTTCAAGTCCTTCGTCGACCCGACCACGGTGAACTTCCCCAGTAACATGGCGGCGGTGGTCGGGCCCAATGGGTGCGGCAAGTCGAACATCATCGACGCCGTGCGCTGGGTAATGGGCGAGAGCTCGGCCAAGAACCTGCGCGGCGAGTCGATGACCGACGTCATCTTCAACGGTTCCACCAGCCGCAAGCCGGTGAGCCAGGCCAGCATCGAGCTGGTCTTCGACAACTCCGACGGCACCCTGGTCGGCGAGTACGCGGCCTACGCGGAAATCTCCATCCGCCGCAAGGTCACCCGCGACAGTCAGAACAGCTATTTCCTCAACGGCGCCAAGTGCCGCCGTCGCGACATTACCGATATTTTCCTCGGCACCGGCCTGGGGCCACGCAGCTACTCGATCATCGAGCAGGGCATGATCTCCAAGCTGATCGAAGCCAAGCCGGAAGACCTGCGCAACTTCATCGAAGAAGCGGCGGGGATTTCCAAGTACAAGGAGCGTCGCCGGGAAACCGAAAACCGCATCCGCCGTACCCACGAAAACCTGGCGCGCCTGACCGACCTGCGCGAAGAGCTGGAGCGCCAGCTCGAACGCCTGCACCGCCAGGCCCAGGCGGCCGAGAAGTACCAGGAATACAAAGCCGAGGAGCGTCAGCTCAAGGCCCAGCTGTCGGCGTTGCGCTGGCAGGAGCTTAACGAGCAGGTCGGCCAGCGCGAATCGATCATCGGCAACCAGGAAGTCGGCTTTGAAGCCCTGGTGGCGGAACAACGCAATGCCGACGCCGCCATCGAGCGCCTGCGCGACGGTCACCATGAGCTGTCCGAGCGCTTCAATCTGGTGCAGGGGCGCTTCTATTCGGTCGGCGGCGATATCGCCCGGGTCGAGCAGAGCATCCAGCACGGTCAGCAGCGTCTGCGCCAGTTGCAGGACGACTTGCGCGAGGCCGAGCGTGCACGCCAGGAGACCGAATCCCACCTGGGTCACGACCGCACCTTGCTCGCCACCCTCGGTGAAGAGCTGGAAATGCTCGAGCCCGAGCAGGAAGTCACCAGCGCCGCCGCCGAAGAGGCTGCCGCGGCCCTGGAAGAAGCCGAAGCCACCATGCACGGCTGGCAGGAGCAGTGGGACGCATTCAACCTCAAGTCCGCCGAGCCGCGGCGCCAGGCCGAGGTGCAGCAGTCGCGTATCCAGCAGCTCGAAGGCAGCATGGAGCGTCTGGGCGAGCGCCAGCGGCGTCTGGTGGAGGAGCGCGCGTTGCTCGCCGCCGATCCGGAAGACGCGGCAATCCTCGAACTCAACGAACAACTCGCGGCGAGCGAGGCGACCCTGGAAGATTTGCAGGCCAGCGAAGACGGTCAGGTCGAGCGCCTGGAGCAACTGCGCCAGGAGCTGCATCAGGCGACCCAGGCCCAGCAGCAGGCCCAGGGTGAATTGCAACGTCTCAATGGTCGCCTGGCCTCGCTGGAGGCTTTGCAGCAGGCGGCGCTCAATCCGGGGACCGGCGCGGCGCAATGGCTGCAGGAGCAACAGTTGGCCGAGCGTCCGCGTTTGGCCGAAGGCTTGAAGGTCGAGGCCGGTTGGGAGCTGGCGGTGGAAACCGTGCTCGGCGCCGACCTGCAAGCGGTGTTGGTCGACGACTTTGCCGGCTTTGACCTGGCCGGGTTCGAGCAGGGCGATCTGCGCCTGCTCCAGCTGGCGGGCGAGGGCGCGCGGATACCCGGCAGCCTGCTGGACAAGGTCGATGCCCAGGTCGACCTGGCGCCCTGGCTGGGTCAGGTCAAACCGGTGGAAAGCCTTGAACAGGCTCTTGCCCTGCGTGGCCAATTGGCGGCCGGCGAGAGCCTGATCAGCCGCGACGGTTTCTGGGTCGGCCGGCATTTCCTGCGGGTGCGCCGCGCCAGCGAAGCGGAAAGCGGCATGCTCGCGCGCAACCAGGAAATCGAGCAGTTGAGCCAAGAGCGCGACGAGCGCGAAGCCAGCGTGGAAGACCTGGAAACCCACTTGCAGAACCTGCGTGCGCAACAGCGCCAGCAGGAGAACGGTCGCGAACACCTGCGCCGCCTGCTGCAGGACGAAGCCCGTCAGCAGGGTGAATTGAAAGCCAAGCTTTCCGCCGGCAAGGCCAAGGCCGAACAGCTGGCCTTGCGCCGTACCCGCCTGGATGAAGAGGTGGCGGAGCTGGGCGAGCAGCGCGCCGTGGAACACGAGCAGGTGGGCGAAGCCCGTCTGCAGCTGCAGGAAGCCCTCGACAGCATGGCCCTGGACACCGAGCAGCGCGAATTGCTGCTGGCCCAGCGCGACAGTTTGCGTGAGCGCCTGGACCGGGTGCGCCAGGAGGCGCGCCAGCACAAGGATCACGCTCACCAGTTGGCGGTACGCCTGGGTTCGCTCAAGGCCCAGCACGATTCCACCCGCCAGGCCCTGGAACGCCTGGAGCTGCAATCGGAGCGCCTGACGGAGAAGCGCGAACAGCTCAGCCTGAACCTGGAGGAGGGCGCCGCACCGCTGGAAGAGCTGCGCCTGAAGCTCGAGGAGTTGCTGGAAAAGCGCATGACCGTCGACGTCGAGCTCAAGAGCGCGCAGATCGCCATGGAGGATGCCGACCGCGAATTGCGCGATGCGGAAAAACGCCGGACCCAGGCCGAGCAGCAATCGCAATTGATCCGTGGCCAGCTCGAACAGCAGCGCATGGAATGGCAAGCCCTGAGCGTGCGCCGCAAGACCTTGCAGGACCAGTTGCTGGAAGACGGCTACGACTTGCAGGGCGTGCTCGCCACGCTGACCGAACAGGCCAGCGAGAAAGAGGCCGAGGAAGAACTCGAGCGGATTGCCGCGCGCATCCAGCGCCTGGGGGCGATCAACCTCGCGGCCATCGATGAGTACCAGCAGCAGTCCGAGCGCAAGCGTTATCTGGACGCCCAGGACGCCGATCTGGTGGAAGCCCTGGAAACCCTGGAAAACGTGATTCGCAAGATCGACAAGGAAACCCGTAATCGTTTCAAGGATACCTTTGATCAGATTAACGGCGGTTTACAGGCACTCTTTCCAAAAGTTTTCGGTGGCGGCAGCGCTTATTTGGAACTGACGGGCGAAGATCTACTCGATACAGGGGTAACGATCATGGCGCGTCCGCCAGGGAAGAAGAACAGCACCATTCATTTGTTGTCCGGTGGTGAGAAAGCATTGACGGCCCTGGCGCTGGTATTTGCCATCTTCAAGTTGAACCCGGCGCCGTTCTGCATGCTCGACGAAGTTGACGCTCCGCTGGATGACGCTAACGTTGGACGCTACGCAAGGCTGGTTAAAGAGATGTCGCAGACGGTGCAGTTCATCTATATCACCCACAACAAGATCGCCATGGAAATGGCCGATCAATTGATGGGCGTGACGATGCACGAGCCCGGCTGTTCACGCCTGGTAGCCGTGGATGTCGAGGAGGCGATGGCGATGGTGGACGCCTGATATCCGGGCGACCAAAGCCGGTATGTAAGTGACAAGTAAGAGGTTTTTACCTGCGCCGAGTACTGGCTGATCGACATATTGAATGAAGCCGTTGCGACAGACGGTGTAAAGTTGTCTTTGGTCGTGCTAGTTTAATGTCAATTTTTCCTATACGTGGGCAAAAGGCCAGTCAGAACATAGAGTTGGCGCCACGTTTTAAAGCGGTTTGCAGTTTGCTAAACCTCTTATTTTTCAGCATTTTTCATAGAGGCACGGGATTACATGGAAATCGGTCTGCGCGAGTGGCTGATCGTCATCGGCATCATTGTCATTGCCGGTATTCTTTTTGATGGCTGGCGCCGTATGCGCGGCGGCAAGGGGAAGTTGAAATTCCGTCTGGATCGTAGCCTGTCCAACCTGCCGGACGACGACAGCAGTGCCGAACTGCTGGGCCCGCCCCGTGTGCTGGATACCCATAAGGAACCGCAACTCGATGAGCACGACCTGCCGTCGATGAGCGCGCCGGCGCGCGAACCGCGCGAGTCTGGTTCCAAGCGTGGCAAGCGTGGCAGCGAGCCACAGCAGGGCGACCTGAACCTCAACCTGGACCTGGACGGCGGCCCGAGCTTCAGCAGCCGTGACGACGACTTCCCGGATGAAACCAAGGCTTCCGGCTACGCCGACAAGGACCAGCCGCAAGCCGAAGAAGTGCTGGTGATCAGCGTGATCTGTCGTGATGCCGGCGGCTTCAAGGGCCCGGCGCTGTTGCAGAACATCCTGGAAAGTGGCCTGCGTTTTGGCGAGATGGATATTTTCCACCGTCACGAAAGCATGGCTGGCAATGGCGAAGTACTGTTCTCCATGGCCAATGCGGTCAAGCCAGGCGTGTTCGACCTGGACGACATCGACCACTTCAGCACTCCGGCTGTGAGCTTCTTCCTCGGCCTGCCAGGCCCGCGTCATCCGAAGCAGGCTTTCGACGTGATGGTGGCTGCGGCGCGCAAGCTGTCCCAGGAACTGAACGGCGAACTGAAGGACGACCAGCGCAGCGTACTGACCGCCCAGACCATCGAACACTACCGTCAGCGCATCGTCGAATTCGAGCGTCGCGCCCTGACCCAGAAGCGCTGAGCGCTTCGCGAGCCAGTCGCTCCGGCATAACCCTTGGCCTGCCGGAGCAGGCTCGCGACAGGGTCGCAAGACCCTCCAGACAAATATTGAGCAGCCTAGGCTGCTCTTTTGCTTTTTGAGAGAACACCATGACCGCCGTCGAAACCCGCATTCTTGAGCTGCGCGCTGAGCTGGATCAGCACAACTACCGCTACCACGTCCTCGACGAGCCGAGCATTCCCGACGCCGAATACGATCGCCTGTTCCACGAACTCAAGGCGCTGGAAGCCGAGCACCCGGAGCTGGTCAGCAGTGATTCGCCGACCCAGCGCGTGGGTAGCGCGGCGCTCTCGGCCTTCACTCAGGTGCGCCACGAAATCCCCATGCTCAGCCTGGGCAACGCCTTCGAAGAAACCGACATGCGTGAGTTCGATCGTCGGGTGACCGAGGGGCTCGACCTGCCGGTGGGCGATCTGTTCGGTGGCGGGGCGGCGGTGGAATACAGCTGCGAGCCGAAGCTCGATGGCCTGGCGGTCAGCCTGCTGTATCTGGACGGTGTTCTGGTGCGCGGCGCGACCCGCGGCGACGGCACCACCGGCGAAGACATCAGCGTCAACGTGCGCACCGTGCGCAACATTCCGCTGAAGCTGCATGGCAGTGGCTGGCCGGCGACCCTCGAGGTGCGCGGCGAGGTCTACATGTCCAAGGCCGGTTTCGAGCGGCTCAATGCCGCGCAGCTGGAGGTTGGCGGCAAGACCTTCGCCAACCCACGGAACGCCGCGGCGGGCAGCTTGCGCCAGCTGGACTCGAAGATCACCGCCAGCCGTCCGCTGGAGTTCTGCTGCTACGGGATCGGCCAGGTCACTGCGGATATCGCCGACACCCATATCGGCAATCTGGAGCAGCTCAAGCACTGGGGCATGCCTGTCAGTCGCGAGCTGAAGCTGGCCAAGGGCATCGACGAATGCCTGGATTACTACCGCGATATCGGCGAGCGCCGCAATGGCTTGCCCTATGAAATCGACGGCGTGGTGTTCAAGGTCAACAGCATTGCCTCGCAGCGCGAACTGGGCTTCCGGGCGCGGGAGCCGCGCTGGGCAATCGCCCACAAGTTCCCGGCGATGGAAGAGCTGACCGAGCTGCTGGACGTGGAATTCCAGGTCGGCCGTACCGGCGCGGTGACCCCGGTGGCGCGCCTGAGGCCGGTCAAGGTGGCGGGTGTCACCGTCTCCAACGCGACCCTGCACAACATGGACGAAGTGGCGCGCCTGGGCCTGATGATCTGCGACACCGTGATCATCCGCCGCGCCGGCGATGTGATTCCGCAAGTGGTGCAGGTGGTCACCGAGCGCCGTCCGGAAAACGCACGCCAGGTGCATATCCCAGAAACTTGTCCGGTGTGCGGTTCTCACGTCGAGCGCACGCAACTGATCAAGCGCAGCAAGGGCAAGGAAACCATCAGCGAGGGCGCGGTGTACCGCTGCGTCGGTCGCCTGGCCTGTGGTGCGCAGCTCAAGCAGGCGATCATCCACTTCGTTTCCCGTCGGGCGATGGATATCGAAGGGCTGGGCGACAAGACCATCGAACAGCTGGTGGACGAAAAACTCATCGGCTCACCGGCCGACCTCTACAAGCTCAAGTACGAGCAGATCATCGACCTGGAAGGCTTCGCCGAGGTCTCCAGCAACAAGCTGCTCAAGGCCATCGAAGACAGCAAGAAGCCGGGCCTGGCGCGCTTCATCTATGCCCTGGGCATTCCCGATGTGGGCGAGGAGACGGCCAAGGTCCTGGCGCGCTCCCTGGCCTCCCTGGAGCGCGTGCAGCAGGCCTTGCCGGAAGTGCTGACCTACCTGCCGGATATCGGCCTGGAAGTGGCTCACGAGATTCACAGCTTCTTCGAGGACAGCCATAACCGGCAGGTCATCGGTGCCTTGCTCGATCCGCAGCAGTGCGGGCTGCAGTTGCAGGATCAGGGTGACCTGGGCGCCGAGTTCGCTGCCAGCACCACCCTGGGTGGCATGCTCGACAAGCTGAACATTCCATCGGTGGGGCCGGGTGCGGCGCAGAAGCTGGCGGACAAGTTCGGGACCCTCGAGGGTGTGGTCAAGGCGGACTGGCTGGACATGCGCCAGACCCTGCCGGAGAAGCAGGCCAAGGCCGTGCGCGAGTTCTTCGATATCGCCGAGAACGCCACACGGGCGCTGGCCATCGAGGCGCAGTTGCAAGCCTTCGGCATGCACTGGCAGAGCGAGAAGAAGGTGGTGGAAGGGCTGCCGCTGGCTGGCCAGACCTGGGTGCTCACCGGCTCGCTGGAGCTGATGAGCCGCGACGTGGCCAAGGACAAGCTGGAAAGCCTGGGCGCCAAGGTTGCCGGTTCCGTTTCGGCCAAGACCCATTGTGTGGTGGCCGGTCCTGGCGCCGGCTCGAAGCTGGCCAAGGCCAACGAGTTGGGCCTCAAGGTGCTGGATGAAGAAGCCTTCGTGGCCTTCCTCGGCCAGCACGGTATCTCGGCATAACCCTGTAGCCGCTGCCGCAGGCTGCGATCGACCGCGCAGCGGGCGTTGCTTTGTCGGGCGCCGGAAGGTCCTGCGGACCTTATCGCAGCCTGCGGCAGCGGCTACATGGAATCGTGTTCCCTTGTAGGAGCGAGCTTGCTCGCGAAAAAATCTCCAGGCTTGCACGCGATGCGATATGGAAATCGCTTCGCGAGCAAGCTCGCTCCTACAGAAAAGCGGATCGCCAGCAAGGCGATGGAACAATAGTCCCGTTCCCATGATCTAGTCTTGGCAAGCCCAGGGAGAGATCGCCATGTACCGCTTCTTCGAACAGCTCAGTTCCCGTATCGCCGCGCCCTTTGTCCGTGAGAACAGCCGCAACAGCAAGGTCTGGTTGTGCCGCTGCGGGCAGTCGCTGTTCTTTCGCAACAGTCAGTGCCTGGCCTGTTCGGCGGCCCTGGGTTATCAACCGGAACAGAGTCGCCTGTCGTCGCTGCAGCCAGGGCCGGAGGTCGATACCTGGCTGCTGGACGTCGACCCGCAAGCGGGGCTGTTCCGGCGCTGCGCCAACCTCGATACCCCGGCGGCCTGTAACTGGCTGCTGCCGGCTTATGGCGCCGGCACCTTGTGCATGGCGTGCCGGTTGAACCGGACCATTCCCGATCTTGGCGTGGCGGAAAACCCCGAGCGCTGGCGCAAGGTGGAAATCGCCAAGCGCCGCCTGGTGGCGCAACTGGTGAGTCTGGGGTTGCCGCTGATCGCCAAGACCGAGGATGAAGAGGCTGGCCTGGCTTTCGATTTCCTCGGTGTCGATCGGCAGGGCAAGGCGCCCATGACCGGCCACGCCAACGGCCTGATCACCCTCGACATCAAGGAAGCCGATGACGCCTATCGCGAGCAGGTGCGGGTACAGATGCACGAACCCTATCGCACCTTGCTCGGCCACTTCCGGCATGAGGTGGGGCATTACTACTGGGACCGCCTGATCGCCAATAGCCATTGGCTGGAACCCTGTCGCGCGCTGTTCGGCGACGAGCGCGCGAGCTACGCCGAAGCCCTGGACCGGCATTATCAACAGGGTGCGCCCAACGATTGGTCGCAGGCCTACGTCAGCGCCTACGCCACCATGCACCCCTGGGAAGACTGGGCGGAAACCTGGGCCCACTACCTGCACATGATGGACGCGGTGGACACCGCGCTGGGCTTCGGCATGAGCGCCCGGGAAATGGACTTCGACTACCAGCCGTTTCCGCTGGACACCCTGTATGACCCACAGCATCCCGGCGGCCCGGCGTTCCTCTCTTTCGTCAACGCCTGGATCGAACTGGCGGGCATGCTCAACGAATTGTCACGCAGCATGGGTCAGCCCGACTTCTATCCCTTCATCCTGCCGCCCGCGGTGATCGCCAAGCTGCACTTCATCCACCTGGTGATCCAGCAAGCCGGCGGCAAGGCCGACGAAGTGCTCGAACAGGCCTGAATCCACCACCTGCCTCTGTAGGAGCGAAGCTTGCTCGCGATGCAGGCGACTCGGTCCGGCAGAAGGCCGCGGCGATGCTATCGCGAGCAAGCTTCGCTCCTACCAAGGGTGGTCAGCGAGCTGTGCGCACGCCATCGAGCAAGGCATCGACCACCGCGCGAGCCATTTCCACGGAATGCACCATGGACCAGATCAACCCGCGCTCGATGCCGCTGCCCTGTTCGGTGATTTCATCCGAGACTTCTTCGGCGCATTTGAGCAGCAGTGAAACATGCATCAAGGCTTCTTCGGCATTCACCCCGGCCTGTACCGCGAACAGCGGGCGCTGCTGGGCGTCGCGCAGGCCGAACGGCTGGCTGCGGGTTTCTTTGAGTTGTGTGAGCAGCGGTTGCTGCTGGTCGTTGAGCGACAGGAGCAGGGAGATATTCGCCGCGTCCAGTTCAGGATCGCGTAGTCGACGCGGGGTAGTGAGTGGCGGATCGGGGACGAGCTTTTTCATGTGGGTACCTACGACTCTCTGAAAGATGAAAGCCGCCAGTCTCGCTTCCACACGAGAGGGTGGCAGCCATGCGTGGGTGTGGAAGACCGGGGAGTCCTTGGTACCCAAAGCCCGGCGCACCCGAAGGTGCCCCACGCATGGTCGCCATAACACGGATCTGCGGACGCAAAACGTCAGCAGTCGCTGTTGAGCGCTGTACCAATGACTTTTCCAGACTTCCACATCCGGGTCGTTGAAACTGCAACGACCCCCGCAGACTGCCCGATCAAATTCAGGGGTACAACCCGCCCAAAGGCGTTCCAGAGTTTCTAGGAAACCCCTTACAAAACAAAGCGAAAAATCGACTGCCAGCTCGCCGCAAAACTGCCATT
>NZ_JACMZT010000018.1:0-131328 GCF_017349615.1 Pseudomonas sp. GW531-T4
GTTTCGACTGCGCCGGAAGTGGGGCGAATTATAGAGAGATATGATTCGCCGTCAACACCTATTTTCAGTTTTATTCGGATTTAAGCGTAATACGTGCAAAAGCCTTCTTTCCGGCCTGGCAAACATGAGTCGAGCCGATCGCCCATATAAAGGAACGCTCAACCACCTCACCATCCACACGCACCCCACCTGAGCCAAGCAGGTCACGCGCCATCGCCGAATTCTTTACCAAGCCGGCCTTATTAAGGACAGCCGCGATCGGCATGTCTTCAGCAGCAGCCAGCTCGATCTCAGGCAGGTCATCCGGCAGCTCACCATCCTTCATACGGTTACCCGCCGCACGATGAGCATTCGCCGCAGCCTCTTCACCATGGAAGCGCGCAACGATCTCTTCAGCCAGCTTGATCTTGATATCCCGCGGATTCGCACCTGCATCGACATCCGCCTTAAAGGAAAGGATCTCCTCCATGGAGCAGAAGCTCAGCAACTCGAAGTAACGCCACATCAAGGCATCCGGAATGGAAACCAGCTTGCTGTACATGACACCTGGCGCTTCCTGGATACCCACATAGTTACCCAGCGACTTGGACATCTTCTTGACGCCGTCCAACCCCTCGAGCAATGGCATCGTCAGAATGCACTGAGCTTCCTGACCATAACCGCGCTGCAGCTCACGGCCCATCAACAGGTTGAACTTCTGATCGGTACCGCCCAATTCCACATCGGCACGCAGCGCCACCGAGTCATAACCCTGAACCAGCGGATAGAGGAACTCGTGAATGGCAATGGGCTGATTGGTGGAATAGCGCTTGTCGAAATCGTCACGCTCGAGCATGCGAGCAACGGTGTACTGGGAAGTCAGGCGAATGAAGTCCGCAGGCCCCATCTTGTCCATCCAGGTGGAGTTGAAGGCCACCTCGGTTTTCGCCGGATCGAGAATCTTGAACACCTGACTCTTGTAGGTCTCGGCATTCTCGAGGACCTGCTCGCGAGTCAGTGGCGGGCGGGTTGCACTCTTGCCGCTCGGATCACCGATCATCCCGGTGAAATCGCCGATCAGGAAGATCACCTGGTGACCCAGATCCTGGAACTGGCGCAGCTTATTAATAAGCACGGTGTGACCCAGGTGCAAATCCGGCGCCGTCGGGTCGAAGCCAGCCTTAATACGCAGCGGCTGGCCGCGCTTGAGCTTTTCGATCAGCTCGGACTCGACCAACAACTCTTCCGCACCACGTTTGATCAGCGCTAGCTGCTCTTCAACCGACTTCATAACAGACCCGCAAGGCTCAGATTCAAAGGGAACCAACCATACAAGATCAGCGCCCAATTACAAGTTTTGCCCGGCGTATGGATGGCTTTCCGCGAACAGGACGTCCGCAGGCTTGCTTAACAGATGATTTGGTTATATTTTATACAGTTATTTCATCTTCATCATGTCATTCATCTTTTCCAATTCATCTTTTTCAAAGTCAAAATTACCTATGACCACAGAACCGCCTAAAGCCCCGCCGCTTTATCCGAAGACCCACCTGCTCGCCGCAAGTGGCATCGCCGCCCTCCTCAGCCTGGCGCTCCTGGTATTCCCTTCCAGTGATGTAGAAGCCAAAAGAACAACTTTGAGTCTTGATCTGGAAAGCCCAGCCGAGCAACTGACACAAGATCAAGACGCTGCAGACGCCGTACAAGCCACAAATGAAGCCGTACCGTCCCCGTTCGCGCAAATCGAAAACAGCCCCGAAGACACCGCAAAGACCGCTGAAACCGCTCAAGAACAGCCTGCTCCAGCCCTAGCAGAAGAAAAGAAGACGGCTAATCACAGGGAAGTCATTGTTGCCAAGGGCGACACCCTTTCCACGCTATTCGAGAAGGTCGGCCTGCCAGCCACCTCGGTGCACGAAGTGTTGGCCAGCGACAAGCAGGCCAAGCAGTTCACCCAGTTGAAGCGCGGCCAGAAACTTGAGTTTGAACTGGGCCCGGACGGCCAGTTGAACAACTTGCACAGCAAGGTCAACGACCTGGAAAGCATCACCCTGACCAAAGGGCCAAAAGGCTTCGCCTTCAGCCGTATCACCGCCAAGCCCATGGTGCGCACGGCCTATGTTCATGGCGTGATCAACAGCTCGCTGTCGCAATCCGCAGCCCGTGCCGGCCTCTCTCACAGCCTGACGATGGACATGGCCAACGTCTTTGGCTACGACATCGACTTTGCCCAGGATATTCGCCCGGGCGACGAGTTCGACGTGATCTACGAGCAGACCGTCGTCAATGGCAAAGCCGTGGGCTCCCGCAACATTCTCTCTGCGCGTTTCACCAACCGTGGCAAGACCTACACCGCGGTGCGTTACACCAACAAACAAGGCATGAGCAGTTATTACACCGCTGACGGCAATAGCATGCGCAAGGCCTTTATCCGTACGCCAGTGGACTTCGCACGTATCAGCTCGCGCTTCTCCATGGGCCGCAAACACCCGATCCTGAACAAGATCCGCGCTCACAAAGGCGTCGACTACGCAGCCCCTCGCGGCACGCCAATCAAGGCTGCCGGCGATGGCAAGGTGCTTCTGGCCGGGCGTCGTGGCGGATACGGCAACACCGTGATCATCCAGCACGGTAACGCCTACCGTACGCTGTACGGCCATATGCAAGGCTTCGCCAAAGGCGTCAAGACCGGCGGAACCGTCAAGCAGGGCCAGGTGATCGGCTACATTGGCACCACCGGGCTTTCCACGGGCCCGCACTTGCATTACGAGTTCCAGGTCAATGGCGTTCACGTCGACCCACTGGGCCAGAAGCTGCCGATGGCTGACCCGATTGCCAAAGCGGAACGCGCGCGTTTCCTGCAACAAAGCCAGCCGCTGATGGCGCGGATGGATCAGGAAAAAGCCACCCTGCTCGCTTCGAACAAGCGTTAAGCATGGCGCTCTATATAGGTGTGATGTCCGGGACCAGCCTTGATGGCCTGGATATCGCACTCATCGAGCAAACCCCGGCGATCAGGCTGATCGCCACGCATTACATCCCCATGCCCGAATCCCTGCGCGCCGAGCTGCTTGGCTTGTGCGCCAGCGGCCCCGATGAAATCGCCCGCTCTGCCATCGCCCAACAGAACTGGGTGAAGCTGGCCGCCCAGGGCATTCATAGCCTCCTTGCTCAACAACAGCTGAAACCCGCAGATATTCGCGCTATTGGTAGTCATGGCCAGACCATCCGTCATGAGCCAGCCCGCGGTTTCACGGTCCAGATCGGCAACCCGGCCCTGCTGACAGAGCTCACTGGAATCACTGTGGTCAGCGACTTCCGCAGCCGCGACGTCGCCGCTGGCGGCCAGGGCGCCCCACTGGTGCCGGCCTTTCATGAGGCGCTCTTTGATCGAAGTGCCGGCAAGCGCGCAGTCTTGAACGTCGGCGGCTTCAGCAACCTGAGCCTGATCGAGAGCGACAAGCCGGTTGCAGGCTTCGATTGCGGCCCGGGCAACGTTCTGCTGGACGCCTGGATCAATGCCCAACGTGGCGAGAACTACGATCGCGACGGCCAGTGGGCCGCCAGTGGTCATGTTGAGCCGATGCTGCTGAACGCGCTGCTCAGCGACCCGTTCTTTGCCACTCAAGGCCCGAAGAGTACTGGCCGCGAGGTGTTCAACCTGGAATGGCTACAGGGGCATCTGGCTCGTTTGCCGGCCTTTGCCCCCGAAAACGTACAGGCAACGCTCCTGGAGCTGACAGCACTGACCATCGTCGAGTCGCTGCAAGCCGCGCAGACCGATACCCAGGAACTGCTAGTCTGCGGCGGCGGCGCCCACAACTCGGCCTTGATGAATCGCCTGTCCAGCCTGCTGCCCAATACCAAGGTCAGCAGTACCGCCACCCATGGCGTCGATCCGGACTGGGTTGAAGCCATGGCGTTCGCCTGGCTGGCCCACTGCTGCCTCGAAGGCATCGCCGCCAACCGCCCAAGCGTCACGGGCGCCCGCGGCCTGCGTGTATTGGGCGCGATCTACCCCGCCTGATCGCCAGACAGCAAAACGCCGCAGAGCCCGAAAGCCCTGCGGCGCCTGATAAAACCTTGACCAGCGATCAGATCGAGAATGAAGAACCGCAACCGCAGGTGGTCGTGGCATTCGGGTTCTTGATCACGAAGCGCGAACCTTCCAGACCTTCCTGATAATCCACCTCGGCACCCGCCAGGTACTGGAAACTCATCGGATCGACCACCAGGCTGACGCCTTCGCGCTCGACGATGGTGTCGTCATCCGCGACTTCTTCATCGAAAGTGAAGCCGTACTGAAACCCTGAACAACCGCCGCCCGTAACGAATACGCGCAGCTTCAAGCGATCATTACCCTCTTCATCGACCAGGCTCTTCACCTTGTGCGCGGCACCGTGGGTGAATTGCAAAGCCGTGGGGGTGAAGGATTCGACGCTCATGCTGACTATCTCCCGGCGTTACGCCGCCATAATGCGTGATGACGCGCATTATCCGCTTCTCCCAGAAAAGCGGTCAACTATTGTTACGATATATCAATAAGCCCGAGGCTCACCGCAGAATGCAAAAAGGCCCGTAACGGGCCTTTTGCTGAAGCAGGCAGACGCCTTAAGGCAGCATGCCGGCGTGGGACAGGCCCAGGCGCTCGTCCAGACCGAACAGGATGTTCAGGTTCTGTACGGCCTGGCCCGAAGCACCTTTGACCAGGTTGTCGATCACCGACAACACGACCACCAGATCGCCATCCTGCGGACGGTGCACGGCAATCCGGCAGACGTTGGCGCCTCGCACGCTGCGGGTTTCCGGATGGCTGCCCGCCGGCATCACATCCACGAACGGCTCGTTGGCATAACGTTTCTCAAACAGCGCCTGCAGGTCCACAAACTTGTCCACGACAGTGGAATAGAGCGTCGAGTGAATGCCGCGGATCATCGGCGTCAGGTGCGGCACGAACGTCAGGCCGACATCCTTGCCCGCCGCACGGCGCAGCCCCTGGCGAATCTCCGGCAGGTGACGATGCCCCTTGACCGCATAGGCCTTCATGCTTTCCGAGGTCTCGGAGTACAGGGAGCCAACGCTGGCCCCCCGGCCGGCGCCACTGACACCCGACTTGCAGTCGGCGATCAGCCGCGAAGTATCGGCCAGCCCAGCTTCCAGCAATGGCAGAAAGCCGAGTTGGGTAGCGGTCGGATAGCAACCCGGAACAGCGATCAGACGCGCCTGCTTGATCTGCTCGCGATTGACTTCAGGCAGGCCATAGACGGCTTCGTCGAGCAATTCAGGGGCGCCGTGGGGCTGGCCGTACCACTTGGCCCACTCATCGGCGTCCTGCAGACGGAAATCCGCCGACAGGTCGATGACCTTGGTACCCGCAGCCAGCAGCTCACCCGCCAGGGCGTGGGCAACGCCGTGCGGCGTCGCGAAGAACACCACATCGCAGGCACCGAGGGTCTTGATGTCCGGAACGCTGAATGCCAGGCCGTCATAGTGGCCTCGCAGGTTCGGGTACATATCGGCAACGGCAAGGCCTGCCTCGGATCGGGAAGTGATGACTACCACTTCAGCCTGCGGATGCTGTGCCAACAGACGCAGCAGTTCGACACCGGTGTAACCCGTGCCGCCGACGATACCGACCTTGACCATAAACCTGCCCTCAACGAACCCACTGGAAAGCCGTCGATGATAGGGGCCGAAAGACCCTGCGACAACCGTCAAGGTGACGTGCGGACGCTCCTGCCTCTACTATCTGCGCTACCGTGAACCTGGGAATAACCTAAATGCTCTATCTGTGGCTCAAAGCCTTTCACATCGTCAGTCTGGTCTGCTGGTTTGCCGGTCTGTTCTACCTGCCACGCCTGTTCGTTTATCACGCTCAAAGCGAAGACACGATCAGCAAGGAACGCTTCAGTATCATGGAGCGCAAGCTGTACCGCGGGATCATGGGGCCGGCGATGATCGCCACGCTGGTTTTCGGTATCTGGCTGCTGAGCCTGAACCCCAGCGCCTACTTCGGCCAGGGTGGCTGGATGCATGCCAAGCTGGCCCTGGTAGCCATCCTGATTGGCTACCACCACATGTGCGGCGCCCAGGTGAAACGTTTTGCCCGTGGCGAAAACACCCGCAGCCATGTCTTTTACCGCTGGTTCAATGAAGTGCCAGTTCTGGTATTGCTGGCTATCGTAATTCTGGTCGTCGTCCGGCCGTTCTAATTCCTACTAGCCGTTCATTATTCGGGGTACTTCCAATGTCGCTGCCCGCTCTGCTCGAACAACGCTTGCGCTTGCCTGTCGTGGCGGCGCCGATGTTCCTGATTTCCAACCCACAACTGGTTCTGGCGTGCTGCCGCAACGGTGTAGTGGGCAGTTTCCCTGCCCTCAACCAGCGTGAAAGCAGTGGCTTCAAGGCCTGGCTGGAAGAAATCGAAGCAGGCCTTGCGACCCTGGAAAACCCCGCACCCTATGCCGTCAACCTGATCGTGCATCACAGCAACCCACGCTTGAACGCCGACCTGGCGATCTGCATCGAACACAAGGTGCCTATCGTCATCACCAGCCTCGGGGCGGTGAAGGAGTTGGTCGATGCGGTGCATGCTTATGGAGGCCTGGTCTTCCATGACGTCACCACCCGACGCCACGCGGAAAAAGCTGCCGAGGCCGGGGTCGACGGCCTGATCGCCGTAGCCGCCGGCGCCGGTGGTCACGCCGGGACCTGGAGCCCGTTCTCCCTGATCGCCGAAATTCGCCAGTTCTTCGACAAGACGCTGCTGCTGGCTGGCTGCCTGAACCATGGCCACGAGATACTCGCCGCACAGTTGCTTGGTGCCGACCTCGCCTACTTCGGCACGCGCTTTATCGGCACCACGGAAAGCCACGCGCCGGAAGCCTATAAAGAGATGCTGCTGAGCGCCAAGGCCGCCGACATCGTGCACACCGCGGCGGTCTCCGGGGTTCCGGCAAGCTTCATGCGCCAAAGCCTGGAAAACGCCGGCTTCGACCTTGCCGCCCTGCAGGGTAAAGGCGAAGTCAACTTCGGCTCGAAACTCAAGCCGCTCAGCGACGAAGCCAAAGCCTGGAAAACCGTGTGGTCCGCCGGACAAGGCGTCGGCGAAATCGATGACTTGCCGAGTGTCGATCAACTGGTCGCCCGCCTGGACGCCGAATACCGTGCCGCACAGGAACTGGCCGCTCGGCTGCCGCAACGCTGGCCACGCTGAATCGCTGATGTTTTTTGGCCAGCAACGGACAGCTGGCCTTAAACTATCGCCCTGCGAAAGCCCTCTCTATAAAGCCGACAAGGAAGCCCTGCATGAGCGAAAACCGTTTCAAGATCGTATTTGACGGAGCTCTGCTTCCGGGTGTCGACATCGAACATGCCAAGCAGAAAATCGCCAAGCTGTTCAAAAGCGATATCGCCGCGATCGAGCCTCTGTTCAAGGGGCAAAACATTACCCTCAAGCGCGACCTCTCCCAGCTGGATGCGGATATTTATCTCGCCGCGCTGAACCAGGCCGGTATCGCCCCACGCGTAGAACCGGATCTTGCCCCAGGCGCCAGCCAACCGACACCTCAACCTGCTCCCCCGGCGCCAGCCCCTTCGCTTTCGGTGGACTTGCCTCAAGCAGGCCCCACCGCGACAAGTGACTGGCAACGCCCGACACCGACACCAGCGCCAGAACCCATGGCCGGCGCGGACACTTCGCCCTATACCCCGCCTCAAGCCACAGTGGGTGATCCCCTTCCCGAGTTTGGCGAGTTGAAGTTCTATACCGTCGATGGCCGCATCGGGCGCCTGCGCTATCTCGCCTGGACCCTCGTGCTGATCCTGCTGACTACCCTCGTCGGCGGCTTCCTGACCGCGGCTCTGGTCGGCAACGGCCTGCAGGTGACGGGAATGATCTTCCTCGGCGTCGTAGCACTGGCCTTCGCCTATCTGAACATCACCATTTCCGTTCAGCGCCTGCATGACCTGGGCTGGTCGGGCTGGCTCTGGCTGTTGAACTTGCTGCCATTTGTGTACGCGGTGTTTCCGCTGCTGCTGGCGGTCCTGCCGGGCAACACCGGCGCCAATCGTTACGGCGCGCCGCCTCCGCCAAACAGTGGAGCGGTCAAGGGGCTTGCCGCGCTGTGGATAATCGTTTTGCTGCTGTCCTTCATTGGCGGGCTCAGCTCGGTCTAAGGCGCCCAGGATGGCAGCAGCGAAAGCAGCAAGCCCGCCCTGGCCACCTGTAGACTATCGGATTGAAATAACGCGCCGGTGCCTGGGACTTTCCCCACAGGCGACCGACCGTTGCAATGGAGAACCGCATGACCCGTTACGCTCTGATCACCGGCGCCTCCAGCGGCATAGGCCTGGCATTGGCCGAAGCGCTGGCCCGGCGTGGCCGCAGCCTGATCCTGGTGGCCCGGCAGCGTGATCAGCTGGAAAGCATCGCCATCGAGTTGACCCAGCGTTTTGGCGTCGAGGTGCTGTTCCGCGCCTGCGACCTGTCCGAGCCTTTGCGGCTTTCGGGCTTTCTGCTGGAGCTGGAGGAAGGCGACCGGCAGATCGACCTGCTGGTGAACTGCGCCGGCATCGGCACCTGCGGGCCGTTCCTCGCCCAGGACTGGATGACCGAACAGGACCTGATCGAAGTGAACATTCTCGCCCTCACCCGGCTTTGCCATGCCCTGGGCAACAGCATGGCCTTGCAGGGCGGCGGGCAGATTCTCAACGTCGCCTCGATCGCCGGCTTCTATCCCGGCCCCTGGATGAGCACCTACTACGCCAGCAAGGCCTATGTGCTGCACTTCTCCGAAGGCCTGCGCGAAGAGTTGAAAAACAATGCGGTGAAGGTTTCGGTACTCTGCCCCGGCCCGACCCGCACCGGTTTCTTTGATACCGCCCAGTTGAACACCAGCAAGCTCAACGACAGCAAGCTGCTGATGAGCCCGGAAGAAGTCGCGCTGTACACCGTGCGCGCCCTGGAAAAGAACCGCGCCATTATCATCCCCGGCCGCCGCAACCGCTGGTTCGCGTTCAGCCCGCGGCTGGGTTCGCGCTGGCTGACCCGCAAGATTTCCGGCGCCGTCAACAAAGCCTATTGCCCGCGCTGACCTGGCAATCATCTAAGGCTGGGCGCACTCGGCTTGCCTGAGTACACTCAGCCCGGACCAACACAACGGAGAAACAGCTGTGGATACTCTGTTCACCAAGATCATCAACCGGGAAATACCGGCGAAGATCATCTACGAGGACGACCAGGTTCTGGCCTTCCACGATATCGCCCCACAGGCCCCCGTGCATTTCCTGGTAGTTCCAAAAAAGCCGGTGCGCACCCTCAATGACCTGACCGAAGACGACAAGCTGCTGGCCGGACATATCCTGTTCACCGCCCAGCGCCTGGCCAGGGAACTGGGTTGCGAGGAAGGCTTCCGCGTCGTCATGAACTGCAATGAACTCGGCGGCCAGACCGTGTATCACATTCACATGCACGTTCTGGGTCAGCGCCAGATGCACTGGCCGCCGGGCTGATCCCCGCCCAAAGTGCGCGACAGCACACTTCTCGCCCGGTTTGCCGAGAGTGTGCTGATCCAGCGCAGGCCTCTGCCCATCGATTGGGGTAAACTGGCCGCCGTGATTCTTCCCGGAGGTAAGCATGACTACCCAACGTCACTACTCGCCGATTGACCGTCTACTGCTGCAGGCAGATGCGGCAATGCGTACCTTGCTGCCCTTCAGTGGCCAGCCTTATCGCCCTTCCCCTGCCATCGTGCAGCCGGACGTGCAGATGAGCGAAGAGGACACCAAGCATGTCGCCGGCCTGATGCGCATCAACCATACCGGCGAAGTCTGCGCCCAGGCGCTGTACCAGGGCCAGGCCCTGACCGCCAAGCTGCCGCACGTGCGCGCCGCCATGGAGCACGCCGCGGAAGAAGAAATCGACCACCTGGTCTGGTGCGAGCAACGCATTCACCAACTGGGTAGCCACACCAGTGTGCTCAACCCACTGTTTTACGGCATGTCGTTCGGCATCGGCGCGGTAGCCGGGCTGATCAGCGACAAGGTCAGCCTGGGTTTCGTGGCTGCCACTGAAGATCAGGTGTGCAAACACCTCAACGAGCACCTTGAGCAATTGCCGGCCGAGGACGAAAAATCCCGGGCGATTCTCGAGCAGATGCGCATCGACGAAGAACAACACGCCGAAAGCGCGCTGGACGCAGGGGGATTCCGCTTCCCCACGCCGGTGAAGTTCGGCATGAGCCTGCTGGCCAAGGTCATGACCAAAAGCACTTACCGGATCTGATCGATACAGATCGCAGGCAAAAAAAGGGCGCTTTTTCAGCGCCCTTTCTTTTGCCACGAATTCAGGATGGTTGAATGGAAACTCAACCGAGCTCGACGATTTCGTAATCGTGAGTGATGGCAACCCCGGCCGCACCGAGCATGATCGATGCCGAGCAGTATTTTTCCGCAGACAACTCGATGGCGCGCTTGACCTGGGCTTCTTTCAACCCGCGGCCCTTGACCACGAAGTGCATGTGAATCTTGGTGAAAACCTTGGGGTCCTCGGTCGCACGCTCGGCGTCGAGGAAGGCTTCGCAACTTTCGACAGCCTGGCGGGACTTTTTCAGGATGCTGACCACGTCGAAGTTGCTGCAACCGCCTACGCCGAGCAGGAGCATTTCCATCGGGCGCACGCCCAGGTTACGACCGCCGGCTTCCGGCGGGCCATCCATTACCACCACATGACCGCTGCCCGATTCCCCGAGGAACATGGCTTCGCCAGCCCATTGGATGCGTGCCTTCATCGCCAAGACTCCACTGCTAAAAAAGGGTCGCCAGCTTAGCACAGGGCCTTGGACGGCAGCGCTTTGCCTGTTCCGGTGCCACACTCAGTTCTGATAGGAAAATTCTTAATTACCCAAAGGATGTGTCTGTTAAGCTGGCGCCAAATCGCTGGCGCATTGCCAGCTATCGGCGATCCTGCTTGACCGCCCCATAAAAAAACCAAATCACACCGTGCTGTCTTTTCGGGATACAACCATGGTTGCTCTTGCCCCTACACCCAAGATCAAGAACCTCGACAAGCTGTTGATGCACTGCCAGCGCCGCCGCTATCAGGCCAAGAGCAACATCATCTGCGCCGGTGACCAGTCGGACACGCTGTTCTTCATCATCAAAGGCTCGGTCACCATCCTGATCGAAGACGATGACGGTCGGGAAATGATCATCGCCTATCTCAATGCCGGGGATTTTTTCGGCGAGCTGGGCCTGTTCGAACAGGCCGGGCATGAGCAGCAACGCAGCGCCTGGGTACGCGCCAAGGTCGAATGCGAAGTCGCGGAGATCAGCTATGCGAAATTCCGTGAGTTGTCTCAACAGGACCCGGACATTCTGTATGTGCTAAGCGGCCAGATCGCCCAGCGCCTGCGCAACACCACCCGCAAGGTCGGCGACCTGGCGTTCTTCGATGTCACCGGGCGCGTAGCCCGCTGCCTGCTCGAACTGTGCAAGCAGCCGGATGCCATGACCCACCCGGACGGCATGCAGATCAAGGTGACCCGTCAGGAAATCGGGCGAATCGTCGGCTGCTCACGGGAAATGGTCGGCCGGGTGCTCAAGGACCTCGAAGAACGCAACCTGGTCCATGTCAAAGGCAAGACCATGGTGGTGTTCGGCACCCGCTAGAGCGGCAGGAACTGCGCCAGCATCTGCCGATACAGGGTATCCAGGCGCTCGATGGCATTCGGCGCGGCGAACGCCTCATGCAAGGCGATATGGCTCTCGGCACGGCAACGCTGCTCCAGGCCACAGGCCTGGTTGAACCGATTGACCGCCGCGACCATGGTTTCCCGCTCGTCATCCAGCAACAGCGCGCCATGCACCAATCCAACCGGACGCGTCCCACCCTTGCTCTGACGCCAACGCTGGGCGGTGCCAACCATCTTGCGCCCGTTGAGATTGACGTTGAACCGGCCATCGCAGAAAGCGCCCTCGACTTCACCCAGGGAGGGTTCGCCCCCCAGCTCGGAAAGCAGGTCGCAGATCGGCTGGCACAAACGGCGATAACCGGTTTCGATCCGGTTCTGGTCACCCTCACTGCGAGGCGGCGCATAGACCAGCGCGATATTGATCGTCGCAGCCGATTGCGGCACCGGCTCCCCACCGGTTTCCCGTAGCAACACCGGCCAGCCACTGGCGGCTAGTGCCTCGCAAGCCTGCTCAAACCCCGGCAAACGACTCAAGCGCCGCGGCATCACCAGCGCCCTGTCACTCGGTTGCCAGAACAACAGGCCGTACTCCTGGTCACCGCTGCATACCTGGGCGAGCAGATCCTGTTCGGCCTGCAGACCGGCTTCGACGGTCAGGGAAAGGGGCTGGGTCATGACAGTAAAGGTCCTTTGCGATAGGTATAAAAAAGCCGGCGGCGCCGGCTTCTTCATCAACTCAGGTTCAGTCCAGGGTCGAACCGCTCACCGGCACGCCACGCTCCGGGAAGAACAGGCGTTGCAGTTCCAGGCCTGGGCTCTCGGCCCGCATAAAGGCCTCGCCCACCAGAAAGGAGTAGACGTCGCTGATTTCCATCAGCTCGACATCGGCCCGGTTGAGGATGCCGCTCTCGGTGATCACAAGACGATCGCGCGGAATCTGCGGCAACAGATCGAGGGTGGTCTCCAGATTGACCTCGAAGGTGTGCAGGTTGCGGTTGTTGATGCCCACCAGCGGCGTGTCGAGGGTTTTCAGGGCGCGTTGCAGCTCGTCGCCGTCATGCACTTCAACCAGCACATCAAGACCCACACCTTTGGCCACGGCAGCCAGTTCGGCCATCCTGGCATCATCCAGCGCCGCCACAATCAACAGCACGCAGTCGGCACCCAAGGCGCGGGCTTCGACGATCTGGTACGGATCGATCATGAAGTCCTTGCGGATCACCGGCAGCGAACAGGCGGCGCGCGCCTGTTGCAGGTAGGCGTCGGCGCCCTGGAAATAATCGACGTCGGTGAGCACCGACAGGCAGGTCGCGCCACCCTTCTCATAGCTCTTGGCGATTTCCGCCGGCACGAAATGCTCGCGGATCACGCCTTTGCTCGGCGAGGCTTTCTTGATTTCGGCGATCACCGCCGGCTGCTTGAGCTTGGCCTGGTCGAGCAGCGCCTTGGCAAAGCCGCGCGGCGCATCCGCGGCGCGGGCCAGGCCTTCGAGTTCGGCCAGGCTTACCCGTGCGCTACGCTCAGCCACTTCCTCGACCTTGCGGGCGAGGATTTTTTCCAGAACCGTCGGCACACTCATCCTTCATTCTCCTGCTTGAATACCGCGGTAAAGGCACCCAACTCCTCCAGCTTCTCGCGAGCCAACCCAGTGTGCAAAGCGTCATGGGCCAGGGCTACACCTTCTTTCAGGCTGCTGGCATGGTCCGCGGCATAGAGCGCGGCACCGGCATTGAGCACAATCATTTCCGCTGCCTTCTGCCCATGCTCGGTCTTGCGCCGCCCCAAGGCATCGCGAATCAGCTCAAGCGATGCCGCCGGGCTTTCGACCACCAGGCCGAACAGGCTCTGGCTCTTCATGCCGAGGTCTTCGGGCTGCACCCAATACTCAGTGATCTGATCGTCCTTCAGTTCAGCGACAAAGGTCGGCGCGGCGATACTGAATTCATCCAGGCCATCCTGAGAGTGCACTACCAGCACGTGCTTGCTACCCAAACGTTGCAAAACTTCGGCCAATGGCCGGCACAACGCCTGAGTGAACACACCCACCACCTGATGTTTCACACCGGCCGGATTCGTAAGCGGGCCGAGCATGTTGAACAGGGTGCGCAGGCCGAGATCGCGGCGCGGGCCAGCGGCGTACTTCATGGCACCGTGATGGGACTGGGCGAACATGAAACCGATGCCGACGTTATCAATGCAGCGGGCAACCTGTACCGGCGTCAGGTTCAGATAGATGCCGGCGGATTCGAGCAGGTCGGCACTACCGCTTTTCCCGGACACCGCACGGTTGCCGTGCTTGGCCACCGTGCAACCGGCTGCTGCGACGACAAAGGAAGAAGCCGTAGACACGTTGAAGATGTTCGCACCGTCACCGCCGGTGCCGACCACATCGACCACGCCGTCGAGGGTTTTCAGCTCGACCTTGTCCGCCAGCTCGCGCATGACCGAAACAGCGCCGACGATTTCGTCGATGCTTTCGCTCTTCATGCGCATAGCCATCATGAAGGCGCCGATTTGTGCGTCGGTGCACTGGCCGGTCATGATTTCACGCATGACCTGGCGCATTTCATCGGTGCTCAGATCGAGGTGGCCGACAATACGGCTCAGGGCAGTCTTGATATCCATGGAAAGTCCTTAGCGCGTGCCGCCGCTCTGTTTGAGGAAGTTGGCGAACAGCTCGTGGCCCTGCTCGGTGAGAATAGACTCGGGGTGAAACTGCACACCCTCGATGTTCAGTGTCTTGTGGCGCAGCCCCATGATCTCGTCGACGGAGCCGTCTTCCAGCTGGGTCCAGGCGGTCAGCTCGAGGCAGTCCGGCAAGGTGTCGTGCTTGACTACCAGGGAATGGTAACGGGTCACGGTCAGCGGATGGTTCAGACCGGCGAATACGCCCTTGTCCTGGTGAAATACCGGGCTAGTCTTACCATGCATCACCTGCCGCGCGCGCACCACATCGCCGCCAAAGGCCTGGCCAATGGACTGGTGGCCCAGGCAGACGCCCAGGATCGGCAGCTTGCCGGCGAAATGCTTGATCGCTTCGATGGACACACCGGCTTCGGTCGGTGTGCAAGGACCGGGCGACACGACGATCCGCTCAGGGTTGAGCGCTTCGATTTCAGCCACGGTCAGTTCGTCGTTGCGCACCACCTTGACCTCGGCACCCAACTCGCCAAGGTATTGCACAACGTTATAGGTAAAGGAGTCGTAGTTATCGATCATCAGCAACATGGGGATTACAACCTCTTGAATTCACTGACTTTTAATACAGCCTTCAGTGGATTGCCCGCTGACAGGCCCGCCGGGGGTTGCAATCACTCAACCAGCACAAGCGGAGTCGAACAGGGGTAAAGAAGGCGAAACGGTACAGGTCCGGCCGGGCCGGCAGAGAAAAGTTAGGCGCGCCAACGCCAACGGGCGTGTGCCTTAACAACTCGCATCAAGAGTTTGCTGACGATCAACACGGGGAAGGTCTCATTCATACGTTCAGGCACAGTAACTTAGCTGAGCAGAGGGCGCAATATGGCGGGGCCCGCGCCCGGATAAACAAGCGATATGGCTTATAGCCATAGCTCAGACACAAAAGTTTTTGGTACTGTCGTTTCGTTCTCTACAACAATAAATAAAACGGACTTGTTCATGATCAAAAAGACGTTGTTCGTACCACTCGCCAGCAGTCTTTTGTCTTTAGCCTGCACTCAAGCGATCGCAGCCCCCTCCCCCTATTCCAGCTTTATCGTGTTCGGCGACAGCCTCAGCGATGCCGGGCAATTCGCCGATCCAGGCGGTCCCGCTGGAGCCACCCAGCGCTTTACCAACCGCACAGGGCCTATCTACCTGGATGGCAGCGGAGAACTCCGTTCCGCCAACTCGACCCAATTGCTCGGTGCCAAACTGGGGTTCTCGGACGACCAGCTCGCCGCCTCGACCTCGGCCACCCGCGCCAGCGAAGGCCTGCCTGACGGCAACAACTGGGCGGTCGGCGGCTATCGCACCGACCAGATTCTCGATTCGATTACCACCACCTCGACCGCCGGCAGCCGTAGCCGCCCGGGTTATCTGGTGGCCAACCATTTGCGCGCCGACCCGAATGCCCTGTACTACCTGTCGGGCGGCGGCAACGACTTCCTCCAGGGCCGCGTCACCAGCCTCGACCAGGCCAATGCAGCAGCTGGTCGCCTGGTCGACAGCGTGCAGACCCTGCAACAGGCCGGCGCCCGCTACATCATGGTCTGGCTGCTGCCGGATATCGGCCTGACCCCGGCGATCAACGGCAGCCCGTTGCAAGGGTTCACCTCCCAACTCAGCGCCCAGTTCAACACCGAGTTGGTGCGGCAACTACAGACGGTCGATGCCGAAGTCATTCCCCTCAATATTCCCGTGCTCTTGAAGGAAAGCTTCGCCAACCCGGCACAGTTCGGCCTGGCCACCGATCAGAATCTCACCGCCACCTGCTTCAGCGGCAATGGCTGTACGGAAAACGCCCGCTATGGCATTCACAGCGCCACACCTGACCCGAGCAAGTTGATCTATAACGACTCGGTCCACCCCACCGAAGCCGGCCAGCGGCTGATCGCCGATTACGCTTACTCCCTGCTGGCAGCGCCCTGGGAAATAACCCTGCTCCCGGAAATGGCCCAGGGCACCCTGCGTGCGCACCAGGATGAGTTGCGCAACCAATGGCAGGCCGATTGGGAAAACTGGCAGGGCGTGGGTCAATGGCGGGCGATTGTCGCCGCGGGTGGCCAGCATCAGGACTTCGACAGCCAGCGCAGCGGCGCCAGTGCCGACGGCAACGGCTTCAACCTGAACATCGGTGGTAGCTACCGGCTCGACGAGGCCTGGCGAGTGGGCGTGCTGGCCGGCGCCTATCGGCAGAAGCTCGAAGCGGGCAGCAACGATTCGGACTACAAGCTCAACACCTACCTGGGCACCGCCTTCGTCCAGTACCAGCAAAACCGCTGGTGGGCCGACGCGGCGGCTACCGCCGGACACCTGGACTACGACAACCTCAAGCGCAAATTCGACCTGGGCCCCAACGAGCGCGGGGAAAAAGGCGACACCAGCGGCGACATCCTGGCCTTCAGCGCTCGCCTGGGCTACGACATCGCGCAGCAGGCCAGCAGCCCGTGGCACCTGTCGCCGTTCATCAGCGCCGACTACGCGCGGGCCAAGGTCGACGGTTACTCCGAGGACGGCAGCGACTCCACCGCCCTGACCTTCGATGACCAGAAACGCACCTCACGGCGTTTGGGCATCGGCCTGCAAGGCAAGTATCAGATCACCCAGCAAACCCAGGTGTTCGGCGAAATCGCCCACGAAAAGGAATACGAGGACGATACCCAGAAGCTGACCATGGCCCTCAACAGCCTGCCGGACAACAACTACACCCTCGAAGGCTATACCCCGCAGACCAACCTGAACCGCCTGAACCTCGGGGTCAGCCACAAGCTCACCCAGGACCTGGCCCTGCGTGCCAGCTACAACATCCGCAAGGACGATGACTTCACCCAGCAAGGCATCAACGTCGGGGTCAGTCTCGACTTCTAAACCGCAGGCCATAAAAAACGCTGCCCCCGTGAGGAGGCAGCGTTTTTTTATGGCTCGTTTCCCGACTCAGCTATCGGGCGTTTGCTCGGCCAAGGCCACCGCGCGGAACATGGCGCGACGCTTGTTCAGGGTTTCTTCCCATTCCAGCGCCGGCACCGAGTCGGCGACTATGCCGCCACCGGCCTGCACATGCAGTTCGCCGTCCTTGATCACCGCCGTACGAATGGCGATGGCGGTGTCCATGTTGCCGTTCCAGGCGAAATAACCCACGGCCCCGCCATACACACCGCGCTTGACCGGCTCCAGCTCGTCGATGATTTCCATCGCGCGGATCTTCGGCGCGCCGGACAAGGTACCCGCCGGCAGAATCGCCCGCAGCGCATCCATCGCGGTCAGTCCGGCCTTCAACTGGCCCGTGACGTTGGAGACAATGTGCATCACGTTGGAATAACGCTCGATTACCATCTTCTCGGTGAGCTTCACCGAACCGATCTCGGAAACCCGCCCGGTGTCGTTGCGCCCCAGGTCGATCAGCATCAGGTGTTCGGCGATTTCCTTGTCGTCGGACAACAGGTCCTTCTCCAGCGCCTGGTCCGCCTCTTCGTTGGCACCGCGTGGGCGAGTACCGGCGATCGGGCGAACGGTGATCAGGTTGTCTTCGACCCGCACCAGCACTTCCGGCGAACTGCCGACCACATGGAAGTCGCCGAAGTTGAAGAAATACATGTAAGGCGTCGGGTTGAAGCAACGCAATGCGCGATACAGGTCGATCGGCGCCGCCTTGAAGTCGATGGACATGCGCTGCGACGGCACCACCTGCATGCAGTCGCCCGCCAGGATGTACTCCTTGATGGTATCGACGGCACGCTCGTAGTCACCCTGGGTGAAACTGGAGCGGAACACCGGGTCGGACGCCTGCTGCTTGCTGAAATCCAGGCCAGGACGTGGGGTGGTGGGCTGGCGCAGCTTCTCCAGCAACGCCTGCAGGCGCGCCTGGCCTTGCTCGAAAGCATTGTCCTGGGACGGGTCGGCGAGGACGATGGCGTGCATCTTGCCGGCGAGGTTATCGAACACCACCACGGCGTCAGAGACCATCAGCAGAATGTCCGGTACGCCAATCGGATCCGGGTTCGGGCACTTGCCCAGACGCTTCTCCACATAACGCACACAGTCGTAGCCGAAATAACCGACCAGGCCACCGTTGAAACGCGGCAGGCCCGCGATGGTCGGCACCTGGTAACGCGCCTTGAATTCTTCGACGAACGCCAGCGGATCGGCCACGTCATGACTTTCGGTCTCGACGCCATCGACGGTGATGCTGACATGGTGGTCATGCACCCGCAGCACGGTGCGGCAGGGCAAGCCGATGATCGAGTAACGGCCCCACTTCTCGCCGCCCTGCACCGACTCCAGGAGGTAGGAGTTGGGCTGGTCGGCCAGTTTCAGGTAGATCGACAGCGGCGTGTCGAAGTCGGCCAGGGTTTCGCGGGCAAGCGGGATGCGGTTGTAGCCGGCAGCGGCCAAACGCAGGAATTCTTCGCGGATCATGGGGTGCCTCGTGGCTTGAGGTTCTGACAGTCAGGTATGCAAACGCGCCGGAAGACCGGCCAGGAACAAGTCAGGCGCGCCAACGCCAGCGGGCCAGGGCCTTGATGACTTTCATCCAGAGTTTGCGAGTAACCACCACGATGGCGTTTCCAGGAGGGGATTGAACAGCGTCGGGCAACGTTATCTCAGCGGCCGGATCCAGGCAACCGGGAATTAGCTGGCGCAGATCGTCGATCACCAGGGCCGGCATTTCCTCGGCAATCGGCCGTCCGTGGTTGTAGCCATAGCTCAATGCCACGCACTTCACACCCGCAGCTTTCGCCGCCTGTACGTCGCTGCGCGAGTCACCGACGAACAGCGATTGCGAGGCCGGGATACTGGCCATTTTCATGACGAAAAACAGGGCGGCCGGGTCGGGCTTCTTCTGTGGCAGGGTATCGCCACCGATGATCCAGCGGAAATAACGGCCGATCTTCATCTGATCCAGCAGGGGCGCGACAAAACGCTCCGGCTTGTTGGTGATCAGCGCCATTTCGACGCCCTGCTTGTGCAGCCATTTGAGGGTGTCGCGCACGCCAGGATAGACCACGGTCAGTTCGTGGCCATCCTCATAGGCGCTGTTGAACAGCTCCAGCCCGCGCTCGGCCTCGACATCGTCGACACCCTGCGCCGCGATGTCGTTGGCCAGGGCCCGGCGCACCAGCATTTGCGCGCCATTGCCGACCCACTCACGCACCGATTCGATACCGGCGGGCGGACGCCCCAGTTTGAGCAGCATGTCGTCCACGGCCGCCGCGAGGTCGGGAACCGAATCGACCAGGGTGCCATCCAGGTCGAACATCACCAGTCGTGGCAGACGCCCCGGGAACAGCTGCTCGAAACCGCTCATGGACGCGCCAGCGCCAGTTCGGCGCGCATCTTCTCGATCACATCCTGGTAGTTCGGCGCATTGAAGATCGCCGAGCCCGCCACGAAGGTATCGGCACCCGCAGCAGCGATTTCGCGGATGTTGTTCACATTCACCCCGCCGTCGATTTCCAGGCGGATATCGCGACCGGAAGCGTCGATCAGGGCACGGGCCTCACGCAGCTTGTCGAGGGTGCCCGGAATGAACTTCTGGCCGCCAAAACCCGGGTTGACGCTCATCAGCAGGACCATGTCGACCTTATCCATGACGTACTTGAGCACGTCCAGCGGGGTGGCCGGGTTGAATACCAGGCCGGCCTTGCAGCCGCCTTCGCGGATCATCTGCAGGGAGCGGTCGACGTGCAGCGTGGCTTCCGGGTGGAAGGTGATATAGGTCGCACCGGCCTCGATGAAGTCGCCGATGATCCGGTCCACCGGGCTCACCATCAGGTGGGCGTCGATCGGCGCGGTGATGCCGTACTTACGCAGGGCAGCGCAGACCATCGGGCCGATGGTCAGGTTGGGTACGTAATGGTTGTCCATGACATCGAAGTGCACGATATCGGCGCCAGCGGCGAGAACATTGTCCACTTCCTCGCCCAGGCGGGCGAAATCGGCGGAGAGGATCGACGGAGCAATTGCGAAGGGCTGCATGACGCACCTTTTTGAGCAGAATCACGGTGGCGCGCATTGTATACCTCATGCTTTGGCGCGCGCACCGTGACTGCGATGATCAGTAAGCCGCGCGATAGATCTTCTCTATGTCGCCCGGGCTCAGCTTGCGCGGGTTGTTGCGCATCAGGCGCTCGATCCCCGCGGCCTCTACCGCCATGGACGGAATGGCCTCCTCCGGCACCCCGAAGCTGCGCAGTCCCACTGGAATCTCCACCGCGGCGCAAAGCTGGGTCATGGCCTCGACGGCCTTGTCGGCAGCCTGGGCTGCACTCAGATGAGCGGTCTTCACCCCCATGGCCTCGGCGATATCCTGCATGCGCTCGACACAGGCCATCTTGTTCCAGGTCATGACGTACGGCAGCAGCAAGGCATTGCTGACGCCATGGCCGATGTTGAAGCGCCCGCCCAGTGGATACGCCAACGCGTGCACCGCGCCGACCCCGGCGTTGCCGAAAGCCATACCGGCCATCAAGCTGGCGGTGGCCATGTCTTCGCGGGCCTGGAGGTGGGCAGGATTGGCGTAGGCCTTGGGCAGCGCCTGGACGATCAGCCGGATGGCGCCAATGGCCAGGGAGTCGGTGATGGGCGAGGCGTTGAGCGACAGATAGGACTCGATGGCGTGCACCAAGGCATCGACACCGCTGGCGGCGGTGACACTGCGCGGGCAAGTCAGGGTCATTTGCGGGCTGACCAGCGCTACATCCGGCAACAGGTAGTCGCTGACAATGCCCTTTTTCAGCTGCGCGACCTTGTCCGAGAGAATCGCCACATTGGTGACTTCGGAGCCGGTGCCGGCCGTGGTGGGGATGGCGATCAGCGGCGGCCCCTTGCGCGGCACCTGGTCGATACCGAACAGGTCTTCCAGCGCCCCGTGATAACCGGCGTAGGCCGCGACACTTTTGGCGATATCGATGGCGCTGCCGCCGCCCAGGCCGATCAGCCCGTCGTGCCCGCCTTCGCGGTAAACCTGCATGCAGTCTTCGACGATGGCGATTTCCGGGTCGGGCAGCACCCGGTCGAAAATCTCGTAGTCACGCCCACCCAGCTGCGCTAACGCCAGTTCCACGGTGCCGGACTTGACCAGCGCGGCATCGGTGACGATCAGCGGGTTATCGACATCCAGGCGGCTCAGTTCGGTGGACAGTTGCTCGATGGCGGCAGAACCGGTGAGCAGTTTGTGGGCGATTTTGAAAGAGGAAAGACTCATGTGCGCGGCCTCTTATAAAGGGGGGAAGCTGGCACAAGAGTAGCTGGGGATTCGGGGTTGTCTGCCATTCAGCCAATGAATGGCGTAGCAGATCGCTCCCACGGTCGGTGCGGGAGCGATCTGTCCGTGGCGATCAGACCGGTGCTGTACGCAGTTTTTCGCTGCGGCCACGCAGCCATTCCAGGGTCAGCAGCAGAATCACCGAGAAGGCGATCAGCAGCGTCGCCGCGGCAGCGATGGTCGGGCTGAGGTTTTCGCGGATGCCGCTGAACATCTGCCGGGGCAAGGTGGCTTGCTCGGGGCCGGCGAGGAACAGCGTGACCACCACTTCATCGAACGAGGTGGCAAAGGCGAACAACGCGCCGCTGATCACCCCCGGCGCAATCAACGGCAGGGTCACCCGGCGGAACGCCGTCAGCGGCGAAGCGCCGAGGCTGGCCGCGGCCCGTACCAGGTTCTGGTTGAAGCCCTGCAAAGTGGCCGAGACCGTGATGATCACGAAAGGCACACCCAGCACGGCGTGGACGATGATCAGCGAGAAGAAACTGTTACCCATGCCCAGGGGCGCGAAGAACAGGTAGCTGGCCACGCCGATGATCACCACCGGCACCACCATCGGCGAAATCACCAGCGCCATCACCAGTGCCTTGCCGGGGAAGTCGCCGCGGGTCAGGCCGATCGCCGCCAGCGTGCCGAAGACCATCGCCAGTACCGTGGCCGCCGGGGCGACGATGATGCTGTTCTTCAGGGCGCGCATCCATTCCGCCGAGCCGAAGAAGTCGTGATACCACTGCAGCGAGAAGCCTTGCAGCGGGTACACCAGGAAGCTGCCCGAGTTGAACGACAGCGGAATGATCACCAGCACCGGCAGGATCAGGAACAACAGGATCAAGCCGCAGAGAATCCGCAAGCTGTAGAACCAGACCCGCTCGACGGGCGACATGTAAGGGCTCAGCATTTCGATTCTCTCCTTAGCTCAGGCGCAGGCGACTGGCGCCCACCAGCCAGCTGTAAATCAGATACAGCACGATGGTCGCCAACAGCAGCAGGCCGCCCAGCGCGGTCGCCATGCCCCAGTTGATGCTGGTGTTGGTGTAGAAGGCGACGAAGTAGCTGACCATCTGGTCGTTCGGGCTGCCCAGCAGCGCCGGGGTGATGTAGTAGCCGATGGCAAGGATGAACACCAGCAGGCAGCCGGCGCCGACGCCGGCATAGGTCTGCGGGAAATACACCCGCCAGAAACTGGCGAACGGATGGCAGCCAAGGGAAATCGCCGCGCGCATATAGGTCGGCGAGATGCCTTTCATCACGCTGTAGATCGGCAGGATCATGAACGGCAGCAGGATGTGCACCATGGAGATGTAGACCCCGGTGCGGTTGAACACCAGCTCCAGCGGCTTGTCGATCACCCCCATGGCCATCAGCGCACTGTTGATCAGGCCACCCGATTGCAGCAGCACGATCCACGCCGCCACACGAACCAGGATCGACGTCCAGAACGGCAGCAACACCAGAATCATCAGTAGGTTGCTCTGGCGCGCCGGCAGGTTGGCCAGCAGGTACGCCAGGGGGTAAGCCAGCACCAGGCAGATGCCGGTAATCACTAGGCCCATCCAGAAGGTCCGGGCGAAGATATCCAGGTAGATGGCCTGGTCAGGGGTCGCCGGGGCGATCTCCCCCAGGTCGTCGATCCGATGGTCGACGGCGGCCAGCAGGTAGAACGGGGTCAGGCTGCTGGTGTTGCGGCGTACCGCCTGCCAGTAGGCCGGGTCGCCCCAGCGCTCGTCGATGGCTTCCAGCGCTTCCTTATAGGAAGCCGGCTCCTCCTTGAACGGCAAGGCACGTGCGGTTTTGGTCAGCAGGCTGCGATAGCCGGCCAACTCCATGTTCAGTCGCTTGGACAGGTCGCCCAGGGTTTGCTGCTTGCGCGCTTCGGCCAGGTCTTCGCTCAGTGCCTTGTACACCGGTTCGGCCGGCAGGCCGCGTCCGTCCCAACCGGCCACGGCGACCACGGTACGCGGCATGCCTTCGACCACTTCCGGGTTGCCGACGCTCTTGTACAGCAGCGCTGCGATAGGCACGAGAAACACCAGCAGCAGGAACAGCACCAGAGGCGCGATCAACGCTTGTGCCTTCCAGCGGTTGACCCGCTCGGCACGCGCCAGGCGCTGCTTGAGGCTGGGGCTGGTGACCTCGTTCAGGGGAACGCTAATGGCCATGACGAACTCCGCAAATCTTTAAACGGTAACGGCGTCACCCACAGGTGACGCCGCCCATGCATGACGCCTTACTTGGCCGCCCACGAGTTGAAACGCTGCTCCAGTTGCTCGCCGTTGTCAGCCCAGAAGCTGACGTCGATCTGCACCTGATTGGCGATGTTTTCCGGGGTGGTCGGCATGTCTTTCAGGATGTCCTTGGCCAGCAGCGGGACTGCCTGGGTGTTGGCCGGACCGTAGGCGATGTTTTCCGAGTAGGTCTTCTGCTGCTGCGGCTGCACCGAGAAGGCGATGAATTTCTTCGCAGCTTCCGCGCGGGTCTTGTCCAGGCCCTTCGGAATGGCCCAGGCGTCGAAGTCGTAGATACCGCCGTTCCACACGACCTTCAGGTTGCTTTCCTTCTGTACCGCGGCGATCCGGCCGTTGTAGGCCGAGCTCATGACCACGTCACCGGAAGCCAGGTACTGCGGCGGCTGGGCGCCGGCTTCCCACCACTGAATGCTTGGCTTGAGCTCATCGAGCTTCTTGAAGGCGCGATCCTGACCGTCCTTGCCAGCCAGCACCTTGTACACATCCTTGGGCGCCACGCCGTCGGCCATCAGGGCGAATTCGAGAGTGTACTTGGCGCCTTTGCGCAGGCCGCGCTTGCCCGGGAATTTCTTGGTGTCCCAGAAATCCGCCCAGCTGGTCGGCGCGGTTTTCAGCTTGTCGGCGTTATAGGCCAGGACGGTCGACCAGACGAAGAACCCCACGCCGCAAGGCTGGATCGCGCCCTTGACGTAATCTTCGGCCTTGCCGAACAGCTCGGGATCGAGCTGCTCGAACATATCTTCGTCGCAACCGCGGGACAGCTCCGGCGACTCGACCTCCACCAGGTCCCAGGACACGCTCTTGGTGTCGACCATGGCTTTGACCTTGGCCATCTCACCGTTGTATTCGCCAGCGACGATCTTGCCGTTGCCTGCCGCCTCCCAGGGGGCGTAGAAGGCTTTGACCTGAGCCGCCTTGTTCGCCCCGCCAAAGGACACCACGGTCAGGTCCGGGCCCGCCGCCATCGCGTGCGCCGCGCCCATCAGGCCCAATGTCAAAGCGGTGAATTTCAGGGATCTCGACATTTATTGTTCTCTCCACGTGCAGGGTTGGTGAAGCAAGGGGGCGATCAATGCGCCTCTAGAAGTGGGTCGAGCGCGCGAACGTGCTCGACCTGCCAGCCAAGCGGAACCACATCGCCCACCGCCAGCGCAGGATCGAGCTCGGCAATCGGCTGTTTCACGAAGAAGTCGGTCTTGCCACAGACTTCCAGGCGAACCCGGACGTGGTCGCCCAGATAGATGAATTCCGCAACCCTCCCAGAGAAGCGGTTGACACAACTTTCGCTGGAGCCATTGAGGCTCACGCGCTCCGGACGAATCGACAGGGTCACCGGCTCGCCGGTCTTGCCGACGTTGACCGCCAGCGCCTCGACCTTCTCGCCACGCCCCAGCTCGACCACGCAGCGGTCGCCGCTGTGGCTGTGCAGGCGGCCGTTGAGCCGGTTGTTCTCGCCGATGAAGTTGGCGACGAAGGTGTTCTTCGGTTCTTCGTAAAGGGTGCGTGGCGGGGCGATCTGCTGGATTTCGCCCTGGTGGAACACCGCGACCCGATCGGACATGGTCAGGGCTTCGCCCTGGTCGTGGGTCACGTAGACCACGGTCACGCCGAGGCGTTGGTGCAGGTGCTTGATTTCCATCTGCATGTGTTCGCGCAGCTGTTTGTCCAGCGCGCCGAGGGGTTCGTCCATCAGCACCAGCTGTGGCTCGAACACCAGCGCCCGGGCCAGGGCCACCCGCTGCTGCTGGCCACCGGACAGTTGCGCCGGATAACGCTGGGCGAAGGATTCGAGCTGGACCATGCTCAGCACGCGTTTGACCCGCTCGCTGATGTCGGTCTTGCTCAGGCCACGTACCGACAGCGGGAACGCCAGGTTCTCGGCCACGGTCATGTGCGGGAACAGCGCATAGTTCTGGAACACCATGCCGATATCGCGCTTGTGCGGCGGCACGTTGTTGATCGCCCGCCCGGCCAGCTGGATTTCCCCGGCGGTCGGGGTCTCGAAGCCGGCCAGCATCATCAGGCTGGTGGTCTTGCCGGAGCCGGATGGCCCGAGCAGGGTAAGGAACTCGCCTTTGCGAATTTCCAGGTTGAGGTCTTTGACGATCAGGTTTTCGCCGTCGTAGCTCTTTTGCACACCACGGAAACTGACCAGTACATCACTCGCCCCAGCGCTTGAATCGACCTCGCTCATACCCACACCTTTTGTTTTTTGACGGCTGTGGACTAAGCCTAGTGGAGGCCACAAGCCGCGCAAATCGGGGGGTATGAGAGATTGGCCTCAGTCGGATGGAAGGTTCCTTGTAGGAATCCCCCTACAAGGATGGCGCGATTGGACAAGTCCCGGCACACGCCTGACGGCGATCATGGCCATAAGCCGGTTTTCGTGTCGCAAATGGGTACGTGTAGCCGCTGCCGCAGGCTGCGATCGAGGGCGAAGCACTCGTGATCCAGGCAGCGCGATTGAGCTGAAAATCCCCAGGGCCAGGTTTAGCGACAGCTGCGCTGTCGATCGCAGCCTGCGGCAGCGGCTACAGATCCATTCAAAGCAGCTTGTGCTCCATCGCATACTTCACCAGCTCGGCCAGGGAGGTGATGTTGAGTTTCTGCATCAGCCGCGCCTTGTGGGTGCTGATGGTCTTGCTGCTCAAGGCCAGCTGCTGGGCGATATCGTTGACGTTGGCACCCTGGGCCAGCCGTTCGAACACGGAGAACTCACGCTCCGACAGCAGGGAATGCAGGGGCCGGGTATCCGTCAGGCCGACTTCGAAAACCATCCGGTCGGCCAGTTCCGGGTCGATATAACGCCCGCCTGCCGCCACCTTGCGAATCGCCGTCAGCAGCAGCGCCGGGTCGCTGTCCTTGGTGGCATAACCGGCCGCTCCCACTTTCAGCGCCCGGGCCGCCATCTGCGCTTCGTCGTGCATCGACAGCACCAGGATCGCCGGTGGATTGTTCAGCGCGCGGATCCGCGGGATCGCCTCCAGGCCGTTGACGCCAGGCATGGAAATATCCAGCAGCACCACCTCGCAAGGCACGTGGCGCAGGGTTTCCAGCAACTGCTCGCCATTGCTCGCCTCCCCCACCACCGTCAGGTCCTTGGCCAGGCCGATCAACTGCTTGATGCCTTCGCGAACGATGGTGTGGTCTTCGGCTACCAGTACACGGATCACAGCTCGTACCTCTTCTTATTAGTGATGATCTCTGCAGCGGCGAGTCTGCTCGCGCCTACAGGTCCAGCGGCACAGTAACGCTCAGGGTGGTGCCCTCGCCCAGCTGACTGTCCAGGGTCAGGCTGCCGCCCATGATCAGCACCCGCTCGCGCATGCCCACCAGACCGAAGGACGTCGGCCGCCCGGCCTCGACCACGAAACCCTGGCCGTCGTCGCTGATGGTCATGCACAGCTGATTGTGCTCGAGGCTCAGGGTCAGTTCGACAGTATGCGCCTGTGCATGGCGCATCACGTTGGTCAGCGCCTCCTGGAGGATGCGGAACAGACCGATGGCCTTGGCGTCGCTGAGCACCGGCAGGTTGTCGGGCACCTGCACCAGGCAAGGAATCTGCGTGCGCGCCTCGAAACGCCGCGCCTGCCACTCGATGGCCGAGGCGATGCCGGCATCGAGAATCGGCGGGCGCAAGGCCGTGGCCACATCGCGCACCAGCTGGAACAGCTGGGCGATCAGGCGCTTCATACTGTTCAGGCGTTCGTGCAGCCCCGGATCGAGTTGCGCGTAGGCCAGCTCGCACATCGAGGTCTCCAGCTTGAGCACCGTGAGCATCTGCCCCAACTCGTCGTGCACTTCCCGGGCGATACGAGCCTTTTCCTCTTCGCGCACGCTTTCCAGGTGCGCCGATAGCTCGCGCAGTTGCTCGCGCGAGCTGGCCAGTTCCAGTTCGATGCGCTTGCTTTCGCTGATGTCCCAGACGATACCGTCCCAGACATAGGCGCCGTCCTCGAGCTGGCGGGTGATGGCCTTGATTTCCGCCCAGCGCTGTTCGCCCTGGCGGGTCAGGATCCGCCCCTGCCAGGACCAGTCGCTGTCGGTGTCCAGGGCATGGTCCTGGGTCTGGTGGTAACTGGCCCGATCTTCCGGGTGCACCAGGCTGCGCAGCCCTATGTCGCGGTGGCTGAGGGTCGCTGGGGAGTAACCCACCAGGCTCTCGCTGCCTTCGCTGATGTAGGCGAAATCGATCTGCCCGGTCACCGGCGCCCGTTCCAGGCGGAACACTAGCCCCGGTACGTTGGCGGCGATCCCCTGCAACCGCGCTTCGCTTTCCTGCAGGGCGGCCAGGGCGCGACGACGCTCGGTGACGTCAGTGAGGTAAACCACCAGGTACTCGCCATCGCGAAAGCGCAGAAAGCTCAGCGACACATCGGCCGGCAGGATGCTGCCGTCGGCGCGGACACACTGGGTCTCGAAGCTGGGCGGCGCGTCCTCGCTGGCACGCGCGCGCTTCCACAGGCCAAGCCAGCGGTCCATGTGCAGGTTGGGTTCGAAGTCGCTCAACGGCCGGTCGACCACCGCCCCCGACGCATAACCCAGCATGCTTTCGGCCGCGCGGTTGGCGTAGCGTACATGGCTGTCCCAGTTGACCCAGAGAATGCCCACCGTGCTCTGGTCGATGGAAAACTGGGTCAGGCGCAAGGCTTCTTCACTGGCCTCGCGCCGGGCCAGGTCCTCGCGGGTGGTCAGCAACCGCTGCTCGAGCGCCTGTTGCTGGCGGCGCTGCCAGATCACGATGGCCATGCTCGCCAACAGCAGCACGGCCAGCAACAGGCTGAGGTTCTGCCAGAAACCGCGGGACTCGCTCAGCCGCGGATACTTGGGCTGCAGCCAACGATTGTGCAGCTGTTCCAGGTCCTTGGCGGCGATACCGTGCAAGGCGCGTTGCACGATGTCCGCCAGCTCGGGCCAGTCGCGCCGGGTAGCCACCCGCAGCAATTGCGGCAGGCCGATATCGCCCACCACCGCCAGGCCGGCGAATTCCGGTTCCGCCGACAAACGACTGAGCTGCGCCTCATCGATCACCGCATAACGCGCCTGCTGACTGAGCAGCAATTGCAGGGCCTGGCGCTCCAGGGGCACGCCCTGCAGATTGAGATTGGAGTAAGTCGCACGCAGGTAGTCTGCCACCGCGCTGGGCATGCGCACCGCCACGCGAGTCTGGCTGTCGAGCTTTTCCAGCTCCACCGCGCCGGCGCCCTTCTGCTCGCCGACCACCAGTTGCGGGACACGCATGTAGGGATCGGAAAACTGCCAGAGCCGCAAGCCGGCCGGGGTCTGGCTCAAGCCCGGGGCCATATCGACTTCACCGGCGCGTACCGCCGCTTCCAGCTGCGCCTGATCGGCAAAGTTGCGCCAACTCAGCTCGACCTTCATCGCCTGGGCCAGCCACTGCATCAGTTCGATATTGGCGCCAGACAAGCGTTGCAGCCGACGGTCGTACTGGGCGTAGGGGGCCTGGAGCACCACGCCGACCCGCAGTTCCCGGTGCTGTTCCAGCCATTGCTGCTGCGCGGGGCTCCACTGCGCCTGGGCGATATGCGGCGCAGGCACCGCCCAGGCCATCAAGGGAAGGCAGATACAGCCGATAACCAGCAGGCAGCGAAAACGCATCATCTGAAGTCTCACACACTGACAAATACTGACCAACCCATTAGGCTGCCGGGATTACTTCTGGCCTGGAATAACCGATGCCCCTTGTCCACCGCACGGCACTGCCTGCATTGTGCCTGTCGCTGATCCTGCCTTGTGCCTTTTCGGTCAAGGCCGAGGATCCGCAACCCGCCCCGGCAGAACAGGCTGCCGTGGAAAAACCGGCCGAGCGCCAGCCGCTCCTTGAGCGTAGCCAGGAAGATGCCGCGGCCCTCGAACGCGTCATACCGCCCGGCGAACAACAGTCACTGCAAGCCGGCAGCGAGAGCTTTCTGGCCCTGTGGAAACCGGCCAACAGCAGCGACCCCAAGGGCGCGGTGATTATCATCCCCGGCGCAGGCGAAACCGCCGACTGGCCTCAAGCAATCGGCCCTTTGCGCAACAGATTGCCGGACGCCGACTGGAGCAGCCTGAGCCTGACCTTGCCCGACCTGCAGAGCGATGCGACGCAACCGCGCATCGTCGAGGCCGAACCTGCGCCCGCGACCGCCGACACTAGCAGCAAAGATGCCGCCACGGCAGCGCCCAAGCCGATCGAACAGGCCGCCGGTGGCGAAGCCGAGATTGCCGATCGCGCGGTGGTGGAGAGCAGCGAAGAACAGGCCAAGGCCGATGCCGAGCGAATCTTTGCCCGTATCGACGCGGCGGTGACCTACGCCCAGCAGCAGAATGCCCGCAGCATTGTGCTGCTGGGTCATGGCAGCGGCGCTTACTGGGCCACACGCTACCTGAGCGAAAAACAGCCGCCGGAGATTCAGAAACTGGTGCTGGTGGCTGCCCAGACTCCGTCCATCGGCAAGCCCGGACTGGCGGAACTGACCCCGACCCTGAAGCTGGCGACCGCCGACTTTTTCTACAAGGACAACGCGCAGGCTCGCAAGAGCGCCCTGGAACGCCTGCAAGCGAGCAAGCGCCTGAAGAACGCCAACTTCACCCAGATCTCGCTCAATGCCCTGCCGGGCAACAGCACGGCTGAAAACGAACAGCTGTTCAGACGCGTACGCGGCTGGCTGAGCCCGCAACCCGCGCAAGACTGAATCCCGCCACGCTCGGCCCCGCTCCTGTTTGCCAGGGGTGGCGCCGAACGTGAGGCATTTCCCTCTAACGCATCTCTCTAACGAAAATCCCGGCGCTCGCGGATCAGCGCGTAAGCGCTGTGCAGCTCGCGGGTTTTCTCCGTGGCTTCCCGCACCTGCAACGGGCTTGCGCCGCTGCCGGCAATCTTGTCCGGGTGATGGCGGCTGAGCAGGCGCCGGTAGGCGCGCTTGATCTGCGAAGGCTCACTGGTCGCCGAGACACCCAGCAGGCGCAATGCGTCCTGATAGGTGCCACTGCTGTTGGCCAACGGTTTTTTGCTCGGCTCATAGTCCGCCGCCAACGCCTGCACCTGCTGCACGGTCCAGCCCAGCCACTTGCCCCAGAGCTGGATCAGCTCACGCTCGGCGGGGCTGGCCCGGCCATCGGCCCAGACCATCCGCCAGCATGCGCGCAATACACCCTCGGCGGCATGAGGCTGCGCCGCCAGGCGTCGCAGGTAGCCCCGCAACCGATCGTTACCCGACTTGCCCCGATTGAACGCGGCAATGGCGCGGCGCTGTGCGACCTCACTCATATCCAGCGAGCGCATTTCCAGACGCGCCTGCTGGATATGCCCGTCGACCACCCGGCCATCGCTTTTCGCCAACCGCCCCAAGAGTACGAACAGCAGTTCATCGTTGCGCAGTGCCGGTCGACCGCCCAGACGCTCACGCACCTGGGCCCAGCTATGCAGTTGCAGGCGCCGGTCCAGCGCCTGTCCCAGCAACGCTCCCAGCATGGCCCCCGGGATACTGGCTATGGCAAAGCCAGCCCCGGCTCCGATCAGAGTCCCTGGCCACAACATATCAGTGACTCGCTTCTAACAAGGTTTCGACTTCCGCCAGGCGCTCATGGGTACCGACATCGACCCAGTGACCCTGCAAACGCTCGCCGCTGACCTGTCCATCGGCCATGGCCTTGCGCAGCAGGGGCGCCAGTTTGAACGCGCCCGGTGTGCAGCCCTGGAACAGGTTCGGGTGCAACACCGCGATCCCGCTATAGGTCAGGGTCTGCGCACCCGGCTCGGCATCCCGCACCCGGGCATCGCTGAGGACGAAATCCCCGGCGGTGTGGTGAGCCGGGTTATCCACCAGCACCAGGTGCGCCAGCGCGTCCAGCGGACGGTTCAACGAGCGGAAATCGTAATCGGTCCAGACATCGCCGTTGACCACCACAAAGGGCTCGTCGCCCAGCAACGGCAAGGCGCGGAAAATACCGCCACCGGTTTCCAGTGGCTCGCCCTCCGGCGAATAGCGGATGCTCAGGCCGAAGCGCGAACCATCGCCCAGGTGATCCTCGATCTGCTGCCCCAGCCAGGCGTGGTTGATGACGATTTCGGTAAAGCCCGCCCGCGCCAGTGCCCGCAGGTGATACTCGATCAGCGGCACACCGGCGGCGCGGATCAACGGCTTGGGGGTGGTCAGGGTCAAGGGGCGCATCCGTTCGCCCTTGCCCGCGGCCAGAATCATCGCCTTCATACACAGGCTCCGACAGGTTGACGCAGGCTGGCCAACAGCTCACCCAACTCCGCCAGCTCCGGCCGACGAGCCACGACGGCTTCTATATAAGCGAAGAAACGCGGCACGTCGCCCAGGTAGCGGGGTTTGCCGTCGCGGTGGCAGATCCGCGCGAAGATCCCGATCACCTTGAGATGGCGTTGCACCCCCATCAGGTCGCTGGCGCGCAGGAAATCCTCGAAATCGGGCTGTACCGCGATCCCGAGCCGGGACGCTTGCTGCCAGTAGTCTTCCAGCCAGCCGCGCACCCGTGCTTCGGGCCAGCTGAGAAAGGCATCCTTGAACAGACAGGTGACGTCATAGGTCACCGGGCCGTAGACCGCGTCCTGGAAATCCAGCACGCCCGGATTGGGCTCGCTGAGCATCAGGTTGCGCGGCATATAGTCACGATGCACCAGCACCTTGGGCTGGGCCAGAGCGCTTTCGATCAACAGCTCGCTGACCCGCTGCCATTGGCCGCGCTGGCGCTCATTCAGCTCGACGCCCAGCTCGCGTCCCACGTACCACTCGGGAAACAGCTCCAGTTCACGGCGCAGCAAAGCAACGTCATAACTGGGCAATGGCGCATCCATCGGCAACTGCTGGAAAGCCAGCAAGGTTTGCAGCGCATCCTTGAACAGGGCGTCGGCATTTTCGCCGTCGATCACGTCCAGATAGGTTTTGTTACCCAGGTCATTGAGCAAAAGAAAGCCGCGCGACAAATCTTCTGCATAAATTTTCGGCACATTGATTGCGGATTTTGCCAACAGATGGGCGATATCCACGAAGGGTTTGCAGTTTTCCTGGGGCGGTGGAGCATCCATCACCACAAAGCTGCGGCCTTCGCCTTCCCAGCGGAAATACCGCCGGAAACTCGCGTCGCTGCTGGCCGCGGTCAATGTGGCCGGGGGCACGGGGCCCCATCCGTTGGAGGCATAAACAATCGACAACTGCTCATCGAGCCAAACTTTCAGGTGTTGCAAGCGTACATCTTGGTCAGGCATTGCAAGGGTCTCCGACGGCGCTAGCCGTCAAGCGGGTCATGCTTTATTATCCAGCATCTTTTTCAGACCATCGAGAGGCGTGCGGCCCACACCGCGGGCAGATGGCACGCAGGAAGCCCGGACTAATAAGATGGCATTGAAATCCCCCGCGTTTCGTAAAAAATTTCCGTTGTTGGTTACTGGCAGTCTGCTGGCCCTGCAACCCCTAGCCACTTCGTTCGTGGTCGCCGCAGAACAGTATGACTGCTCAGTCTCTGCTTCGGGCGGCTGGGACTGCGCGCCGAAAACCAGCGCCGCTCAACTGCCTCCGCGCCCTGTGCATGACGCGAGTGCGGTCAGTTCGAGCACCGCTACATCGGCCGAAGGCGGCGAAACCAGCGAAGACACCGGCGCCAAGCCGATGCTGGTTACCGAATCCAAGGGCCGCGGCCTGAAGTCCCGCAGCGAAGACTACAGTCACCTCGACTGGGTTCCGCGCGAGAAGCTGACCGCCGCCCAGTTGGCCGAGACCGGCCCTTACTGCGCTGGTGCTTATATCGAACCGATTCGTCCTGGCATGAATGACAAGACGAATAAAAGTGACGCCCCGACCTTTATCGGCGCCAAGGCTTCGCGTTATCAGCAGGAGCAGCAGATCGCTACCCTGGCCGGTGACGTGGTCATGCGCCAGGGCAGCATGCAGGTCGAGGCCGACGAGGCCAACCTGTACCAGGCCGAGAATCGTGGCGAGCTGAACGGCAACGTCCGCCTGCGCGACAACGGCGCCCTGCTGGTCGGCGATCATGCCGATGTACAACTGGACACCGGCGAGGCCAAGGTCGACAACGCCGAATATGTGATGCACAAATCGCGCATCCGCGGTAACGCGCTGTACGCCAAGCGTGCCGAGAACGCGATCATCCGTCTCAAGGATGGTACGTACACCACGTGCGAACCAAGCAGCAACGCCTGGCAGCTCAAGGGCAACAACATCACCCTGAACCCGGCGACCGGCTTTGGCACCGCGACCAACGTGACGTTACGCGTCAAGGACATTCCGGTCCTGTACACGCCGTACATCTATTTCCCGATCGACGACCGTCGCCAGTCCGGCTTCCTGCCGCCGACCATCGGCAGCGGCAGCGATACCGGCTTCATGCTGGTTACCCCGTACTACTTCAACCTGGCGCCGAACTACGACGCCACGTTGTACCCGCGCTACATGAGCAAGCGCGGCCTGTTGATGGAAGGCGAATTCCGTTACCTGACCAAGTCCAGCGAAGGTCAGTTCGGCGCGGCGTACCTCAACGACGAAAACGACGACCGCAAGCTGCAGTCGGACTACGAAAAAACCCGTTACATGTACAACTGGCAGCACAAGGGCGGGCTCGATTCGCGCCTGATGACCGAGGTCGACTACACCAAGATCAGCGACCCGTACTACTTCCAGGATCTGCAGACCGACCAGATCGGTGTGGAAAGTCGTGATTACATCAACCAGCAGGGTGCAGTGACCTACCGCGGCGATACCTATACCGCGCGCCTCAATGCCCAGGCTTATGAACTGGCCACGGTTTCCAACATCACGCCTTACAACCGTCTGCCGCAAATTACCTTGGATGGCTTCTTGCCACAGCATCCGGGCGGGCTGGACTTCAAGTATCAAACTGAAATTGTTCGGTTTGATCGCGACCTGCAGAACGGTACTTTTTTTGATGAGAATGGTGTCGGTGCACCGAGACTCGACCGCAACATTCAGGGTCTGGCGCGTGCCAATGGCAATCGCCTGAATCTTGCACCGTCTGTAAGCCTTCCGCTTAACTGGACCTACGGCTTCCTGAAGCCGTCCCTCAAGTATCAGTACACCCAGTACGATCTGGATCTGGACAGTATTGGCAAGAGCCAGGTTGCTGCACAGACCGCGGAGCAGAACCGTCTTGACGGCACTTACAGCAGCAACCAGAACCGTGGCGTGCCTATCGCCAGCATCGACAGCGGCTTGTACTTCGACCGCAACACCCAATGGTTCGGCAAGAACTACCGTCAGACCCTGGAACCACGCCTCTACTATCTCTATGTACCGGAGAAAGACCAGAGCGACATCCCGGTATTCGATACCAGCGAGTCTACTTTCAACTACTCGTCGCTGTTCCGTGATAACCGTTTCACCGGCTCCGACCGTGTAGGCGACGAGAACAAACTGTCTCTCGGCGTCACCAACCGCTGGATCGAAGAAAACGGCTTTGAACGTCAGCGCATCAGTATCGGCCAGGCCTTGTACTTCAAGGACCGCGAAGTCCAGTTGCCGGGTATCGATGCGAAGACCCGCGATGACGCACACTCCAATGTTTCGCCTTATGCGCTGGAATACGAGTACCGCTGGAACCGCGACTGGCGTACCACTGCCGACTACAACTGGGATCCGGACAGCCACAGCCCGCGCTCCGGCAGTGCGATGTTCCACTACCAGCCGGAAGACAACCCGAACAAGGTCATCAACGCCGGTTATCGTTATCGCAACGACCTGGTTCGTTACGACCAGTCCACGGGTAAATGGTCGGTGGGTGGTGGTGACTACGGCACCCCAGGCACTCCTGGCTACGTGAAGGACTATTACAAGATCAAGCAGCACGACTTCTCGGTGATCTGGCCGATCGTGCCGCAATGGAACCTGATCAGCCGCTGGCAGTACGACTACAACCGCAACCGTACTCTCGATGCCTTCGGTGGTTTCGAATACGACAACTGCTGCTGGAAACTGCGCCTGATCAACCGTTACTGGGTCAAGTATGACGAATTCAGTCAAGACGCCCCGCAGAACGAGAAAGGCGACCATGGCATCTTCCTCCAAATCGTCCTGAAAGGACTCGGCGGCCTGACCGGCGCCAAGGTAGAGAGCTTCCTCGACAAAGGCATTCAAGGTTACCGTGAACGTGAAGACCAAGCTTTCTGATTGTCTGCGCCCGCTGATGCTGGGCGCATTGTTCCTGGGTACCGCGGCGAGTGCCGCGGTACAACCCATCGACAAAGTGGTGGCCATCGTCGATAACGACGTGGTCATGCAGAGCCAGCTGGACCAACGGGTTCACGAAGTTCAGCAAACCATCGCCAAGCGCGGCGGCGGCATGCCTCCCGCCGATGTTCTGAACCAGCAGGTACTGGAACGCCTGATCGTCGAAAACCTGCAACTGCAGATCGGCGAACGCTCCGGCATCCGCATTACCGATGAAGAGTTGAACCAGGCTGTCGGCACCATCGCCCAACGCAACAACATGACACCCGATCAGTTCCGTGCCGCCCTGGCTCGTGATGGCCTGTCCTATCAGGACGCCCGTGAACAGATCCGCCGCGAGATGATCATCAGCCGTGTGCGCCAGCGCCGTGTTGCCGAACGCATTCAGGTCTCCGAGCAGGAAGTGAAGAACTTCCTCGCCTCCGACCTGGGCAAGATGCAGCTGTCCGAAGAGCTGCACCTGGCCAATATCCTGATTCCAACCCCGGAAAGCGCCAACTCCGAAGCGATTCAGAGCGCCGCGCGCCAGGCCATGGATATCTATCAGCAGCTCAAGCAAGGCGCCGACTTCGCTCAGCTGGCCATCGCCCGCTCGGGTAGCGACAACGCTCTGGAAGGCGGCGACATGGGCTGGCGTAAAGCCGCTCAACTGCCCCCTCCGTTCGACCGCGAACTGAGCGCCATGGCAGTGGGCGATATCACCCAGCCAGCCCGTACTCCAGGCGGCTTCATCATCCTGAAGTTGCTGGAAAAACGCGGTGGCGGCAATCAGATGCGTGACGAAGTGCATGTCCGTCACATCCTGATCAAGCCAAGTGAAATTCGCAGCGAAGAAGAAACCAAGCGCCTGGCCCAGAAGCTCTACGAGCGCATCGAAGCCGGCGAAGACTTTGCCGAACTGGCGAAAAGCTACTCGGAAGATCCGGGTTCCGCCCTCAACGGTGGCGACCTCAGCTGGATCGACCCGAACGCCCTGGTACCCGAGTTCCGCGACGTGATGGCCAAGACCCCGCAAGGGCAACTGTCCAAGCCGTTCCAGAGCCCCTACGGCTGGCACGTACTGGAAGTCCTTGGCCGCCGCGCCACCGACAGCACCACCCAGGCTCGCGAACAACAAGCCATGACTGTGCTGCGTAACCGCAAATACGACGAAGAGCTGCAAACCTGGCTGCGCCAGATTCGCGACGAAGCCTACGTCGAGATCAAACTTCCTGGCGCTGACCAGGCGGCACAGTGAAACCCAAGCGTTTCGCGCTCACCCCCGGCGAGCCAGCCGGCATAGGTCCCGACCTGTGCCTGCTGCTCGCCTCGCAAGAACAGCCACACCCCCTGATCGCCATCACCAGCCGCGACCTGCTTACCGAGCGGGCCGCGCAGCTGGGTGTGGCCGTCAGCCTGATTGCGGTCGGCCCCGACAATTGGCCTAACCAGCCGGCCGCCGCCGGTAGCCTCTATGTCTGGGATACCCCGCTGTCAGCCAAGGTCGTCGCCGGTCAGCTGGACAAGGCCAACGCCGCATTCGTCCTGGAAACCCTGACCCGGGCCGGCCAAGGCTGCCTGGACGGATATTTCGACGGCATGATTACCGCCCCGGTGCACAAGGGAGTGATCAACGAGTCCGGCATCGCCTTTTCCGGCCATACCGAGTTTCTCGCCGACCTGACGCATACCGAACAAGTGGTAATGATGCTGGCCACCCATGGCCTGCGCGTGGCACTGGTGACCACTCACCTGCCCCTGCGGGACATTGCCGACGCCATTACTCCGGAGCGCCTGGAGCGGGTTACACGCATTCTGCATGCAGACCTGCACAACAAATTCGGCATCGCCCAGCCACGTATCCTGGTCTGCGGGCTCAACCCGCATGCCGGCGAAGGCGGACATCTGGGCCATGAAGAAATCGATATCATCGAACCCACCCTGGAGCGTCTGCGTAACGAAGGTATGGACCTGCGCGGCCCCCTGCCCGCCGACACTCTGTTTACCCCCAAATATCTGGAGCACTGCGACGCAGTGCTGGCGATGTACCATGACCAAGGGCTGCCTGTGCTGAAATACAAAGGCTTCGGCGCCGCGGTCAACGTGACGCTGGGCCTGCCGATCATCCGCACCTCGGTCGACCACGGCACTGCCCTGGATCTGGCCGGCAGCGGCAAGATCGATACCGGCAGCCTGAAAGTCGCCCTGGAAACCGCCTATCAGATGGCCGAGACCCGTTTATGACCGAGCAATACCAGCACCGGGCGCGCAAGCGCTTCGGCCAGAACTTCCTGCATGACGCCGGCGTGATCGACCGCATCCTGCGCTCCATCAATGCCAAGTCCGGCGACCGCATGCTGGAAATCGGCCCGGGCCAGGGCGCCCTGACCGAAGGCCTGCTCAACAGCGGCGCCCAGCTGGACGTGGTCGAGCTGGACAAGGACCTGGTGCCGATCCTCAACCAGCAGTTCGCCGGCCGGGACAATTTCAGCCTGCACCAGGGCGACGCCCTGAAGTTCGACTTCAACAGCCTGAATGCCGCCCCCGGCAGCCTGCGGGTGGTCGGCAACCTGCCCTACAACATCTCCACCCCGCTGATCTTTCACCTGCTGCAAAACGCCAGCCTGATCCGCGACATGCACTTCATGCTGCAGAAAGAAGTGGTAGAGCGCCTCGCCGCAGGCCCGGGCGGTGGTGACTGGGGCCGTCTGTCGATCATGGTCCAGTACCACTGCCGCGTGGAGCATCTGTTCAACGTCGGCCCTGGCGCATTCAATCCGCCACCGAAAGTCGACTCGGCGATCGTCCGCCTGGTGCCACATGCGGTACTGCCGCACCCGGCCAAGGATCATCGCCTGCTGGAGCGCATCGTCCGCGAAGCCTTCAACCAGCGCCGCAAGACCCTGCGCAATACCCTCAAGGCCCTGCTTTCCAGCGCCGAGATCGAAGCCGCCGGTGTCGATGGCAGCCTGCGTCCGGAGCAACTGGACCTGGCAGCCTTCGTTCGCCTGGCCGACAAGCTCGGCGAACAGGCCGCGGACACTGCCAGCGCCAGCTGACACGCCACCAGCGTTATCGGGTAAGACGCTAGGCGCCATGTCTGGTTTACTACCCGATACTTGGCCTAGACTGACCTCCATCAGTTTTATCCCGCGTCCCGCTTCGTTTTAAGGCCCCTTGCATGTCCGATCCTCGCTATCAGATCGACGTCAGCGTCGTCACCCGCTTTCTCGCAGAACAGTCGCAACCCGAGCAGAACCGCTTTGCCTTCGCCTACACCATCACCGTACAGAACAATGGCCTGCTGCCCGCCAAATTGCTCTCCCGGCACTGGGTGATCACCGATGGCGACGGGCACGTCGAAGAAGTTCGCGGTGCCGGCGTCGTCGGCCAGCAGCCGCTGATCGCCGTAGGAAAAAGCCACACCTACAGCAGTGGTACGGTCATGACCACGCGCGTCGGCAATATGCAGGGCAGCTATCAGATGCTCGCCGAAGACGGCAAACACTTCGACGCCATCATCGCCCCCTTCCGCCTGGCGGTGCCCGGAGCCCTGCACTGATGACGACTTATGCCGTCGGTGACCTGCAAGGCTGCCTGGGGCCGTTGCAGTGCCTGCTTGAAAAGGTCGCTTTCGACCCGGCCAAGGATCGCCTGTGGCTGGTTGGCGATCTGGTCAACCGCGGCCCACAGTCGCTGGAAACCCTGCGCTTTCTTTATGCCATGCGCGATTCTCTGGTGTGCGTGCTGGGCAATCACGACCTGCACCTGCTGGCCGTCTGGCGCAATATCGAGCGCCTGAAGAAAGCCGATACCCTGAGCGAGATCCTCAACGCGCCGGATTGCGAGGAATTGCTCCAGTGGCTGCGCCAGCAAAAGCTGATGCACTATGACGAACAGCGCAACGTCGCCCTGGTGCACGCGGGGATACCGCCGCAGTGGTCGCTGAAAAAGGCCCTCAAGTACGCCACCGAAGTCGAAGAGGCATTGCGTGACGACAACCGCTTCGAGCCCTATCTGGACGGTATGTACGGCAACGATCCGATAAAATGGGACAGCGAACTCAAAGGCGTGACTCGCCTGCGGGTGATCACCAACTATTTCACTCGCATGCGTTTCTGCACCAGCGATGGCAAGCTCGACCTCAAGGGCAAGGAAGGGCCGGACACCGCTCCACCGGGTTACGCCCCATGGTTCGAGCACAAGGAACGCAAGACCCGGGACGTGAAAATCATCTTCGGTCACTGGGCCGCCCTTGAAGGCAACTGCAACCAGCCCGGCGTCGTCGCCCTGGACACTGGCTGCGTCTGGGGCGGCGCCCTGACCCTGCTGAACGTCGACACCGGCCAACGCCTCGAATGTGAGTGCGACGCCCACAGCCACATCAAGCCCCAGGCCAATCAACCTTCCCCTGAACCCATGCCAATCACCGCCAAGCGCTAGACGGCGCTTGCCACCAGGACCAGGAGCCCGCCATGAGCGAATTCAAACGCATCCCCCCAGAACAGGCCCAGGCACTGCGCGAGCAAGGCGCCGTGGTGGTCGACATCCGCGATCCGCAGACCTTTGCCTTGAACCACATCAGCGGCTCCCTGCATCTGGACAACCACTCCATCTCCGACTTCATCCGCAATGCCGATCTCGACGCCCCGCTGGTGGTCGTCTGCTATCACGGCAACTCCAGCCAAAGCGCGGCGGCCTACCTGATCAGCCAGGGATTCTCCGACGTCTACAGCCTGGACGGTGGTTTCGAACTGTGGCGAACCACCTACCCTGCGGAAATTGCCCAAGGCAACGCCGAATAATTTTTTCTGTGCTCCAGCCCGCGTCATTCGCGGGCTGGCGCCGCGACCGACGAACGGTCACTTGAACAAATTGCGTATTCCACCTTTATCTCCCCGATTCCGAACTATCCTTAGCCTCAGGCCATCCAATCAGGGGAGAGCCGGTACACCGGCGTGCGGGTCATCGGTACTAGCTTTCAAGGTCGATAGCTTTGAAAGTGTTCTGGGGGGTAAACAGCAGCCGGATTCCCGGTTGCATGCCAGCACTTGACTGACTGATCCGGCGTCGGCTCCACGTATCGAGCGAGGTGACGTCATGAGTATTTTTAGCCACTTCCAACAACGCTTCGAATCCACACGCCAGGAAGAGTTCTCGTTACAGGAGTACCTGGAGCTCTGCAAAAAGGACCGTAGCGCCTACGCGTCGGCCGCTGAACGCCTGCTTCTGGCTATTGGTGAACCAGAGCTGCTGGACACATCGACCAATTCGAGACTGTCACGGATCTTCTCCAACAAAGTGATCCGTCGCTATCCGGCCTTTGAGGACTTCCATGGAATGGAAGAATGCATCGACCAGATCGTCTCCTATTTCCGCCATGCCGCTCAGGGCCTGGAAGAGAAGAAACAGATCCTCTACCTCCTCGGTCCCGTCGGTGGCGGTAAATCATCCCTGGCCGAGAAACTCAAACAACTGATCGAGAAGGTGCCCTTCTACGCCATCAAGGGCTCCCCGGTATTCGAGTCGCCTCTCGGGTTGTTCAACGCCACGGAAGATGGCGCAATCCTCGAAGAAGACTTCGGCATTCCACGGCGTTACCTGAACACCATCATGTCGCCCTGGGCCACCAAGCGCCTGTCCGAGTTCGGCGGCGATATCAGCCAGTTCAGGGTGGTCAAGCTCTATCCCTCGATCCTCAACCAGATCGCGGTCGCCAAGACAGAACCGGGAGACGAGAACAACCAGGACATTTCCGCCCTGGTGGGCAAGGTCGATATTCGCAAGCTGGAGGAATTCCCGCAGAACGACGCCGACGCCTATAGCTATTCAGGTGCATTGTGCCGGGCCAACCAGGGCCTGATGGAGTTCGTCGAAATGTTCAAGGCACCGATCAAGGTGCTGCACCCATTGCTGACGGCCACCCAGGAAGGCAACTACAACAGTACCGAGGGTCTGGGCGCGATCCCCTTCACCGGTATCCTGCTGGCTCACTCCAACGAATCGGAATGGCACACCTTCCGTAACAACAAGAACAACGAAGCCTTCATCGACCGGATCTATATCGTCAAAGTCCCTTACTGCCTGCGGGTCAGCGACGAAGTCAAAATCTACGACAAGCTGCTGTTCAACAGCTCCCTGTCCAAGGCGCATTGCGCTCCCGACACCTTGAAAATGCTCGCTCAGTTCACCGTGCTCTCGCGCCTCAAAGAGCCGGAGAACTCGAACATCTACTCGAAAATGCGCGTCTACGATGGCGAGAACCTCAAGGACACCGATCCGAAAGCCAAGTCGATTCAGGAATACCGTGACGCCGCCGGTGTAGACGAGGGCATGAACGGCCTGTCGACCCGTTTCGCCTTCAAGATCCTGTCGAAAGTCTTCAACTTCGATCCCCATGAGATCGCGGCCAACCCGGTGCATCTGCTCTACGTGCTCGAGCAACAGATCGAGCAGGAACAATTCCAGGCGGAAACCCGCGAACGCTACCTGCGCTTCCTGAAGGAATACCTGGCTCCGCGCTACATCGAGTTCATCGGCAAGGAAATCCAGACCGCGTACCTGGAGTCCTACAGCGAATACGGTCAGAACATCTTCGACCGCTATGTGCTGTATGCGGACTTCTGGATTCAGGATCAGGAATATCGCGATCCGGAAACCGGCGAGATCCTCAATCGGGTCGCGCTCAACGAAGAACTGGAGAAAATCGAGAAACCGGCCGGCATCAGCAATCCGAAGGACTTCCGCAACGAGATCGTCAATTTCGTACTGCGAGCCCGAGCCAACAACAACGGCAAGAACCCAACCTGGCTCAGCTACGAAAAACTGCGGGTGGTTATCGAGAAGAAAATGTTCTCCAACACCGAGGATCTGCTCCCGGTCATCAGCTTCAATGCCAAGGCCAGCAAAGAGGATCAACAGAAACACAACGACTTCGTTACTCGAATGGTCGAGCGCGGCTACACCGACAAACAGGTACGACTGCTGTCCGAGTGGTATCTGCGGGTCAGAAAATCGCAGTAACCCGCCGGTTGCACCGGTTGTCGTTAGCCAGGAGCCTGTCTTAGCGATTTCTGCTACACAGGCTTCAGGAAGCGCGTTTGAACGTTCGCAGCGAGGCTCGGGCAGAGTACCGGCGGCAAGACACCTTACCGCACCCTCTCCCCGTCCGGGCCGCTTGCGAGCTTCAAGACCGCTTCTAAGGAGCAGTCATGAGTTATGTGATCGACCGACGTCTCAATGGCAAGAACAAGAGCACGGTAAACCGCCAGCGGTTTCTGCGGCGTTATCGTGACCACATCAAGAAGGCCGTCGAAGAGGCGGTCAGCCGCCGTTCCATCACAGACATGGAGCATGGCGAACAAATCAGCATCCCCGGCCGGGATATCGATGAACCCGTGCTCCATCATGGGCGCGGCGGCAAACAGACCGTGGTGCACCCGGGAAACAAGGAGTTCACGGCCGGAGAGCACATCGCACGCCCTCAAGGCGGGGGTGGCGGAGGCGGCCGGGGCAAGGCGGGCAATTCCGGCGAAGGCATGGACGAGTTCGTTTTCCAGATTACCCAGGAGGAGTTCCTCGAGTTCATGTTCGAGGACCTGGAACTGCCGAACCTGGTCAAGCGCAACCTGACCGGGACCGACACCTTCAAGACTGTCCGGGCCGGGATCAGCAACGAGGGCAATCCCTCGCGCATCAACATCATTCGGACGCTGCGCTCGGCCCATGCCCGGCGCATCGCCCTGTCCGGCAGCAGCCGGGCAAAACTGCGCGAAGTCAAAGAAGAGCTTGAACGCCTGAAACGCGAAGAACCGGACAACTTCGGCGATATTCAGGAAATGGAAGCGGAAATCGAGCGTCTCAGCGCCCGCATTCATCGGGTGCCATTCCTCGACACCTTCGACCTCAAGTACAACCTGCTGGTCAAACAGCCTAACCCCAGCTCCAAGGCCGTGATGTTTTGCCTGATGGACGTTTCCGGCTCCATGACCCAGGCCACCAAGGACATCGCCAAGCGTTTCTTCATCCTTCTATACCTGTTTCTCAAGCGTAACTACGACAAGATCGACGTAGTGTTCATCCGCCACCACACCAGCGCACGTGAGGTGGACGAGGAGGAGTTCTTCTACTCCCGGGAAACCGGCGGCACCATCGTCTCCAGCGCCTTGAAACTGATGCAGGAGATCATGGCCGAGCGTTATCCGAGCAACGAGTGGAACATCTACGCCGCCCAGGCTTCCGACGGCGATAACTGGAACGACGACTCGCCGATCTGCCGCGACATCCTGATCAACCAGATCATGCCCTTCGTGCAGTACTACACTTACGTGGAGATTACCCCGCGCGAACATCAGGCCCTGTGGTTCGAATACGAGCGCATTGCCGAAGCCTTTTCCGATACTTTCGCCCAGCAGCAACTGGTCTCGGCCGGAGATATCTATCCGGTCTTCCGTGAACTCTTCCAGCGCAGGTTAGTGACATGACCGCCAGAGAGCAGAAACGCCAGCCTATCTCCACCGGTTCGGAATGGACGTTCGAGCTGATCCAGGCCTACGACCGCGAAATCAGCCGTATCGCAGCGCGCTACGCCTTGGATACCTATCCCAACCAGATCGAAGTGATCACCGCCGAACAGATGATGGATGCCTATGCCTCTGTCGGCATGCCTCTGGGTTATCACCATTGGTCTTACGGCAAGCATTTCCTTAGTACCGAAAAGTCCTACAGCCGTGGCCAGATGGGGCTGGCCTACGAGATCGTGATCAACTCTGACCCCTGCATCGCCTACCTGATGGAAGAAAACACCATCTGCATGCAGGCACTGGTGGTGGCCCACGCCTGCTACGGCCATAACAGCTTCTTCAAGGGCAACTACCTGTTCCGTACCTGGACGGATGCCAGCTCGATCATCGATTACCTGGTGTTCGCCAAGCAGTACATCATGCAGTGCGAAGAGCGCCATGGCATCGATGCCGTGGAAGACCTGCTGGACTCCTGCCATGCCCTGATGAACTACGGAGTGGACCGCTACAAACGTCCTTATCCGATTTCCGCGGAAGAAGAACGGCGCCGGCAAAAGGATCGGGAAGAACACCTGCAGAAACAGATCAACGACCTGTGGCGCACCATTCCCAAAGGCACGGACAAGTTCAGCGACAAGGACAACGCGCGCTTCCCCGCCGAACCGCAGGAAAACATCCTGTATTTCATCGAGAAACACGCGCCGCTGCTGGAACCGTGGCAACGGGAAATCGTGCGGATCGTGCGCAAGATCGCCCAATACTTCTACCCGCAACGCCAGACCCAGGTGATGAACGAAGGCTGGGCAACGTTCTGGCACTACACCCTGATGAACGACCTGTATGACGAAGGCCTGGTGACCGATGGCTTCATGATGGAGTTCCTCGCCTCCCACACCAGCGTGGTCTTCCAGCCCGGCTTCGACAGCCCTTACTACAACGGTATCAACCCCTACACCCTGGGTTTCGCCATGTACCGCGATATCCGGCGCATCTGCGAAGAACCGACCGAGGAGGACCGCCGCTGGTTCCCGGAACTGGCCGGGACCGACTGGCTTTCCAGCATCAAGTTCGCCATGAGCAGCTTCAAGGACGAGAGCTTCATCCTGCAGTACCTGTCACCCAAGGTCATCCGCGACCTCAAGCTGTTCAGCATCCTGGACGACGACCAGAAAGACGACCTGCTGGTACCGGCCATTCATGACGAAAGCGGCTATCGGATCATCCGCGAAACCCTTGCCGCCCAGTACAACCTGGGCAACCGCGAGCCTAACGTGCAGATCTGGAGCATCGACAGGCGAGGCGACCGTTCGCTGACCCTGCGCCATCAACAGCACGACCGCAAACCCTTGGGCGACTCTACCGACGAGGTCCTCAAGCACCTGCACCGGCTGTGGGGGTTCGACATCCATCTGGAAACCCTGCAGGGCGACCAGGTGATGAAAACCCATCACGTACCGCCAAGAAGCGATCACAACGAAGGGGACTATGGCCGCCTGGACCTGGCGGTCATCCACCTCTGAGCGCATGACAAACCTCCGAAAGCTCGGCGCAAGGGTTATTCTGTCGGGCTAACGGAGGTTTTTTATGCAGATTTACAAGGTCGGCGGTGCGGTACGCGATCGCCTGCTGGGCAAACCGGTAACCGACATCGATTGGGTGGTAGTCGGCGCCACGGCCGAAGAAATGCTCGCCAAGGGTTTTCGCCCGGTGGGTTCGGACTTTCCGGTCTTTCTTCACCCCAAGAGCGGCGAGGAATACGCCCTGGCCCGCACCGAACGCAAGAGCGGTCGTGGCTATGGTGGCTTTACCTTTCACGCCAGCCCCGAGGTCACTCTCGAAGAAGACCTGATCCGCCGTGACCTGACAATCAATGCCATGGCGGAAGACGACCAGGGTGTTCTGACGGATCCGTATCACGGCCAGCAGGACCTGAAAAACCGCCTGCTGCGCCATGTTTCCCCGGCATTCGCCGAAGATCCCCTGCGCGTCCTGCGCGTTGCCCGCTTTGCTGCCCGCTACGCAGGACTCGGCTTCCGAGTAGCGCCTGACACCCTCGAGCTGATGCGCCAGCTCAGCGGATCAGGCGAGCTGGAAGCCCTGACGCCGGAACGCAGCTGGAAGGAAATCTCCCGCGCACTGATGGAAGATCACCCTCAAGTGTTCATCCAGGTACTGCGTGATTGTGACGCGCTCAAAGTCCTGCTGCCTGAAGTGGAGGCGCTGTTCGGTGTTCCGCAACCCGCCGTCCATCACCCGGAGATCGATAGCGGTGTGCATACACTGAGCGTTCTCGAGCAGGCGGCACTGCACAAGCAGCCATTGAGCGTGCGCTGGGCGTGCCTGTTGCACGACCTGGGCAAGGGCCTGACACCGCAAAGTGAATGGCCGCAACACATCGCGCACGAGCACAAGGGCCTGAAGCTGATCAAGCAGGTCAATGAACGCTTCAAGGCGCCACGCGACTGTCAGGAACTGGCGCTGCTGGTGGGTCAGTACCACACCCACGGCCATCGCGCCCTCGAACTGAAACCTTCGACATTGGCAGAACTGCTGCAGAGCTTTGACGTGTACCGGCGGCCGCAACGCTTCGAGGAGTTTATCGCCGCCTGTGAAATGGATGCTCGTGGCCGTCTCGGCCTGGAGGAGCGAGCCTATCCCCAGGCGGACTATCTGCGCGGCGCGGCCACGGCGGCGCGAACAGTCGCGGTACAACCGCTGCTGGAGCAGGGATTCAAGGGGCCGGAGCTGGGGGAGGCGCTGAAACGGGAACGACTGAAGGCGCTGAAGGCCTACAAGGAACAGTACTCACAGTAAGAAACATCACGAGCAAGCGCCGCCATAGGAGCCAGCTTGCTCGCCAGCCGATCGCTGTCAGCCAGAACTGCGCCAGCCAGGGCTATCCCAGCTCCGGCGGCGTCAGCTGCCTGCCCCGCCACTCGAATGCCACGGGCGCCAGCACCTGGTCGATCCGGGCCTCGTGCCAGAGGGTAGCGAAGTCCTGCCCCGCCAGCGGATGAACCCGCCCCGGCGCCATCAGCGACAAGGGCCAAAGCACAAAGGCGTTCTTCAGAATTTCTGCACGCGGCAGGATCAAACCGTCGAAATTGCCCACCAGATCGCCGTACAACAGCACATCGATATCCAGCGGCAAGCCTTTGCGGTCCGGGGCATAACGACCGTTGTCCGCTTCAATGAACTTCAATCGACGGTCCAGCTCCATCAGCGGCAAATCGGTAAAGCCCGAAACCACCAGATTGAAGAACGGTCCGCTCTTGATCCCCACCGGCTGGCTTTCGAACACCGCCGAGCAGCGCATATCCAGCAGGAAGCCCGCCAGGGCATCGAGCCCGGCCAGCAGATGGGTTTCACGCTCGATATTGCTGCCGAGCCCAAGAAATACCTGAGTTAGCGACATCCGCGCTCGATCTCCACGCCAACACCTTTGGCGGCCGCGACAGCACCGGGTTTGGTCAGCTTGAGGTGCAACCAGGGAATATGGAACTCGCTCATCAGGACCTCCGCCAGACGCTCGGCAAAGGTTTCCACCAGTTGGAATTGCGCCTGCTCGGCAAACGCCTGGATCCGCGAAGACACGCTGGCATAGTCGAGCGCCAGGGTCAGGTCGTCACCGGCGGCGGCCGGGCGGTTGTCCCAGGCGAAGCTCAGGTCAAGGCGCAGGCACTGCCGGATGCCTCGCTCCCAGTCGTAGGCACCGATCACCGTGTCGACTTCCAGGCCCTCGATAAACACTCTGTCCAAGCACTCTTCTCCGCAGCACGACAAGGGCGCAATGCGCCGTTAGAATCAGGGCGTCCTCGCCCGGAATAGTTAGCATGTTTTGGTTACTGGCGATCTTCGCCTACCTGCTCGGCTCGCTGTCCTTCGCCATCTTGCTCAGCCGCCTGACCGGTACACCCGATCCGCGAATGAGTGGCTCGGGCAATGCCGGCGCCACCAACATGCTGCGCCTGGCCGGCAAGAAACTGGCGGTACTGACCTTGCTCGGCGATCTGCTCAAAGGGCTGTTGCCCGTGCTGATCGCCAGTCTCGCAGGCCTTTCACTCCAACAACAGGCCTGGATCGGGCTCTACGCCGTACTGGGCCATCTGTTCCCGGTGTACTTCCGCTTTCGCGGCGGCAAGGGTGTCGCCACCGCCGCCGGGATGCTGCTGGGGCTTTACCCACCAGCGGCGCTCCTGGCCATTGCCGCCTGGCTCCTGACCTTCTACCTGACCCGCACCAGCTCGCTGGCGGCCCTGATCGCCACGCCCCTGACCTTGCCATTGCTGGCCTGGCAGGCACCAGCAGCGCTGCTGCCGATGAGCGTCCTCACACTGCTCATCGTCTGGCGCCACCGCGGCAATCTACGCGACCTGTTTGCCGGGCGCGAACGGCATTTCTGAATCCTGAAGATGAACCGGGCTCAGGTCAGTTTGATACCGACTCACAACGGCGACAGCTGCTCCATCGGCCAACGCGCCTGCACACTGATCGCCAGGCTTTCCTGCTGACCTGCCTGCAAACGCTGGCAACCAGCAAACGCGATCATCGCGCCGTTGTCGGTGCAGAACTCAGGACGGGCGTAAAACACATTCCCTTTCATCTCGCCGAGCATTTTTTCCAGCGACGCACGCAGCGCCTTGTTGGCGCTCACGCCGCCAGCGATTACCAGCCGCTTGAGTCCCGCCTGCTTCAAGGCTCGCTTGCATTTGATGGTCAGAGTTTCCACCACCGCCTGCTGGAAGGCGAGCGAGATGTCGCAACGGGTTTGCTCGCCGTCGTCCCCAGCGCTGACGCATTGTTGCCAGGTGTTCAGGGCGAAGGTTTTCAAGCCGCTGAAGCTGAAATCCAGCCCCGGACGATCGGTCATCGGCCGCGGGAAGACAAAGCGCCCGGCCACGCCTTGTGCGGCCAGGCGAGCGATTTCCGGACCACCCGGATAATTCAGGCCGATCATCTTCGCCGTCTTGTCGAAGGCTTCACCGGCAGCATCATCCAGGGTTTCGCCCATCAGCTCGTACTGGCCGATGCCATCGACCCGCACCAGCTGCGTGTGGCCACCGGAAACCAGCAAAGCGACGAACGGAAATTCCGGCGGTTGTTCTTCCAGCATCGGGGCCAGCAGGTGGCCTTCCATATGGTGCACACCCAGCGCCGGGATACCCCAGGCGAAGGCCAGCGCCTGGGCGCAGGAGGCACCCACCAGAAGGGCTCCGACCAGGCCGGGGCCCGCGGTATAGGCAATGGCGTCGATTTCAGTCGGTACGCAGTCCGCCTCGGCCAGGACCTGACGAATCAGGGGCAGCATGCGCTTGACGTGATCGCGAGAGGCCAGCTCCGGCACCACGCCACCATAGGCCCGATGCAGGTCGATCTGACTGAACAGCGCGTCGGCCAGCAGGCCCCGCTCGCTGTCGTAAAGCGCGACGCCGGTTTCGTCGCAGGAAGTTTCTAATCCCAGTACTAGCATGGGTTTGCGCCTTGTAGAGGCTAAATTCGAAGGCGCGCATAATAGTCGCCACTCCCTCAGCCGACCAGCGGTTTTCGATCAGAGGCTTTGCATTCCGAGCGATGAGGGGTTAACATCCGCAACCCTTAAAAACCGACGACCTCAGCCGCGATTTTTGCGACGAGAACGTTGACCCCGGTAATGAATGAAGGTAGCTCTGGATGCCAGCCGTCAAAGTTAAAGAGAACGAACCCTTCGACGTAGCTCTGCGTCGTTTCAAGCGCTCCTGCGAAAAAGCCGGTGTTCTGGCTGAAGTTCGTAGCCGCGAATTTTACGAGAAGCCGACTTCCGAGCGTAAGCGCAAAGCAGCTGCTGCTGTTAAGCGTCACGCCAAGAAAGTTCAGCGCGAACAGCGCCGCGCCGTACGTCTGTACTAATACACAGACGTTCGCTGCAAGCTTCTGCCAAGCCCGGCCCTCAGCCGGGCTAATGGCATTTGCGGACAACGCTTGATGCTTCACCGTCAACGCCGCGCATGCGACCGAGACAATCCGCTTCACCACGTCAGACCTGGCTTCCTGCCAGCGGTGCACGTCTCTTCTGACGAGCCTTCCAAGGCTACTGACGAGCACACTTTTATTCTGATTCCTCAACAGACTCAGCCCAAGGCGCCCTTCTCCAGCGTCCGCTTATGAGCCATCCGAGACCTGTCGGACTCAGAGCAATATCTTCAAATAGTCGAAGACTGATTGAAACTAACGTCAGTGGACTTTCGGCAGATACACTTCCCGATAGCGATCAAGCCGACGACAGATGGTCGAACGCGCAGCCGTTGCGTCTCGAACAGCCCATTTTCGAAGCCTTCGCATTGGTCCAATTCTTTCGCGCAGTGATGACGAGAACGCCATGGCCGGGCTGATTCCCCAGAGCTTTATTGACGACCTTCTGAACCGCACCGACATCGTCGATGTTGTCAGCTCGCGCCTGCAGATGAAAAAGGCCGGCAAGAACTACACCGCCTGCTGCCCGTTCCACAAGGAAAAAACCCCCTCCTTCAGCGTCAGCCCCGACAAGCAATTCTACTACTGCTTCGGCTGTGGCGCGGGCGGGAACGCCCTCGGCTTCATCATGGACCACGACAACCTGGATTTCCCCCAGGCGGTCGAGGAACTGGCCAAAGCCGCCGGCATGGAAATCCCGCGGGAGGAAAGCGGTCGCTCGCACAAACCGCGGCAGCCGACCGATTCGCCGCTCTACCCGCTGCTGACCGCCGCCGCCGATTACTATCGACAGGCTCTGAAAAGCCACCCAGCCCGCAAGGCAGCAGTCGATTACCTCAAGGGCCGCGGCCTGACCGGCGAGATCGCCCGCGATTTCGGCCTCGGCTTCGCACCGCCCGGCTGGGACAATCTGTTCAAGCACCTGAGCAGCGACACCCTGCAGCAGAAAGCCATGATCGACGCCGGCCTGCTGATCGAAAACGCCGAAACCGGTAAACGCTACGATCGCTTTCGCGACCGAGTGATGTTTCCGATCCGCGACAGCCGCGGCCGGATCATCGCCTTTGGTGGCCGGGTACTGGGCGACGACAAACCGAAATACCTGAACTCGCCGGAAACTCCGGTGTTTCATAAGGGCCAGGAGCTTTACGGCCTGTTCGAGGCTCGCAAGAACAACCGCAACCTCGACGAAATCATCGTCGTCGAAGGCTACATGGACGTGATTGCCCTCGCCCAACAGGGCCTGCGTAACGCCGTTGCGACCCTGGGCACCGCCACCAGCGAAGAACACCTCAAGCGCCTGTTCCGCATCGTGCCCAGCGTGCTGTTCTGCTTCGACGGCGACCAGGCCGGACGCAAGGCCGCCTGGCGCGCACTGGAGGCGACCCTGTCCAGCCTGCAGGACGGTCGCCGGGCACGCTTCCTGTTCCTTCCCGAAGGGGAAGACCCGGATACCCTGGTGCGTTCCGAGGGCACAGATGCCTTTCGCGCACGCATCAATCAACACGCTCAACCGCTGGCCGATTATTTCTTCCAGCAACTGACCGACGAAGCGGATCCACGCTCGCTCGAGGGCAAGGCTCACCTGGCCACTCTCGCCGCACCGTTGATCGACAAGGTCCCCGGAGCCAACCTGCGGACCCTGATGCGCCAGCGCCTCAGTGAAATTACCGGGCTCAACAACGAGACCGTCAACCAGTTGGTGCACAGCGCCCCACAAGAAGCACCTCCGGTGTATGACGCTGGCATCGATTACGACGGCATACCGGACTATGTCGACTACCACGAGCCGCAAGAAGCCTATGTGCCGCAGCAGGAATGGACGCCAAAGAAAAGCGGCGCGGGCGGCAAGAAGTGGGAGAACAAGCCCTGGGACAAAAAGGGCAAGCGCAATGGCGATCGTGATCAGCCACGTGCCCCGCGCGTCCCGGCCGCCGTCGAACCCCCAACACTGTCAGCCCTTCGAACATTGCTGCATCACCCGCAACTGGCCGAGAAAGTTGAAGACGCCGGGCATTTCGCTGCCGACGACAACACCAATACCCAGTTGCTGGTCGCCTTGATCGAAGCCGTGCAGAAAAATCCTAAGCTACGCTCTATTCATCAACTGATGGCGCGCTGGCACGGCACTGAACAGGGCCGCCTGATCAAGGCGCTGGCAGAAAAGGAGTGGTTGATTGAGGGCGACAACCTTGAACAACAGTTTTTCGACACCATTAAAAGCTTGTCCGCTCGTCAACGTGAGCGTGTTTTGGAACAACTTCTCAGGAAATCGCGTCAAAGCGAATTGAGTGGCGAAGAAAAAATTCAGCTACTCGAGCTTTTAAAACGCAATGTTCCCGCATCAAACCCGACCTCAACTGGCGCGTGAGGTCATAGCTCGGGTATAATCCTCGGCTTGTTTTTTGCCCGCCAAGACCTTCAGTGGATAGGGTGTTATGTCCGGAAAAGCGCAACAGCAGTCTCGCCTCAAAGAGTTGATCAGCCGTGGTCGTGAGCAGGGTTACCTGACTTACGCGGAGGTCAACGACCACCTGCCGGAGGATATTTCAGATCCGGAACAGGTGGAAGACATCATCCGCATGATCAACGACATGGGGATCAACGTATTCGAGAGTGCTCCGGATGCGGATGCCCTTTTGTTGGCCGAAGCCGATACCGACGAAGCAGCAGCTGAAGAAGCCGCCGCAGCGTTGGCGGCCGTGGAAACCGACATTGGTCGCACTACCGACCCCGTGCGTATGTACATGCGCGAAATGGGAACGGTAGAGCTGCTCACACGTGAAGGCGAAATCGAAATCGCCAAGCGTATCGAAGAGGGCATCCGTGAAGTGATGGGCGCGATCGCGCACTTCCCTGGCACGGTTGAGCACATCCTCTCCGAATACACTCGCGTCACCACCGAAGGTGGCCGCCTGTCCGACGTCCTGAGCGGTTACATCGACCCGGACGACGGCATCGCGCCGCCTGCCGCCGAAGTACCACCGCCTGTCGATGCCAAGGCCGCAAAAGCGGACGACGACACCGACGACGATGACGCCGAAGCCAGTGACGACGAAGAAGAAGCCGAAAGCGGTCCGGATCCGGTCATCGCAGCCCAGCGCTTTGGCGCCGTTGCCGACCAGATGGAAATCACCCGCAAGGCGCTGAAGAAGCACGGTCGCGAACACAAGCAAGCCCTGGCTGAAATGCTGGCCCTGGCTGAACTGTTCATGCCGATCAAACTGGTTCCGAAGCAATTCGAAGGCCTGGTTGAACGTGTTCGTAGCGCCCTGGATCGCCTGCGTCAGCAAGAGCGCGCGATCATGCAGCTCTGTGTTCGTGATGCCCGCATGCCACGCGCCGACTTCCTGCGCCAGTTCCCTGGCAATGAAGTGGACGAAAGCTGGTCCGACGCGCTGGCCAAAGGCAAGGCCAAGTACGCCGAAGCCATCGGCCGCCTGCAGCCGGACATTATCCGTTGCCAGCAGAAGCTGACCGCGCTTGAGACCGAGACCGGCCTGACGATCGCCGAGATCAAGGACATCAACCGTCGCATGTCGATCGGCGAGGCCAAGGCCCGTCGCGCGAAGAAAGAGATGGTCGAAGCCAACCTGCGTCTGGTGATCTCCATCGCCAAGAAGTACACCAACCGTGGCTTGCAATTCCTCGACCTGATCCAGGAAGGCAACATCGGTTTGATGAAAGCGGTAGACAAGTTCGAATACCGTCGCGGCTACAAATTCTCGACTTATGCCACCTGGTGGATCCGTCAGGCGATCACTCGCTCGATCGCCGACCAGGCCCGCACCATCCGTATTCCGGTGCACATGATCGAGACGATCAACAAGCTCAACCGTATTTCCCGGCAGATGTTGCAGGAAATGGGTCGCGAACCGACTCCGGAAGAGCTGGGCGAACGCATGGAAATGCCTGAGGACAAGATCCGCAAGGTATTGAAGATCGCTAAAGAGCCGATCTCCATGGAAACCCCGATCGGTGATGACGAAGACTCCCATCTGGGTGACTTCATCGAAGACTCGACCATGCAGTCGCCAATCGATGTCGCCACCGTCGAGAGTCTTAAAGAAGCGACTCGCGAAGTACTCTCCGGCCTCACTGCCCGTGAAGCCAAGGTACTGCGCATGCGCTTCGGCATCGACATGAATACCGACCACACCCTCGAGGAAGTCGGTAAGCAGTTTGACGTTACCCGTGAGCGGATTCGTCAGATCGAAGCCAAGGCGCTGCGCAAGCTGCGCCACCCGACGCGAAGCGAGCACCTGCGCTCCTTCCTCGACGAGTAATACCAAGACCCCCAGCCCTGCTGGGGGTTTTGTTTTGTGCAGTTTAAAACTCCCCGCGCCTCACTCCCTCCGAATTGCCCGTCTACACTCGAAACATTCCCCCGTGCCATAACGAGACCGTTATGCCCAGACTGCCGACCGTGCTGATGCTGTCGCTGCTCGCCTGGACCGCAACGGCTGGCGCACTGACGCTCACCGATGAAGAACGAGGCTGGCTTTCCGCTCATCCGGAGTTGCGCCTGGGCGTCGATGCATCATGGCCGCCCTTCGAATATCGCGATGAGGAAGGGCGCTACCAGGGCCTTGCGGCGGACTATATCCACCTGATCCAGGATCGCCTGGCGATCACGCTCAAGCCGATAGAACCCGCCAGCTGGAGCGAAGTGCTCGAAACCGCGAAAAAGGGCAATCTGGACCTGCTGCCAGGCATCATGTCGACCCCGGAGCGGCAAAACTACCTGGCGTTCACCCGCCCGTACCTCGATTTCCCCATTGTGATCCTGGCCCATAAAGGCGGCGCACAACCTCGCAAGCTCCCGGACCTGTACGGCCTGAAGATCGCCGTCGTGGAGAATTACGCCCCCCACGAACTGCTGCGCACCCACCATCCAGACCTGAATCTGGTCGCCCTGCCCAATGTGAGCTCGGCCTTGCAGGCGCTGGCCCTCAATCAGGTCGATGCCGTGGTCGGCGACCTGGCTTCCAGTGTCTGGAGCCTGCGGCAACTGAAACTGGATGGGCTCTACGTCAGCGGCGAGACGCCCTACCGCTATCAGCTGGCCATGGGTGTCCCCCGCGACAGCAAGATACTGGTAAGCATTCTCGACAAGGTGCTGGCCGACATAAGCCCGGCGGAGGTCAACGAAATCCAGCAGCGCTGGGTAGGCAATGTGCTCGATCATCGTTCGTTCTGGTCGGACCTGCTGTTCTATGGCCTGCCAGGGCTGCTCCTGCTGTTTGCCGTGCTGGCGGCGGTGATCCGCATCAACCGCCGGCTGAGCTCCGAGATCGCCCGCCGCGTGGCCCTGGAACAGGAACTGCGCAGCAGCGAATACCATTACCGCGGCCTGGTCGAAAGCCTTTCGGCGATCGCCTGGGAAGCGCGCATCAGCGACTTCACCTACAGCTACGTGTCGCCCCATGCCGAGCAACTGTTGGGCTACCCCCTTTCGCACTGGCTGATTCCGGGGTTCTGGAGAAACATCATCCACCCCGCCGACCTGACGCGCGCCCAGCACTTCTGCGACCACGAAGTCCTGGCCGGGCGCGATCACAGCCTGGATTACCGGGTGATCACCGCCGATGGCCGCTGCCTGTGGGTGCGCGACATCGTCAGCCTGATCGAGCACGGGCATGAACCGATCATGCGCGGCCTGATGATCGACATCAGCGAAACCAAACGCACCGAAGAGGCCCTGCAACTCTCGGAACAGAAATTCGCTTCGGTTTTCCAGCAATGCCCGGACATCCTGGTCATTGCCCGCCTGTCGGATGGCTGCCTGCTGGAGGTCAACGAGGCGTTCGAGGAACAGATCGGCCTGAGTGCCGAGCAAGTCATCGGCCAAACGGCTACCGAGCTGAACATCTGGGGTATCCAGGGCGTCGGCCCCGGGCTGCTGCAGCGCTTGCAGGCCGGCAGTATCCGTAACCTGGAGATGCCCTTTCGGCGCAGCAATGGCCAGCTGTTCACCGGACTGATCTCCGCCGAACCCTTCGACCTCGACACCACGCCCGCCCTGGTCGTGGTAGTCCGCGACATCACTCAGTTGAAGGAAACCCAGCAGCAGCTGCAAACCTCCGAAGAGAAGTTCGCCAAGGCGTTTCACGCCTCGCCCGACGGCCTGCTGCTAAGCCGCCAGCGCGACGGTTTGCTGATAGAGGTCAACGAAGGTTTCAGTCGTATCACTGGCTTCAATAGCGCCATGTCCGTCGACCGTTCCACGCTGGAGCTGGGCATCTGGGTCAACCTCAACGAACGCCGGCAGATGCTCGACCTGCTGCAGCGGGATGGCTTCGTGCGCGACTTCAGCTGCCACATTCGCCGCAATGACGGTCAGATCCGCCTCTGTGAGCTCTCCAGCCGGCCGCTGCCGATCGGCGACGAGGATTGCATGCTGACCATCGCCCGCGACATTACCGAGCGCCACCTGATGCAGGAGAAGCTGCAACAGGCCGCCACCGTGTTCGAGAGCACCGCCGAAGGCGTACTGATCACCGATACCCAGCAGCACATCAGCGCGGTCAACCGGGCGTTCACCGAAATCACCGGCTACAGCGAAACCGAAGCCCTGGGCCACACCCCGCGCCTGCTGGCTTCCGGCCTGCATGACAGCGCCTTTTATGCGGCCATGTGGCACCAACTGACCGCCGAAGGTCATTGGCAGGGGGAAATCTGCAATCGACGCAAAAACGGCGAGCTGTACCCCAGTTGGCTGACCATCAGCGCGGTGCGTAACAAAGACCGCTTTATCACCCACTTCGTCGCGGTATTCGCCGATATCTCCAGCCTCAAGCACGCCCAGGCCAAGCTCGACTACCAGGCGCACCACGATCCGCTGACCGGCCTGCCGAACCGCACCCTGTTCGAAAGCCGCCTGCTGACCGCACTCAACAGCCAGCAGGAGAACGGCGGCCAGGGCGCCGTGCTGTTTCTCGATCTGGATCGCTTCAAGCACATCAATGACAGCCTCGGCCACCCGGTCGGCGACCTGCTGCTCAGGGGCATTGCCGTGCGCCTGAAAGAACAGTTGCGGGACATCGACACCGTGGCCCGCCTGGGCGGGGACGAGTTCATCATCCTGCTGCCCGGGCTGCAGCAGCCCAGCGATGCCGACCACATCGCCAACAAGCTGCTGAACTGCTTCACTGCCCCGTTCCAGGCGGGTGAGCATGAGTTCTTCATCAGCGCCAGCATCGGTACCAGCCTCTACCCCAAGGACGGCTGCGACGTGGCCACGCTGGTCAAGAATGCCGACGCCGCCATGTACCGCTCCAAGGCCAAGGGGCGCAACCGGGTCGAAAGCTATACCCGCGACCTGACCGCCCAGGCCAGCGAACGCGTGGCCCTGGAACATGAACTGCGGCGAGCCATCGAGCGTAACGAGCTGTACCTCTACTACCAGCCCAAGATCAGGCTGGGCGACCAGGCGCTGGTGGGTGCCGAGGCGCTGATTCGCTGGCATCACCCGACCTTCGGCGATGTCCCACCCGAGCACTTCATCCCCCTGGCCGAAGAGAACGGCATGATCCTGCAGATCGGCGACTGGGTGCTGGAACACGCCTGCCAGCAGCTGCGCAAGTGGAATGAGAGCTACGAGAGTTTCGGCCCGCTCTCGGTCAACCTCGCCGGCGCCCAGCTGCGCCAGCCGAACCTGCTGGGGCGGATTGAACAACTGCTGAAAGACAACCGCCTCAAACCCGGCTTCCTGCAGCTGGAAATCACCGAAAACTTCATCATGAGCCAGGCCGAGGAGGCCCTGGAGGTGCTGCACCAGCTCAAGCGCCTGGGCGTTCAGCTGGCCATCGACGATTTCGGTACCGGCTACTCGTCCCTGAGCTACCTCAAGCGCCTGCCGCTGGATTTCCTCAAGATCGATCAATCTTTCGTCCGCGGCCTGCCCGATGACCCGCACGATGTGGCGATCGTGCGGGCCATCATCGCCCTGGGCCGCAGCATGCAATTCACCGTGATCGCCGAAGGCGTGGAAACCCATGACCAGCAGGTATTTCTCGGGAACGAAGGCTGCGAACAGATCCAAGGCTACATCATCAGCCTGCCGCTGAGCGCCGACGAATTCGCCGCGACCTTTCTGCGCCTTCCCGTTTCGGATTTTTCGGATAGCACAGCCGAGAAACCGTCGCTATAATCCGCGGCCTACTGAGGGCCTATAGCTCAGTCGGTTAGAGCAGAGGACTCATAATCCTTTGGTCCACGGTTCGAGTCCGTGTGGGCCCACCATCCTTGAAAGCCGCGCATTGCGCGGCTTTTGCGTATCTAAAGCGCTGCAAATCCCTCGATCAGGCCGCCAGGCCGGCAAAGCAGCCGATCATTTCTTCCAAGAAATCGGCCCTAGCGCACAACTATTAAAAACCGCGACGGTCATAACCGCGCGGAAGTCGCGCATGACCTCCGTTTGACCCTAGACTGCATTTCTATCAATGGGGGAGAGCCTGTCCTTTCCCCGGCGTGATGCACCACCTAAGCCACCCCCTAATAATCAGAGTGGCCTGATGATTCGGACACAGCACATGGAAGTAGTATCTACGGCGCCTTCGCCTGGCCCGGTAACGGGGTTCGCACGTTGCCGGAATATTCAGCAAGGCCCTGTTTTCATCATTGCATCCGGTAGTTCGGCAAAGGACTTCCCCATCGAAACCTTTGCGAACATCCCGATGATCACCATGAACGGGGCCATCTCGATGTTCCGCGGGACCGGCATACGGCCTTTTTTTTATGCCTGCACCGACACCAGCTTTTCCCTCCAGCAACCCGAACTCTTCGCCCAGGCGATGGCTATCAGTCAGCGCGTGGCGCTCTGGGAAGAACATGCCCGGACGATTCCGATCCAGCCTCATGGCGAGCTGTTTCTGCTGAAGAAGGCGCCACGACAAACCTGGAAGGAGCGGTTGCTCAGGAGCAACCGCGACCTGGTTCGCCCTCCCCTCCTCTCGGGCAACAGGAGCCGGACCATCGGCTTCAGCAAGAATCTCGAGCTGGGTTTCTTCGATGCCCGTACTGTGGCCTATCTGGCGCTGCAACTCGCCTATCACGCCGGCTTCGATACGGCGATCCTGGTGGGCGTCGACCTGAGTCCTGCCCAGGGGCGTTTTTATGAAACGCCAGACACCTTCAAGTCGCCCTGCGGCCTGGACCAGCACCTGCAATCGCGGATCCTGCCGTCCTTGAAGCTGATGTCGGACAAGGTCATGGGTAAGGACTTCTCGGTGTACAACCTGTCCCCCACGTCGCGTATTCCCACGTCGATCATTCCCAACATCAGCCTCGACGAACTCGGCAAACTGATTAACCGCTGAGTTGTTGCAGGTGAACAGACGGGCTATATCCGCCCACAAAAAAAACCGCGCTAGGCGCGGTTTTTTTGTAAGCCAGGATCAGCCGTTATTCGGGCAATGCATAAGCGATCACATAGTCCCCACGGTCCGGCGACTGACGCGCTCCACCCGCGGTCAGCAGGATGTACTGCCGGCCGGTCTTCGGCGAAACGTAGGTCATGGGCCCCGACTGGCTACCCACCGGCAGGCGGGCTTTCCAGATTTCGTTACCGTTGCCGGTATCGAAGGCACGCAGGTAGAAGTCCTGGGTGCCCGCGAAGAACAGCAGGCCGGACTGGGTCGCCAGGGATGCGCCCAGGGTCGGCATGCCGATCGGGATTGGCATGTGCATGCGAATGCCCAGGGGACCGGTGTCCTGCACGGTACCGACCGGCACCTGCCACACCAGCTTCTTGGTTTTCAGGTCGATGGCCGACATGGTGCCGAACGGCGGCTTCTGGCACGGAATACCGGCAGGCGAGAGGAAACGCTGGCGCATCGCCCCGAACGGCGTGCCGTCCTGGGGCACTACGCCCATTTCGATGCCGCTGGCCCCGGCCGCGATCTTCGCGCGCGGGATCATGTAGTTGGCCAGGCCCAGGCGCATGTCGTTGACGAACATATAGTTGCTGTTCGGGTCCACCGACACGCTGCCCCAGTTCATGCCACCCAGGGAGCCCGGGAACTGCAAGGCGTGATCCATGCCCGGCGGGGTGTAGACGCCTTCATGACGCATGCCCTTGAACTGGATACGGCACATCAACTGGTCGAACGGCGTGGCACCCCACATGTCCGATTCGGTGAGGGTCTGGTTGCCGATCGACGGCATCTCTACCGAGAACGGTTGGGTTGGCGAGTAGCGTTCGCCGGGCATATTGCCCTGTGGCACCGGACGTTCTTCCACCCGGGCGATAGGCACGCCGGTTTCGCGGTTGAGCAGGAAGATCTCACCCTGCTTAGTGACCTGCGCCAGCGCCGGCTGTACCCCGCCCTTGTCGTCCGGCACGTCGTACAGCAGCGGCTGCGCCGGCAGGTCGAAGTCCCACAGGTCGTGGTGGGTGGTCTGGAAGTGCCAGCGCACCTGACCGCTCTTCACGTCCAGGGCGACGATGGAGGAACTCCATTTGTCGTCGAGTTCCGTGCGCTGGCCAGCGAAGAAGTCTGGCGTGGCGTTACCGGTCGGCAGATAGACCAGACCGAGCTTGGCGTCATAGGACATGGCCGACCAGACGTTCGGTGTACCGCGGGTGTAGGTCTCGCCCGCCGGTGGACGCTTGGTGGTATTCGGATTGCCCGGATCCCAGGCCCACACCAGTTCGCCGCTGCGCACGTCGAAGGCGCGGACCACGCCCGGTGGCTCGCCGATGGAATAGTTGTCCGCTACCCGGCCACCGACGATGACTACATTGCCGGCCACCAGCGGAGTCGAGGTCTGCTGGTAGTAGCCAGGCTTCACTTCGCCCATGTCGGTTTTCAGGTCGACCGTGCCTTTGTCGCCGAAGTCTTCGCACGGCTTGCCGGTTTCTGCGTTGATCGCGATCAGACGCGCATCGCCAGTCGGCAGGAACAAACGCTTGGTGCAGGCGGCCGGAGCGGCAGCAGGCTCGGCGGAGGCATCGAAGTAACCCAGGCCGCGGCAACGCTGCCAGTTAGGCGCCGAACCTTGCGGATCGAACTTCCAGCGTTCGGCGCCAGTGTCGGTGTCCAGGGCGAACACCTTGCCGTAGGCGGTGCAGGTATAGACCGTGTCACCGATCTGCAGCGGTGTGTTCTGGTCCTCGGCGCCCGCGCCGGTGCTTTGCGGAATATCGCCGGTGCGGAAAGTCCAGGCCACCTGCAACTGGTCGATGTTGCCCTTGTTGATCTGGTCCAGCGCGGCAAAACGATTGCCGGCGGTGGTGTTGCCCCAATGGGCCCAGTCCTTCTGCTCGGTACCTGGAGCCACAGGCTTGATGGCCGGCTCGCTGCTGGCCTTGACCACATGGGTCGGCACGAACATGTAGGCCAGGGTCGCCACGACGCCAATGCCCAGCACACCCGCCAGGCCATAAGCGCCACGACCGGCGGTCGCGCCCGAAGCACGTACCAGGGTTGGATAGATCAGTGCCACCACCAGGCCGATAACGGCGAAGGTCAGCACCCGCGAAACCAGCGGCCAGTATTCCAGCCCGGCATCCCAGACCGCCCAGATCGCGGTCAGGACCAGCGCCACCCCGTACAGCCAGGCACCGCGTGGGTTACGCCGGGCGATCAGCAGCCCGGAAACGATCATCGCCAGGCCCATCATCAGGAAGAACCAGCTGCCGCCCAGATTGACCAGGTACCCGCCCCCGCCGGCCAGTCCCAGGCCGATCAATGCGATCAGCACACCCAGCGCCCCCAGTAGCCATTTGCTGCCGGTGGCAGCCCCAGAATTATTCATGTCGGAAATGTCTCCCATTCTTTACGTGGCGAGAGAATGTACTAACCAGTTACTTATGACAACTTGTCGCAGGCAATTCGTGGCAAAAAATCTCAGGCGCGCCATTGAGCCTAGCCGTCACAGCACAGCCCGCAGCCAATAGGCCATGCCACGAGCATCGCCCCCAGCGAGCCTGTAACATGCTCGGCCACCGTTGCCCGCGCCGGAGTTCACCTTGTCTGACAGCCGCCCTCCCGTCCTCGACGAAATCGACCGCCAACTGATCGCGGCCTTGCAGATCAATGCCCGCGAAAGCGTGGCCATGCTCGCCAGGCAGTTGGGGATCGCCCGTACCACTGTGACCTCGCGCCTGGCGCGGCTGGAAAAGGCGCGGGTGATTACCGGTTATGGCGTGCGCCTGGGTCAGCGGGTCATTGATGGCGGCTTGCAGGCTTACGTGGGGATCAAGGTCCAGCCGCGCTCCGGCAAGGAAGTACTGCGGCGCCTGAGCGCCATGGCCCAGGTCCAGCAGCTCTGCGCGGTAAGTGGGGAATTCGACTATGTCGCCTGGCTGCGCACCGACTCGCCGGAACAGCTCGACCAGTTGCTCGACCAGATCGGCAGCGTCGACGGCGTGGAAAAGACCACCACCTCGATCATCCTCAGCAGCAAGATCGACCGTGGGCACCCCGTCTGAAGGGTCTGTCCTCGCTGCGACATGCGCGACTCGTCAATCTGCAAAAATAAATCGTCATATTGATTGCTCATCATTCAAAACGACGACACTTTGCGTCTTATTAACGTACGCAACGCTCCCTAGAATGGCTGCCATCTTTTCCTATACTCAGCGCTCTGCTCGAGTCGCCAGCAAGGTCAGCCATGAACAAGAACAATCGCCATCCTGCAGACGGTAAGAAACCCATCACCATTTTCGGCCCGGACTTCCCGTTCGCCTTCGACGACTGGATCGAACACCCGGCCGGCCTGGGCAGCATTCCCGAGGTCAACCATGGCGCCGAAGTGGCGATTGTCGGGGCCGGTATCGCCGGGCTGGTGGCGGCCTACGAGCTGATGAAACTGGGCCTCAAGCCCGTGGTGTATGAAGCCTCGAAAATGGGCGGCCGGCTGCGCTCCCAGGCGTTCGAAGGCGCCGAAGGGATCATCGCCGAGCTGGGCGGCATGCGCTTTCCGGTGTCCTCTACGGCCTTCTATCACTACGTCGACAAGCTGGGTCTGGAGACCAAACCCTTTCCCAACCCGCTGACGCCGGCTTCCGGCAGTACCGTGATCGACCTCGAAGGCCAGACTCACTACGCACAGAAGCTCGCCGACCTGCCGGCGCTGTTCCAGGAAGTGGCCGACGCCTGGGCCGATGCCCTGGAAGACGGTTCGCGCTTCAGCGAAATCCAGCAGGCCATTCGCGAGCGCGACGTGCCGCGCCTCAAGGAACTGTGGAACACCCTGGTACCGCTGTGGGACGACCGCACCTTCTATGACTTCGTCGCCACCTCGAAAGCCTTCGCCAAGCTGTCGTTCCATCACCGCGAAGTGTTCGGCCAGGTCGGCTTCGGCACCGGCGGCTGGGATTCGGACTTCCCCAACTCGATGCTGGAAATCTTCCGCGTGGTAATGACCAACTGCGACGATCACCAGCACCTGGTGGTCGGCGGCGTGGAGCAGGTGCCGCTGGGCATCTGGCGCCATGTGCCGGAGCGCTGCGCCCACTGGCCGCAAGGCACCAGCCTCAGTTCGCTGCACCATGGCGCGCCGCGTCCCGGGGTGAAACGTATCGCCCGGGCCGCCGATGGCCGCTTCAGTGTCACCGACAACTGGGGCGATACCCGCGAATACGCGGCGGTGCTGACCACCTGCCAGAGCTGGCTGCTGACCACCCAGATCGAATGCGAAGAATCGCTGTTCTCGCAGAAGATGTGGATGGCCCTGGACCGTACCCGCTACATGCAGTCGTCGAAGACCTTCGTCATGGTCGACCGGCCGTTCTGGAAGGACAAGGATCCGGAAACCGGTCGCGACCTGATGAGCATGACCCTCACCGACCGCCTGACCCGCGGCACGTACCTTTTTGATAACGGCAAGTTCGACAACGGCGACGACAAGCCGGGGGTCATCTGCCTGTCCTATTCGTGGATGAGCGACGCCCTGAAGATGCTGCCGCACCCGGTGGAAAAACGGGTCAAGCTGGCCCTCGACGCGCTGAAGAAGATCTACCCGAAAGTCGATATCGCCGGACGCATCATCGGCGACCCGATCACCGTGTCCTGGGAAGCCGATCCGCACTTCCTCGGCGCATTCAAGGGTGCGCTGCCCGGCCACTACCGCTACAACCAGCGCATGTACGCGCACTTCATGCAGGACGACTTGCCCGCCGAACAGCGCGGCATCTTCATCGCCGGCGACGACGTGTCCTGGACTCCGGCCTGGGTCGAAGGCGCGGTCCAGACCTCGCTCAACGCGGTCTGGGGCATCATGAAGCACTTCGGCGGGCAGACCCACGCCGAGAACCCGGGACCGGGCGACGTGTTCCACGAAATCGGCCCCATCGCCCTGGCCGACTGAACCTGTAGCCGCCGCGGGCTGCGATCGAGCGCAACACTCATGGCTTTTGAACAGCCCGCGGCAACGGCTACAGTGACAGTCCAGCGCACAGAGGAGTCATCACCATGCGTGTCGCGCTTTATCAATGTGCCCCACAACCGCTGGATGTCGCCGGCAACCTGCAACGCCTGCAGAAAATCGCCGTGGAAGCTTCCGGCGCCGACCTGCTGGTGCTGCCGGAGATGTTCCTCAGCGGCTACAACATCGGCGTAGAGGCCGTGGGCGCCCTGGCCGAGGCCCAGGATGGCCCGTCGGCGCAATACATCGCCAACGTCGCCCAGTCGGCGCGCATCGCGATCCTGTATGGCTACCCGGAGCGCGCCGACGACGGCCAGATCTACAACGCCGTGCAACTGATCGACAGCAACGGCCAGCGCCTGTGCAACTACCGCAAGACTCACCTGTTCGGCGATCTCGACCGCTCGATGTTCAGCGCCGGCCCGGACGATTTCCCCCTGGTGGAACTCAATGGCTGGAAGCTCGGTTTCCTGATCTGCTACGACATCGAGTTCCCGGAGAATGCCAGGCGCCTGGCACTGGCCGGGGCCGAGCTGATTCTGGTGCCCACCGCCAACATGCTGCCCTACGACTTCATCGCCGATGTCACCGTGCGTTCGCGTGCCTTCGAAAACCAATGTTATGTGGCCTACGCCAACTACTGCGGCCACGAAGACGAGATCCACTACTGCGGCCAGAGCAGCATCGCCGCCCCCGACGGCCAGCGGATTGCCCTCGCCGGGCTGGATGAAGCCCTGATAACCGGCACGCTGGACCGCCAGTTGATGCTCGACTCGCGCGCCGCCAATCGCTACTTCCATGACCGGCGCCCGGAGCTTTACGACGACCTGAACAAGCGCTGATCCGGGGTTATCCGCTAGCATGGGCGCTTCACTGTTCTGGAAGTGCTCATGTCCGCGCTGAACCACCCTCTGCCTCATCAGGAAACCCTGGCCAACGGCCTGCGGGTTTCACTGCACCACGTCCCTCGATTGAAGCGCTGCGCGGCGGCCCTGCGGGTCTCGGCCGGCAGTCACGACGTACCGCTGGCCTGGCCCGGGCTGGCACACTTTCTTGAACACTTGCTGTTTCTCGGCACCGAGCGTTTTCCCGCGGAACAAGGCCTGATGGCCTATGTGCAACGCCACGGCGGCCAGGTGAACGCCAGCACCGGCGAACGCCACACCGACTTTTTCTTCGAACTGCCCCCCGCGGATTTCGCCGCCGGGCTGGAGCGCCTGGCCGACATGCTCGCCCACCCGCGCATGAGCCAGGAAGACCAGCTACGCGAGCGCGAGGTGCTGCATGCGGAGTTCATCGCCTGGTCGCGGGATGCCGCGGCGCAACGGCAGTTCGCCTTGCTCGACGGCCTGTCGGCGGAACACCCGCTGCGGGCGTTCCATGCCGGCAATCGCTACAGCCTCAACGTGCCGCGCCCGGCGTTTCAGCAGGCGCTGCGGGCCTTCTATCAGGCTCACTACCACAGTGGGCAAATGTCCCTGAGCCTGGCTGGCCCACAGTCGCTGGAAGAGCTGAAGGCCCTGGCAGAGAGTTTTGGCGCAGCCCTCGCCATCGCTGAGGCGCAGCCGCAAGACGCCCCAGTACCCTTGCTGACATTTGCGCAGCAGCATTATCAGCAGCTCGAAGGGAACCACCTGAATCTGCTGTTCGCCTGCGAGCAACTGCCCACGGCCGCCCGCGAAGCGCTGGATTTTCTCTGCACCTGGCTGGCCTCCGGCAAACCCGGCGGGCTGCTGGCCACGCTCAAGGAACGCAAGCTGGTCGAGGGGTTGAAGGCCGCGCCGCTGTATCACTTCGCCAGTCAGGCGCTGCTGCATATCCAGTTCGACTTGACCGAGCAAGGCGCCCGACAGCCGGAGCAGGTGAGTGAGTTGTTCTTCGATTGGCTGGCCTTTTTCAGCAGCCAGGACGACTGGCCAGCATTGCGCGACGAGTACGCCCTGCTGCAACAACGCAAGCGCCAGGTGGCCAGCGCACTGGCGCTGGCAAGACTGAACAACGAGCAGCTGGAACCACAACTGTCCGACCTCGGCGTCACGGCCCTCAAGGCCTTGCTGTCGCAACTTCAAACCCCGCAGGCCGCCAGCAGCGGTATCCACTGGCAACTGCCTGCACCCAATCCGTTCCTGCGCAGCTCGGCGCCAGCCGCCCGGGCCGGCCTGATTCGCGGGCAAACCAGCGCCCACCGTGGCTTGCGGACCTTCGCCCAGGACCGCTTGCGGCAGCGTCGCGAATCCTCGGCGATGACCTTCAGCCAAGCCATCGCCGACGATACCGGCGAAGCCGCCCTGTACTTGCGCTGGCGCCTGCAAAGCCGGTTGCCGCAGGAGCTGCGCAGCCGCTTGCAAAGCCACCTGCACAACCTGCGGGACGACGGACTACAAGCAGGCGTCGAGTTGTCCTTCGGCGTCTCGGGCAACCAGTGTCTGTTGACGCTGAAAGGGCTTCCCGAGCCAATGCCGGCCATGCTCCAACAGGCTCTGCTGGAACTGAGCCAACCCGGCGCGGCGTTCTGGCAAATGTCCCCGGCGGCTCCCACGCCGCTGTTGCCGATCCGCCAATTGCTCCAGGAGCTGCCCGAGCGCTGCCTGGACATACCCGCCTCCCAGGCGCCGCATCCACTGGATGAACAAGGCTGGCAAACGCTGTGGGAGGACGCCCGCTGGGACGGCCTTGCCATCGGCCTGGGCCATGCTCAAGGTGCGATCGGTGCGGTATTGGGCAAAGCTCCCGGGACCGCCGACAGCCAGCTTTCAGCCCCGCCCTCGATAGCCGCGCAGCAGCACTGGCATGAGCTCGCAACCGGCTCCGGCGAGCAGGCCCTGCTGCTGTTCTGCCCGGCACCGGGCAGCACCCTTCAGCAGGAAGCCCGCTGGCGGCTGCTGGGGCAACTTGGCCAGATGCCGTTCTATCAGCGCCTGCGGGTCGAGTTGCAACTGGGTTATGCGGTGTTCAGCGGCGTGCGACAGATCAACGGCCAGACCGGGCTGCTGTTCGGCGTGCAATCGCCCAGCGCTTCGCTGAGCGAGATCCTCGAACATATCCGGGCGTTCCTGGCGCAGTTGCCTAAGTTGATCGAGGCACTGGATGACGCCTCACTGGACGATCTGAAAGCTAACCTCGCCGCCCAGTTCGATGCCCGTGCATTGCCCGTGGCGCAACTGGCCGAGCTGCTCTGGCAGGGGCGACTGGCCGGCCATCCGTCGGATTACCTGGAGCAATTGCAACAGGAGATGATGGCGGCGACCCGGCCACAGCTGTTGCTCGCAGCCGAACAGTTGCAGCAGGCGCAAGGCGGCTGGCGCTGCCTGGCAAGCGGTGCCTGTCCGGGCGAACCCTGGCAAGCGGGAAAATGATCGTTACCCTGGCTGCAACGAGCTTTCTTCAACAAATACGGTCATTCCCCAGGGGGAATTTAGTAAGATAGCCCCCTAAGCATCTGAACATCTCCGGTTGGAGGTGGACTATATGTATAGATCTCAACCGTCCCACCCACCTGAAGGAGCACCTCTATGTCCTGGTCCAAACCTGCTTACACCGACCTGCGTATCGGCTTTGAAGTCACCATGTACTTCGCCAGCCGTTGATTGCTTGCGCAGTGCAACGCCTCGGCTCGCCGGGGCGTTTTTATTTTCAGCTTTAACCTGATGGAGCGGCCATGTTTGTCCAGATTCTAGGTTCCGCCGCCGGTGGCGGTTTTCCGCAGTGGAACTGCAACTGCGCGAACTGCGCGGGCTTTCGCGACGGCAGCCTGCGGGCAAAGGCTCGCACCCAATCGTCCATCGCCATTTCCGATGACGGCGTGAACTGGGTCCTGTGCAACGCTTCGCCGGACATCCGCGCCCAGCTCCAGAGCTTCGCCCCGATGCAACCGGGCCGCGCCCTGCGCGACACCGGGATCAGCGCGATCATCCTGATGGACAGCCAGATCGACCACACCACCGGCCTGCTCAGCCTGCGCGAAGGCTGCCCGCATCAAGTCTGGTGCACCGACATGGTCCATGAAGACCTCAGCAGCGGTTTCCCGCTGTTCACCATGCTCACCCACTGGAACGGCGGGCTGAACTGGAACCGCATCGAACTCGACCAGAGCTTCACTATCCCGGCCTGCCCGAACCTGCGCTTCAGCCCGCTGCCATTGCGCAGCGCCGCGCCGCCCTATTCGCCCCATCGCTTTGACCCGCACCCGGGCGATAACATCGGCCTGATCGTCGAAGACCTGCGCACCGGCGGCAAGCTGTTCTACGCCCCGGGGCTGGGCAAGGTCGACGCAGCGCTGCTGGAAATCATGAACAGCAGCGACTGCCTGCTGGTGGACGGCACCCTGTGGGAAGACGACGAGATGCAGCGTCGCGGCGTCGGCACCCGGACCGGACGGGAAATGGGCCACCTGGCGCAGAACGGCCCCGGCGGCATGCTGGAAGTGCTGGAGCAGCTGCCAGAGCAGCGCAAGATTCTTATCCACATCAACAACACCAACCCGATCCTCGACGAGGATTCCGCCGAACGCGCGGAGCTGGCGCGGCGTAACGTTGAAGTGGCTTACGACGGCATGAGTATCGAGCTGTAACCACAGGAGCTATCGCGGGCAAGTCGGATCGCCGCCCGCTCGCTCCTACAGGTAGCGCTGTCCGTAGGAGCGAGGCTTGCCCGCGATGAGGCCCGATCAGGCAACACTATCCACGGTTGTTCCCCGGAGAACCGCAATGACTGACACAGCAATGTCCCCCGCCGAATTCGAGCAGGCCCTGCGGGCCAAGGGCGCCTACTACCACATCCACCATCCGTACCACGTGGCGATGTACCAAGGCCGGGCGACCCGCGAGCAGATCCAGGGCTGGGTCGCCAACCGCTTCTACTACCAGGTGAACATCCCGCTCAAGGACGCGGCGATCCTCGCCAACTGCCCGGACCGGGAAATTCGTCGCGAGTGGATTCAGCGCCTGCTGGACCACGACGGCGCCCCCGGCGAAGACGGTGGCATCGAGGCCTGGTTGCGCCTGGGGCAAGCGGTCGGTCTCGACCCGGACCAACTGCGCTCGCAAGAGCTGGTGCTGCCGGGCGTGCGTTTCGCCGTCGACGCCTACGTCAACTTCGCCCGCCGCGCCAGCTGGCAGGAAGCCGCCAGCAGCTCGCTGACTGAACTGTTCGCGCCGCAGATCCACCAGTCGCGCCTCGACAGCTGGCCCCAGCATTACCCGTGGATCGACCCGGCCGGCTATGAATACTTCCGCACGCGCCTGGGCCAGGCGCGGCGCGATGTCGAGCACGGCCTGGCGATCACCCTGCAGCACTACACCACCCGCGCCGGCCAGGAGCGCATGCTGGAAATTCTCCAGTTCAAACTGGACATCCTTTGGAGCATGCTCGACGCCATGAGCATGGCCTATGAACTCAATCGCCCGCCCTACCACAGCGTCACCGCACAACGGGTCTGGCATAAAGGAATCACCCTATGAGCTTCGATCGCAGCAAGACCCCGACCTGGCGCCCCGGCTACCGCTTCCAGTACGAACCGGCGCAGAAGGGCCATGTACTGCTCTACCCTGAAGGCATGATCAAGCTCAACGAGAGCGCCGCGCTGATCGGCGGGTTGATCGACGGCGAACGGGATGTCGCGGCGATCATCAAGGAATTGGAGATCCAATTCCCCGACGTGCCCGAACTCAGTGACGACATCGAGCAATTCATGGAGGTCGCCCGTGCACAGCACTGGATCGAACTTGGCTGATTCGCCAGCGCCGATACCGCCCAAGCCGGAAGTCGGCCTGCCGCTGTGGCTGCTGGCCGAGCTGACGTACCGCTGCCCGCTGCAATGCCCGTATTGCTCCAACCCGCTGGATTTCGCCGAGCAGGGCAAGGAGCTGAGCACCGAGCAGTGGCTCAAGGTGTTTCGCGAAGCCCGGGAAATGGGCGCCGCGCAGTTGGGCTTTTCCGGTGGCGAGCCACTGGTGCGCCAGGACCTCGCCGAACTGATCGGCGAGGCGCGCAAGCTGGGGTTCTATACCAACCTGATCACCTCCGGCATTGGCCTGACCGAGCAGAAGATCAGCGACTTCAAGAAGGCCGGGCTCGACCATATCCAGATCAGTTTCCAGGCCAGCGACGAGCAGGTGAACAACCTGCTGGCCGGCTCGAAAAAAGCCTTCGCCCAGAAGCTGGAAATGGCCCGAGCGGTGAAGGCCCACGGCTACCCGATGGTGCTGAACTTCGTCACCCATCGACACAACATCGACCGGATCGACCGCATCATCGAGCTGTGCATCGCCCTGGAAGCCGACTTCGTCGAGCTCGCCACCTGCCAGTTCTACGGCTGGGCCCAGCTCAACCGCGTCGGCCTGTTGCCGACCAAGGAACAACTGGTCCGTGCCGAACGCATCACCAACGAATACCGCGCCAGGCTGGAAGCCGAAGGGCATCCGTGCAAACTGATTTTCGTCACCCCGGATTATTACGAGGAACGCCCGAAAGCCTGCATGAACGGCTGGGGCAGCATCTTCCTCACGGTCACCCCGGACGGCACCGCCCTGCCCTGCCACGGCGCCCGGCAGATGCCCGTGCAGTTCCCCAATGTGCGCGACCACAGCATGCAACACATCTGGTACGACTCCCTTGGCTTCAACCGCTTCCGCGGCTACGACTGGATGCCCGAGCCGTGCCGCTCCTGCGATGAAAAGGAAAAGGACTTCGGCGGCTGCCGCTGCCAGGCCTTCATGCTCACGGGCGATGCCAGCAATGCCGACCCGGTGTGCAGCAAGTCGCCCCATCACGGCGTGATCCTCAAGGCCCGCGAAGAAGCCGAGCACGCCACCCAGACCATCGAGCAACTGGCCTTCCGTAATGAACGAAACTCGCGCCTCATCGCCAAAGGCTGAATCCTTCAGCGCCGCCCAAGCCGTCGCCGCCGGCATCGATTTCGCCGAACTGCGGCTCGGCGCCAACGGCCTGTTCTGGAACGAATACCGTCCCGAAGATGCCGCCTGCCGGATCTGGCACTGGCGCGACAACCAGGCCCGCTGCCTGACGCCGCAAGGTTTCAGCGTGCGCAGCCGGGTCTACGAATATGGCGGCGGCGCCTTTTGCCTGAGCGATGACGGGCTGGTGTTCGTCAACGAAGCGGATCAGCAGCTCTACCGACAGTCGCTGCAAGGCGAAACGCCGATAGCCCTGACCTCCGGCGAGTGCCGTTATGGCGACCTGCAGTTCGCCGCCGGCCAGGTGCTGGCAGTGGAAGAACACAACAACCAGCATCGCCTGGTAGCCATCGACTCCGATAACGGCAAACGCCAACTGCTGGCCGAAGGGGCGGATTTCTATGCCGCTCCCACCTTGAGCCCGGACGGTCAGCACCTGGCCTGGATCGAATGGGACCGACCGCATCAGCCCTGGACCTCGACCCGCCTGATGGTCGCCGCGCGCCTGGCCAATGGCCGTTGGGATGACCCACAGTGCCTGACTGGCGACGGTGCAGAAGAGTCGCTGCAACAACCACGCTTCGATGAAGCTGGCCGCCTGTATTGCCTGACCGACCGCGCCGGGTTCTGGCAACCCTGGGGCGAAACGCCCAACGGTCTGCAGGCGCTGCCCTGCGCCGCCGCCGATCACGCCCCGGCCCCCTGGCAATTGGGCGGCTGCACCTGGCTGCCGCTGGGTGGCGACAGCTGGCTGGGTACCTGGACGCAAGGCGGCTTCGGCCGCCTGGGGCTGCGCCTGGCCGAGGGTTCACTGCAGGACTTCAGCGGCGGCTACAGTCGCTTCCGTAACCTGGCGCTGGATGAGCGGTTTATCTATTGCGTCGCGGCTTCACCTGTCAGCCCGTCTGCGGTGGTCGCCATCGATCGTCAGTCGCAGCGGGTCTCAGTCCTGGCAGGCGGCGTGGCGCCGCTGCCGCCCGAGCAGATCAGCCGTCCGCAAACCCTGCGCTATCCCAGCGGCCAGGGCGAGGCCCACGGCTTTTTCTACCCGGCCATGAGCGATGACGACCGGCCGCCGCTGGTGGTGTTCATCCACGGCGGCCCGACCTCGGCCTGTTACCCGATACTCGACCCGCGCATCCAGTACTGGGCGCAACGGGGCTTCGCCGTGGCCGACCTGAACTACCGCGGCAGCAGCGGTTATGGCCGCGAGTACCGGCAAGCCCTGCACCTGAGCTGGGGCGAGGTGGATGTGCAGGACGCTTGTGCGGTGGTCGCCTATCTGGCCCGACAAGGCCTGATTGATGGTGACCGGGCGTTCATCCGCGGTGGCAGTGCCGGCGGCTACACCACCCTTTGCGCGCTGGCCTTTGCCGATGTGTTCCGTGCCGGCGCCAGCCTGTATGGCGTCAGCGACCCGCTCGCCCTGGGGCGAGCCACCCACAAGTTCGAAGGCGACTACCTGGACTGGCTGATCGGCGACCCCGAACAGGATGCCGAACGCTACAAGGCCCGCACCCCGCTGTTGCATGCCGGCAATATCCGCGTACCGGTGGTTTTCTTCCAGGGCGAACTCGACGCCGTGGTGGTGCCCCAACAGACCCGGGACATGCTCAAGGCCTTGCAGGACAACGGCATTGCGGCCGAAGCGCACTATTACCCGGATGAACGCCATGGCTTTCGCAAGGCCGCCAATCAGGCCCACGCCCTGGAACAGGAATGGCTGTTTTATCGACGGGTAATGGAGTTGACGGGCACACCGCAGTAGTCGGCGCCCAAGGGGACAAGCCTGCTCCTGTGCAGGAGCAGGCGCCAGGCTCAGCGCTTGGCGATGATGTACACCGCATGCACGATGCCCGGGATGTAGCCGCACAGGGTCAGCAGGATATTCAGCCAGAACGCACCGCCGAACCCCACCTGCAGGAACACTCCCAATGGCGGCAACAGAATGGCGATGATGATGCGGATAAAGTCCATGGGGCAGCTCCTGATAGAAATCGACTCGTACGAGCCTCACAGCTAATCGACCCATGGCGTTTGGCAGGGTTCAGTCGATTCTGGCCAAGGGCCAGTTTTATCCTCAGGCAGCCGGTGTTTCAGTACCGGCTCACGCCAGTATCTCAAGGCCATGTTTCTGCACGATGCTCAGCAGCTTGAGCGCCATCCCGCTCGGGTGTTTCTCGCCGGACTCCCACTGTTTCACCGTGGACGCGCTGGTGTTCAGGTAACGGGCAAAGACCGGTTGGCTGACATTGCTCCGCTCGCGCAGCAGCTTGATCTGCTCCGCGGGAATGCTCGCCGGCACTGGCGCGATACAGGCCTCATCGAACTGGCGCATGGTGGTTTTGCCGATGGCGCCGATGGCGTGCAGGGCACTGGCCGACTCGTGTATCGATCCAAGGGCTTCAGTCTTGAATGGCTTGCTCATGTCTGATCTCCACAAACGCTTTCATCTCGAGTAGCTGCTGGATCTGCCAGCCATCCAGCCCTTCGTAAGCCTTGGCCAGCGCACGGAACGCCTGCAGCTCCTGGTGGCTGATATTGCTCTGGTCCTGCTTGGCGAACAGGAACTGGAACACCCAGTAGCGTCGGCCCCTGGCCAGGACGATCGAACGATGGCGGTTGGCGTTCAGGCGTTTTTTCCAGACCCCACCACCGAGGTCATCAGCCTGGCCACGGCATAACTCGCTGAATGCGGCCAACAGCTCATTGTCATGAATCAAGGCCTTTTTCGCCGCGACAGCAAAACCTTTGGTTTTGAACAACCGGATGGTCATGGCTTCCTTTCCCAAAAACATACCACTCAGTGGTATATAGGTTCAACCCAAGCTGCCCGGTGGTCTTTCATCCCATGCAGCCCCCACCGTCCTGGCGGATGAGCCTAAGGAACCCTCTCTGGATGATGGCCTTCAAGACTTGCTAGTGGTTTTGCAAAAGCTCGAGACAAAAAAACGCCCCGTGCGAAAAATCGGACACGGGGCGATGCGTTATACCGCGAGACGGTTCAGGAATTCTGTCAGGGCAAGATCGGGTATGGCGGGCCCAGGGCTGGCTTTAAACCACCAGCCCCTTGCGGCATTGCAACTGCGCTGTGCGTACTCGCGAAAAGGCCCGCGCCAGACGCAGCAGCATTTCGTCGATATTCGCCTTGCTCACCGTCAGCGCCGGGGTAAACCGCAGGCAGTCCGGCTGTGTCGTGGCCAGCAACAGACCTTCGTAGCGGGCCGCCTTGACCACGGCCTCGGCCGAGTCGTCGGCCAGGCTCAGCCCCCAGAACAAGCCCTGCCCGCGCAATTCTCCCTGGGCATAACGGTTAGCCAGGCGGGCCAGCCCTTCGCGCAAATACTGGCCGTTGTCCCGCACATGCTCGAGAAAGCTGTTGTCCAGCACGCTATCGAGCACCGCCATGCCCGCCGCGGTCATCAGGGCATTGCCGTGATGGGTGCCATTCAGCTCTCCCACCTCGAAGCAGCAGGCCTTGCCACGCGCCAGCAAGGCCGCCAAGGGCACGCCGCCGCCAAGGCCTTTGCCCAGGGCAACGATGTCGGCGCGCACGCCATAGACCTGTTCAGCCAGCAAGGTGCCGCAGCGGCCGATGCCGGTCTGCACTTCATCCAGGATCAGCAGGATGCCCAGCTCGCGACACAGCCGCTCGACACCCTTGAGGTAATGCTCGGTCGCCGGAATCACCCCGGCCTCGCCCTGGATCGGCTCAAGCATGATCGCCACGGTCTGCGCGTCCACCGCAGCATGCAACGCCGGCAGATCGTTGAAGGGAACATGGCTGAAACCCGCCAGCTGTGGCTCGAAGCGATTGGCGATGTTGCTGCTGGCCGACGCCGACATTGCCGCAAAGCTACGACCGTGACAGCTACCGCTGGCGGTGATGATCTTAGAGGCGCCACCGCGATGCAGCTGGCCCCATTTGCGGGCCAGCTTGATCGCCGCCTCGCAGGCTTCGCTGCCACTGCTTAACAGATAGGCCTGGTCGCTACCGGTACTGCGGCACAAGCGTTCGCTGAGGTTGAGCATGCCACGGTTGTAAAAGCCCGAGCCGGGGTTGATCAGCGACTGGGCCTGAGCCGTCAACGCCTTGACCAGCACCGAGGGGCTATGGCCAAGGCTGTTGGCGGCGTTGCCCTGGACGAAGTCGAGATAGGCGCGATCATCGCTGTCCCACAGCCATGAGCCCTGGCCACGGACAAATACTGGATGGGGTCGCTGGACACTGGGCATCAGGCACTCACTGGAAAGGTTGTCGCTCATCGGCGACAGGTAGGGCTCGGCCGTCAGGTCATCGAGGCTTGGCTGAGGGCGACGCAGGCTGAACAGGTTCATGCGCTCAACCCTTCCAGCGGCAGGCCCAGCAGGCGCGAAGACCAATCCTCGACCAGGCCGGTGCGCATGCGCTTGATCGCGATGTCGCGCCAACGCGACGCCAGTGCCGGACAGTCCACCAGTTTCTTCAAGCCCGCATGCTCCAGAGGTTCTCGATAAAAACAGCGCAGGGCCCAGGCCACGGTCAGCCCCGGATAACTGCGCTGGATCAGCTCGAAAGGCTGATCGGCACTGACGAAGCCGGGTTTGAGCACCCGGTAGAACCAGCCGCAGCGACCATTGTTTTGCGCCAGTTGTGGCAGCTCGGGGATGCCCCAGCGGTGGCTCAGGCGATAACAGGGCGAGCGTGGCTGGCTGACCTGCAGCAGCGCACCGCCCCAGCGAAACATATCGCCCAGGCAGACCTGCTCTTCGGTCAGGCCGTGGGTGGACAGGTTTTCGCCAAAGGCCGGGGCGCACCAGTCGATCTGTGGATAACGCTTGCGCCAGTAGCGGTAGTGCTCGGCGGGATAATGGTGCAGCGCCCGCTCCGGGCCGGTATGAAAGCGCGGGTCGCCGTGTTCGTCGCTGCCCAGGCCCTGCGGCCATAACCAGAGTCGGTTTGCAACCGGACGTTTGTCCGTATCACTGATCAAACCCTGTCCGAGGTTTTTTGCCTTGCCTATGTAAACACCATCCACGTAAACGGTATTCATCGCGCCTTCTGGCCCTGTAAGCCCTGTGAATAGGGGTTAGACTAGGCTTCTGTGGCCTATCGGGCCATTTCGATTTTCCAGCTTTTTCGATAAGCAGAACTTATGGATTTTAAACAACTGCGTTATTTCGTCGCGGTGTATGAAGAAGGTCACGTGGGACGCGCCGCCGAGCGCCTGTCGATCTCCCAACCCGCGCTCTCGCAACAGATCCGTCAGCTGGAACAGAACCTCGACGTCAGCCTGTTCGAACGCAGCAGCAAGCGCCTGTTACCGACCCTGGCGGCCCATACCCTGTACAACCATGCCCTGCCCTTGCTCGACGGCATGCAGCGAGCTCGCGAAGCCCTGGGCAACTTCAAGGGCCAAGCCCTGCGCACATTGGCAATCGGCGTACTGCAAACCGTGCACAGCAGCCTGGTGCCACAGATGCTCGAACGAGTGCGCAAGGCCCAGCCGCATCTGGTGGTGCAGATCTATGAACTGACCGGCCTGGAAATCGAACGGCGCCTGCTCAATGGCTCATTGGATATCGGCATCAGTTATCTGCCCCCGCGCCAACCGGGACTACACGGTGTGCAACTCTACGAAGATGAGTTGACCCTGGTGATTCCCGCCGAACATCCCCTGCGCGAATTCAAGAAAGTCTCCATGAGCCAGGCCGCGGAGCTGCCCATGCTGTTGCTGGGCGAGGAGTTCCAGATACGCCAGATCTGGCAGGCGCAACTGACCAACCTCGGGCGCCGGCCACAGGTGCAGGCGGAACTGAACAATATGGCGGGGATTCTCGACAGCCTGCCCAACACCCGCCTGGCCACGGTCCTGCCGGGGCGCTCGCGTCAGACCCACAGTCATACGGACCTGCTATGGAAACCGCTGAGCGAACCGAGGGTGCCGTTGAAAGTGGGGCTGGTATGTCGTGATGTACAGCGTCAGCAGGCAACCCTGGCGTTGCTGCGAACCTTGCTGGAAGAAGAAATGAGCGGCCCGGCGACGCTGGAAGGACTTGGTTGAACAAGCGCAGATAAAAAACGCGGGCAAAAGAAAACCCCGCCGAAGCGGGGCTTTGCAGACTGTTTCCCTGACATCCTTTTCACTCCACCATCCTGGCGGAATCCTACGTGTCCGTGTTATTGCTTTGCGCTTCCTGCGCGACGTCCATGTGAAGTAGATTAGCTCTGGATCCAATCTGCCGATATGGGTGATTAGCAGCACGTCATGTAAGAGAAAGCTTACATGACGCGCACATACTCAGAACTGCGCCGCATCCAGCAGGAACAGTGATTCGCTACCCGCCTTCACCGATGCGCTCAGCGAGTGAATACGCGGCAGCAGCCGGGCGAAGTAGAAGCGCGCGGTACCCAGCTTGCTGGCGTAGAAATCGTCTTGCGACTCCTTGCCCTGGGCCGCTTTGGCCATCAATGCCCACATATAGGCGTACGCCGTGTATCCGAATGCTTGCAGGTATTCGACCGAGGCCGCGCCGATTTCGTTCGGATTGCTCTTGGCCCTATCCAGCAGCCAGGCAGTCAGCTCGTCCAGGTTATCCAACGCATCGTTCAATGGCTTGGTGAACTCGGCCAGATCGGCGCTGGCGGTTGCGGTGAAATGGCGAATCTCGTCCGCGAACAGCTTGTAGAACGCCCCGCCGCTACCGACGATCTTGCGCCCGACCAGGTCCAGCGCCTGGATGCCGTTGGTGCCTTCATAGATCTGGGTAATGCGCACATCGCGCACCAGCTGTTCCTGGCCCCATTCGCGGATGTAGCCGTGGCCGCCGAAAATCTGCTGGCCGTGAACCGTGGTTTCCAACCCCAGATCGGTGAGGAAAGCCTTGGCCACCGGCGTCAGCAGGGCCACCAGATCTTCCGCGCGCTTACGCACCACAGCGTCTTCGCTGAACTTGGCGGTATCCAGTTGCATCGCCACATAGGTGGAGAACGCGCGGCCGCCTTCGTTCGCGGCTTTCATGGTCAGCAGCATGCGCCGCACGTCGGGGTGCACGATGATCGGGTCGGCGACCTTGTCCTTGGCTTGTGGGCCGGTCGGCGAGCGGCTTTGCAGGCGATCGCGGGCGTATTCCACGGCGTTCTGGTAGGAACGCTCGCCCGAGGCCAGGCCCTGGATACCGACACCCAGACGCTCGTAGTTCATCATGGTGAACATCGCCGCCAGGCCTTTGTTCGGCTCGCCGACAATGTAGCCGACGGCTTCGTCGAAGTTCATCACACAGGTGGCCGAAGCCTGGATGCCCATCTTGTGTTCGATCGAACCGCAGTTGGCCGGGTTGCGCGCACCCAGGCTGCCGTCGGCGTTGACCAGGAACTTCGGCACCAGGAACAGCGAAATGCCTTTCGGCCCCGCTGGCGCATCCGGCAGCTTGGCCAGCACCAGGTGAATGATGTTCTCGGTCAGGTCGTGCTCACCGCCGGTGATGAAGATCTTGGTGCCGCTGACTTTGTAGGAGCCGTCGGCCTGCGGTTCGGCCTTGGTGCGGATGATGCCCAGGTCGGTGCCGGCATGGGGCTCGGTGAGGCACATGGAGCCGGCCCAAACGCCCGCATACATGTTCGGCAGGTAGGCCGCCTTCAATTCTTCGCTGGCGTGGGCGTTGATCGACAGGCAGGCGCCCGCGGTCAGCATCGGGTAGAGGCCGAACGACAGGCTGGCCGAGTTGACCATTTCCTCGACCTGGGCCGATACCGCCTTGGGCATGCCCATGCCGCCGTAGGTCGGATCGCCGCCGACGCCAACCCAGCCGCCTTCGGCATAAGTCTGGTAGGCCTGTGGAAAACCTGCGGGCGTGGTGACCGCGCCGTCGCTCCAGTGGCAGCCCTCTTCATCCGCGCCGCGGCTCAGCGGGGCGATACTCTTGCCGGTGACTTTGCCGGCTTCCTCAAGAATCGCTTCGACGGTTTCGGCGTCGACGGTGTCGGCCAGAGCAGGCAGTTCGGCCCAGAGTTTGGCGACCTCGAAAACTTCATTGAGGACGAAGCGCATATCGCGCAGGGGCGCTTTGTAGTCAGCCATGGCAAACCTCGCAAGATCTAAACAAGTGGACCCGAACGGCCCCATTTACGAAAGCTCGAGTGTACCCGAACAACTTTTGCGACACATAGGGTCAACTAGTGACTTTTATGTAATTTTTAGTCACCAAAAATCGCAGACAAACCCATCCCCGCAAAAGCCTGCAGGAGTGGGTTTGCCCGCGATGGACGATTACATGGAAACCTAGAGCGAAAACAGCTCCGCCGGCAGCTTCATCAGGCAATCACTGCCCGCCTCGATCGCTGCTTGATGGGACGCCGTGCGCGGCAGCAGGCGCTTGAAGTAGAACTCGCAGGTCGCCAGCTTGGCCTGGCAATAATCGGCATCCTCTTCACCAGCATCGAGCCGGGCCTGGGCCACCAGCGCCATGCGCAGCCACAGATAGGCGAGGATGATGTAACCGCTGTACATCAAGTAATCCAGCGCCGCGGCCCCGACCTCATCGGGGTTCTTCATCGCCGCCATCCCGACCTTGGTGGTCAGCGCGCCCCATTGCTGGTTGAGCCCATTGAGCTGCGCCACATGCCCCTTGAGCTGTGGATGCTCGGCATTGGCCGCACAGAACTTATGGACGATCTTGGTGAAGCCCATCAGCAGCTTGCCCTGGCTGCCGAGCACCTTGCGCCCCAGCAGATCCAGGGCCTGGATACCGTTGGTGCCTTCATAGATCGGGGCGATGCGACAATCGCGCACCAGTTGCTCCATGCCCCATTCGCGGATGAAGCCATGCCCGCCAAACACCTGCATGCCGTGGTTGGTCACTTCCAGCCCGGTTTCAGTCATGAAGGCCTTGCAGATCGGCGTCAGGAAGGCCAACAGGTTCTCGGCATCCTGGCGCTGGGTCTCATCGGCGGCCAGGTGCGCCACATCCAGCAACTGCGCGGTGAAATAGGCCAGGGCACGATTGCCTTCGTTGAAGGCTTTCATGGTCAGCAGCATGCGCCGCACATCGGGGTGGACGATGATCGGGTCGGCGGCCTTGTCCGGCGCCTTCGGCCCGGTCAGGGAGCGCATCTGCAGACGGTCGTTGGCGTATTTGATTGCGCCCTGGAAGCTTGCCTCGCCCAGGCACAGCCCCTGCATCCCGGTACCGAGGCGCGCGTGGTTCATCATGGTGAACATGCAGTTCAGGCCCTTGTTGGCCTCACCGATCAGGAATCCCTTGGCTCCATCGAAGTTCAGCACGCAGGTGGCCGAGGCCTTGATGCCCATCTTGTGCTCGATGGAGCCGCAGCTCACAGCATTGCGCTCGCCCGCCTCGCCGTCGGCGTTGGGCAGGAACTTGGGCACGATGAACAGCGAAATACCCTTGGTGCCCGCCGGCGCATCGGGCAGCTTGGCCAGCACCAGATGGATGATGTTTTCACTCATGTCGTGCTCGCCGGCCGAGATGAAAATCTTGCTGCCGGAGACCGCATAGCTGCCGTCGGCCTGGGGCACAGCGCGGGTCTTGATGATGCCCAGGTCAGTGCCGCAGTGGGCTTCGGTCAGGCACATGGTGCCGGTCCATTGGCCGGCGGTGAGCTTACTCAGGTAGGTCTGCTTTTGTTCTTCACTGCCGTGGGCATGAATCGCCGACATGGCACCGTGAGTCAGGCCCGGGTACATGCCCCAGGAAGTGTTGCTGGAGCCGACCATCTCGCTGATCACCAACCCCAGTGAATGCGGCAGGCCCTGGCCACCGTAGCTCGGGTCCGCTGCCAGGCCGTGCCAGCCGCCTTCCACATACTGGGCGAAAGCCTGCTTGAAGCCTTTGGGCGTGGTGACCACGCCATTGTCGAAATGGCAGCCTTCTTCGTCGCCGGAGCGGTTCAGCGGCGCCAGTACGTTTTCACAGAACTTCGCCCCTTCTTCGAGGATCGCGGCCACCATGTCCGGGCTGGCATCGCTGGCCCCCAGAGCCGCATAGCTGGAGTGAAAGTCGAAGACGTGGTCGATCAAAAAGCGCATGTCGCGCAGGGGAGCTTTGTACTCGGGCATGGTGGTTTCTCCGGCAGCAGATCGATCCAACCTACTGCCGCTCATCCGACCTGCCAATCACAGTCCAGACGCTGAATGCGCCGCTATCACTCAACCCGCAGCGGTGTCCATGCGCACCGCGCCACGGCGGTTCTGACCGAAGGCCATGACGCAGTTACGCCCCGCGCCCTTGGCGCTGTACAACGCCTGGTCGGCGGACTTGAGCACCTCTTCCGGCGAGCGGTGCTCCATCTGCCGCTCGGCGACACCGATACTGACGGTCACCGACACGCTGGACGCCGCGGCCGCGCCACGGCGCTGACGACCCTGCTGGTCGTCCTGCGGGCGGTTCTCCTGATTGCGCAACTGGATGTTGTAGTTGGCGATGGTCTCGCGAATGACCTCCAGGTGCGGCATGCATTCCTCGAGGGTCTTGCCAGCGAACACCACCGCAAACTCCTCGCCGCCATAACGGTAGGCGCGACCGCCGCCACTGACTTTCGACAGCTTGCTGGCCACCAGGCGCAATACTTGGTCGCCCACGTCGTGGCCATGGGTGTCGTTGAATTTCTTGAAGTGATCGACATCGCTCATCGCCAGCACATAGTTGCGGCCCAGGCGCTGCATGCGCTCGTTCAAGGCGCGGCGGCCCGGCAAGCCGGTCAGCTCGTCGCGGAACGCCATCTGATACGCCTCGTGGGCAACGGCTGCGGCGATCATCAACATCACCTGGCTGCACATGATGTTCAGGGTAAAGGGCAGGATGAAGGTCTTGGGCAGCATCCAGAACAGGCCCAGCAGCCCCACCAACTGCGCCGCATGCAGCGGGCGCGGGTTGCGCCAGTACTGGATCGCCAGCAACAGGAAGGCGGCGAGAAACACCGGGTACGACAACTGGATCAGGCTCATCCAGGCGCCATGCAGGGCCGGCCAACGGATTTCCGCCAGCCAGGTCAGCAGCGCCTGGGGATAACTCTGCTCCAGGCCGAGCGCCACACTGCCAAAGGCAAGCAATACGGCAAAGCGCGCCACCATGTCCTGGAACAGGTGGGTGCGCTCCTGCCAGGCCGCGAACAGACCGAACAGCAGCGGCAGCAGCAGGCAGACCAAGTGGAACACCACGGCCGCATCCTCGCGCACCTTGCCGTTGTCGCGGTAATAGTCGGTCTGGGTATCGAGCAGGAAATAGGCGATGTACACCGTGACCATCAGGAACAGTTCACGCTGGCGTCGATACACCGCGCAGTAGGCGCCGCCGAGCAACAGCACCAGGGTCGGCAGGACGTTGAACAGCGAGGTGAAGAAGACGTTGAGATCCTTGACGTAGGCGGCCGCAAGCCCCGCAAGCAGGAGTAACAATGACGGAAGAAAATGGCTGAAACGTACAGCAGAAGAACGCGGCAAGGTAAAGCTCCGACGCGACTAAACAGTTGATGGCACTATGCCTTCACCTGGCATAGTTAAACAGCACAAATGTGACACATGTCACATTGCCACCTCTGTAACGGCAGGGATCGGCTTCTTCTTAACGTTTTAGTCGGATTATTTTCAGATTCATTCCGCGCACAAAAAAGCCGCTTCTCCCGAAGGAGAAGCGGCTTCTGAATGAACCTCGGTAAGGCTTAGTAAGCCAGGCCGAAATCTTCTTCTTTCATGTCCATCAGGTTGTTGGCACCCGACAGCATGGCCGCAACATGAGTGCGGGTACGTGGCAGGATGCGCTGGAAGTAGAAGCGCGCAGTCTGCAGCTTGGCGGTGTAGAACGCCTCTTCGGTGGTACCGGCAGCCAGCTTCTCGGCAGCCAGGCGCGCCATGTCGGCCCAGAAGTAAGCCAGGCAGGCATAACCGGAGTACATCAGGTAGTCCACGGACGCGGCACCAACTTCTTCACGGTCTTTCATGGCTGCCATACCGACCTTCATGGTCAGCTCGCCCCATTCCTTGTTCAGCGCAGCCAGCGGTGCGACGAACTCTTTGACCGATTCGTTGCCTTCGTTGCTCTGGCAGAACTTGTGGACGATCTTGGTGAAGCCTTTCAGGGCTTCGCCTTGGGTCATCAGCACTTTACGGCCCAGCAGGTCCAGCGCCTGGATACCGGTGGTGCCTTCGTACAGCATGGAAATGCGGCTGTCGCGAACGTTCTGCTCCATGCCCCACTCGGCGATGAAGCCGTGGCCACCGTAGATCTGCACACCGTGGTTGGCGGCTTCGAAGCCAACTTCGGTCATGAAGGCTTTGGCGATCGGCGTCATGAAAGCCAGCAGTGCATCGGCTTTCTTCTTCTCTTCTTCATCCACGCCGTATTTGACGATGTCGACCTGCTTGGCGGTGAAGTAGACCATGGCACGGTTGCCTTCGGCGAAAGCCTTCATGGTCAACAGCATGCGACGTACGTCAGGGTGCACGATGATCGGGTCGGCGGCCTTGTCCGGCGCTTTCGGGCCAGTCAGGGAACGCATTTGCAGACGATCGCGAGCGTATTTCAGGCCACCCTGGAAACCGATCTCGGCGTGGGCCAGGCCTTGCAGCGCGGTACCCAGGCGAGCGGTGTTCATGAAGGTGAACATGCAGTTCAGGCCTTTGTTCGCCGGGCCGATCAGGAAACCGGTGGCCGCGTCGAAGTTCATCACGCAGGTGGCGTTGCCGTGGATACCCATCTTGTGTTCCAGGGAACCACAGCTCACGGCGTTGCGCTGGCCGACGGAGCCATCGGCGTTCGGCAGGAACTTCGGCACGATGAACAGCGAAATGCCTTTGGTGCCAGCCGGTGCATCCGGCAGGCGGGCCAGAACGATATGGACGATGTTGTCAGCCATGTCGTGCTCACCGGCCGAGATGAAGATCTTGGTGCCGGTGACTTTGTAGGAACCGTCGGCCTGAGGTTCGGCCTTGGTGCGCAGCATGCCCAGGTCGGTGCCGCAGTGCGGTTCGGTCAGGCACATGGTGCCGGTCCACTCGCCGGATACCAGCTTGGTCAGGTAAGCCTCTTGCTGCTCAGGCGTGCCGTGCTCGGAGATGGTGTTCATCGCGCCATGGGACAGGCCTGGGTACATGCCCCACGACCAGTTGGCTTCGCCGACCATTTCACTGACAGCCAGGCCCAGGGACTCCGGCAGGCCTTGACCGCCATGCTCGACATCGTGAGCCAGGCTTGGCCAGCCGCCTTCGACGAATTGCTTGTAAGCCTCTTTGAAGCCCGTCGGGGTCTTAACGCCGGACTCGCTCCAGGTGCAGCCTTCCAGGTCACCCACACGATTCAGAGGAGCCAGTACCTGCTCACAAAACTTCGCGCCTTCCTCGAGGATGGCGTCAACCATGTCTGGAGTAGCGTCCTGGCAAGCCGGCAGGCTCTGATAGTGCGCTTCATAGCCGAGCAGCTCGTCACGAACGAAGCGAATATCACGCAAGGGGGCCTTGTAGTCAGGCATAGCGATAAACCTCTGCTGATGTAACCGGGAATGAACAACCGCGTTGATTTATTGTGGCGGTCAAACAGTTGTTTGAAACATACGTTTACGCCCAAACCTTGTCAAGCACCACGCAAACACCGTTCGTCATCGATCCCCTGCAGGCCTTGCACGCCAAGGTCCACAGCGAATGCCGTGAAATATTCGGAAGCTAAATTGAGTGTAGGAGCTGGCAGGCCAGCAAGACGGCAGAAGGGGATGTGCAGGGTGTTCTTGCGCGGGCCACCCTGCCCGCAAAAACGGCCAGGGCTACCGAGGGAGGGTCAAGCGTAGGTGTCGATCAGCGTACCGAGCACTTCATCGGCGGCCTTGGCGACTTTCACGCCCAGCTCCGCCTGGATCTTGCCCATGGACATCTCGACCATGTTGCTGGCCAGGTCCGATTGCTGGCTGCGGTCGACGGATCGCAGGCGCTCGACCTGGACTTCGGAAGACTGACTGGTGACAGAACGCTCGATGGTCGTGCTGGCGATCTGGCTGGCCGCCTGATCGACACGGTTCTGCCCGGTCTGCACGGTACTCAGGCCGGCGTAGAAAGCGGTATTCCCGGAAATTTCCATGGGAGAACTCGACCCTGCAAGGAATGAACAGCGGCTATTGAAGCAGACACGCCAGGAAAAGACCCGTCAAAAACACTAATGGCACAGTGCCTTACCATAGGCAAAATCTAGTCAAGCAGGTCCAGTTGCAGATGCTCGGCCACCGCTTCGGCGCTGATCGCCTTCAATCTCGGGACCCGCCCCAGACAAGGCGCGGGCAGGCGCTCCGCCAGCGTGGCGAGGTTCTCCTCGAGCCGCGAAGTCTTCGGCTCGATGATATTGGCCACCCAACCCGCCAGCTGCAAACCGTCCTGGGCAATCGCTTCGGCCGTCAGCAGGGCATGGTTGATACAGCCCAGGCGCACGCCCACCACCAGGATCACCGGCAGATCCAAGGCCATGGCCAGGTCGGACAGGTTGTCCTGGTCGGCCAGCGGCACACGCCAGCCGCCGGCCCCTTCGATCAGGGTGAAGTCCGCGCCTTTGGCCAGCACCTGGCGCATGGGCGCCAGCAAGGCCTGCACAGTCAACGCCACGCCAGCCTCGCGGGCCGCCAGATGGGGAGCGATGGCCGGTTCAAAGGCCAGTGGATTGACCTCGTCGTAGGTCAACGGCAACGAGCACTCGGCCAGCAAGGCCAGTGCATCGGCGTTGCGCAGCCCCTTGGGGGTCAGCTCGCAGCCCGAAGCCACCGGCTTCCCGGCCGCCGTGCTCAGCCCCGAGAGCCGCGCAGCATGCAGCAAGCCGGCGGCGACGGTGGTCTTGCCAACATCGGTGTCTGTTCCGGTAACGAAATAGGCTCGGCTCATAGCGGCTTCTCCAATACGGCGTAGACCACCTGGTAGGTCGCGGGCAATCCCTGCGCTTGACGGAACTGTTCGTAGGCGTCGATCAGGCCCTTGATCCGCGCCCGCCCTGTCAGCCCGCCGGGCCGTCCAGGGTTGAGGTTGTGCGCCCCCAGAGCCTTCAACTCATGGGTCAGGCTGCGCACATCAGGGTAGTGCAGCACATGCGGACGGGTTTCCAGGCTCAGCACCTGCAAGCCACTCGCCGCACACAGCTGTTGATAGGTGCTGAACTCACGGAAGCGGTTGACATGCACCATGCCGTCGACCTGACGCCAACTGTCGCGCAATTCATACAGCGTACCGACGCACAAGCTGGCAAAGGCCAGCACGCCGCCCGGCTTCAGCACTCGATGCGCCTCGCTGAGGACCGAACGGAAGTCCGCGCACCACTGCACTGCCAGGCTGGAGAAAATCAGCTCGCAACTCTGCCCCTGCAACGGCAAACGCTCGGCATCGCCGGCAATGAAATACTGCGCCCCGCCCAGCGGACGGGCGTGCTCGAGCATGCCTTCGGCGATGTCCAGCGCCAGCCCTTCGCTGGCCGGGAAGCGCTCGCCCAGCAGGCGGCTGAAATAACCGGTGCCGCAGCCCATGTCCAGCCAGCGGCCAGACTCGCGATCTTGCGGTAGGCGGCTCAGCAACGCGTGACCGACGTCGCGCTGCAGTTGCGCCACGCTGTCGTAACTGGACGCCGCGCGGGAAAAGGAAGCCGCCACCTGGCGCTTGTCGGGCAAGCTGCCGGGGGGCTTGGGAAGGGACAGATCAGTCATCGCCGGACTCATGCAAAAAAGCCTGGATCGCCCCCGCCACACCGTGGGGATCCTCCAGAAGAAACGCGTGGCTGGCCTGTTCAATCAGACCAACTTCGACATCGGGCAACAACGCCAGCAATTCGCCCGCGGCTTCGGCCGGCACCAGTCCGTCAAGCCCTGCAAACAGATGCAACTGCGGCCCACGAAACGCCTGCAGAGCATGGCGAGTGTCCAACTGCGCCAACAATTCCAGGCCGGCCATCAACACCGCGCCCGAGGTATGCGGCGCGCCGCCCGACAGCAGGCGCGACAGGCCGCGTGGATCTTCGGCGCCCTGGGCGCAGAGCAAACTGAAGCGCTTGAGGGTGGTGCGCGGGTCGGCGTTGCAGCCGGCCAGAAACCCGTCGAAGGTCTCCCCCGGCATCGCACTCGCCCACTCAGCGTGAGCCACAAAACTGGGGTTGCTGGCCAGGGTCAACAAACCGCAGCAGCGCTCGCCACGACGCGCCGCCAGCTCGGAAGCCAGCATGCCACCCAGCGACCAGCCACCGAGCCAGGCGTTGTCCGGCACGCTGGCGTCCAGTTCGTCGAGCCACTCATTCAGGTCGCTGGACTCCAGCTCCGGCAACGGTTCGATCTCGACCCGCAGGTGTTCGTCCAGCCCCTGCAGAGCCGCCGCCAAGGGCTCCAGCGGCGATACGCCGAGGCCCCAACCGGGCAGCAGAATCAGTCGATCACGCATGGCTTGGCTCCGGTCCTGGTTCGCTAAAACAATCCGCCAGTGCATTCAACAATAGCTGGACCTGAGCCTCACTGTGGGCGGCGGACAGGGTCACCCGCAGGCGGGCGCTCCCCGCGGGCACGGTCGGTGGACGAATCGCGGTGACCATCAGGCCGCGCTCGCGCAGCATTTGTGACAGGCGAATCGCCCGCGCGCTGTCGCCGATCAGGATCGGCTGGATCGGCGTGAAGCTGTCCATCAGGGTCAGTCCGATCTGCTCGGCGCCCAGGCGGAACTGGCGGATCAGCGCGTTCAGGTGCTCACGCCGCCAGTGCTCGCTGCGCAGCAACTCCAGGCTTTTCAGGGTGGCGCAGGCCAGGGCCGGCGGCTGGCTGGTGGTGTAGATATAAGGACGGGCGAACTGGATCAGGCTTTCGATCAGCTCCTCGCTGCCGGCGACAAAGGCGCCGGCGGTGCCGAACGCCTTGCCGAGAGTACCCACCAGGACCGGCACATCTTCCTGGCTCAAGCCGAAGTGCTCGACTATCCCTGCGCCATTGGCCCCCAGCGGCCCGAACCCATGGGCGTCGTCGACCATCAACCAGGCGCCCTTGGCCCGGGTTTCACGAGCCAGGGCCGGCAGGTCGGCCAGGTCGCCGTCCATGCTGAACACGCCATCGGTGACCACCAGGGTATTGCCGGTGGCTTTCTCCAGGCGCTTGGCCAGGCTCTCGGCATCATTGTGCAAATAACGGTTGAAGCGCGCGCCGGAGAGCAGGCCGGCGTCCAGCAACGAAGCGTGGTTGAGGCGGTCTTCCAGCACCGTGTCGCCCTGCCCCACCAGCGCGGTGACCGCGCCGAGATTGGCCATGTAACCGGTGGTGAACAGCAGTGCTCGCGGGCGGCCGGTGAACTCGGCCAGGGCTTCTTCCAACTGGTGGTGGGGCGTGCTGTGGCCGATCACCAGGTGCGAGGCGCCACCGCCCACGCCCCAGCGGGACGCACCGGCGCGCCAGGCTTCGATCACTTGCGGATGATTGGCCAGCCCCAGGTAATCGTTGTTGCAGAACGCCAGCAATGGCTGGCCGTCGACCACCACTTGCGGCCCTTGCGGGCTTTCCAGCAGTGGGCGCTGACGGTAGAGGTTTTCGGCACGACGGGCAGCGAGACGCGCGCGGAGATCGAAAGACATGCAGGCCTCGCAGGCAAGAAAAGAAACATCATCCTTGTAGGAGCGAGGCTTGCCCGCGATCCAGACACCTCTGTGTCCCTGGCTCACGCGGTGAACCATTCGCGGGCAAGCCTCGCTCCTACAGAGGCAGCAGATCAGACGGCAGCGTTGTAGAACTGCTCGCTGCTCTTCTGTTCCACCAGCGCCTGCTCGATGGCGGCCTGGTGCACCTCGTCGGCGTGTTCTTCGCGGGCTTCCGGCTGGATGCCCAGGCGCGCGAACAGTTGCATGTCCTTGTCGGCCTGCGGGTTGGCGGTGGTCAGCAGTTTCTCGCCGTAGAAGATCGAGTTGGCGCCGGCGAAGAATGCCAGGGCCTGCATCTGCTCGTTCATCGCTTCGCGGCCGGCGGACAGGCGCACATGGGATTTCGGCATCAGGATGCGGGCCACGGCAAGCATGCGGATGAAGTCGAACGGGTCGACATCTTCGGAGTTTTCCAGCGGCGTGCCGGCCACTTTCACCAGCATGTTGATCGGCACCGATTCCGGATGCTCCGGCAGGTTGGCCAGCTGGATCAGCAGGCCGGCGCGGTCATCGAGGGACTCGCCCATGCCGAGGATGCCGCCGGAGCAGATTTTCATCCCGGCATCGCGCACGTAGGCCAGGGTCTGCAGGCGCTCGCTGTAGGTGCGGGTGGTGATGATGCTGCCGTAGAACTCCGGCGAGGTATCGAGGTTGTGGTTGTAGTAATCCAGGCCGGCCTTGGCCAGCGCTTCGGTCTGGTCCTGGTCCAGGCGACCGAGGGTCATGCAGGTTTCCAGGCCCATGGCTTTCACGCCCTTGACCATTTCCAGCACGTACGGCATGTCTTTGGCCGACGGGTGTTTCCAGGCCGCGCCCATGCAGAAACGGGTCGAACCTATGGCCTTGGCGCGCGCAGCCTCTTCGAGGACCTTCTGCACTTCCATCAGCTTTTCTTTTTCCAGGCCGGTGTTGTAGTGACCGGACTGCGGACAATATTTGCAATCTTCCGGGCAGGCGCCGGTCTTGATCGACAACAGGGTGGAAACCTGGACGCGGTTGGCGTCGAAATGCGCGCGGTGCACCGTCTGCGCCTGGAACAGCAAGTCATTGAACGGCTGGACGAAGAGGGCTTTGACTTCAGCCAAAGTCCAGTCATGACGCAGATTGGCGGTGGTGCTGGCGCTCATGGGCGATTCCTTGATTATGCTTGGCAAGCGGCGACGGGAAGGGAATACCCACAGCCGCGACACGGATGTTGGGCATATTTAAGGAAGCGTCATGCAGTGTCAACCACATTACCAAGGGCCGGTTTACATCTGGTTAAAAAACAAACAAACCTGTTTACTCTGCGACGAGCCGACCGACACGCCCCAAGCCATTTGCACCGCCTGTGAAACCGAACTGCCGTGGCTCGGCGATCATTGCCAGGTCTGCGCCCTGCCCTTGCCCGCGGCCGGCCTGACCTGCGGCCAGTGCCTCAAGCGACCGCCGGCCTTTGCCCAGGTGGTGGCGCCCTGGCGTTATGGCTTTCCGGTCGACAGCCTGATCAGCCGTTTCAAGCACAACGGCAAATGGCCCTTTGGCCGACTTTTGGCCGAACTTCTCGCGCAATCGCTGCAACATCGTTTCAGTGAGGACCTGCCACAGCCCGACGCCCTGCTGCCAGTGCCCCTGGCCCGCAAGCGCCTGCGGCAACGCGGCTATAACCAGGCGGCGATGCTCGCGCGCTGGCTAGGCGAGATCCTGCAGATCCCCTGTGACGAAACCTCGTTGCTGCGCACCCAGGACACGCCATCGCAACAAGGCCTGGATGCCAGGGCGCGGCAACGCAACCTGCGTCACGCCTTCGCCCTGATGCCCGAGGCGGCGGTCCATGGCCGGCACCTGGCGCTGGTGGACGACGTACTCACCACCGGCGCGACCGCCCACGCCCTGGCGCGGCTGTTGCTCACGGCCGGGGCGCGGCGGGTCGATGTCTACTGCCTGGCACGCACGCCAAAACCTGGCGAGCCCGACTGAACTTGACTCTCGGCCCTCAAGCCGCAAACTCCCTTTCCATTCCCAGCGTTCAAAGCGTTCCGCCATGCCCTTGCCCACCTTGTTGACCCAGCACATCGCCCGTCGCCCGCAGCGCATTGCCTTGCTACAGCACATCGCCGAACAGGGCTCGATCACCCGTGCCGCGAAAAGCGCCGGCCTGAGTTACAAGGCAGCCTGGGACGCCATCGACGAGTTGAACAACCTGGCGCAAAAACCCCTGGTCGAACGCAGTGTCGGCGGTAAAGGCGGCGGTGGCGCCAGGCTGTCCGCCGAAGGCGAGCGGGTGCTGCGTCTCTACCAGCGTTTGCAGGCCTTGCAGGCCCAGGTGCTGGAAGCCGCCGAAGACGCCGCCGACCTCGATCTGCTGGGGCGCCTGATGCTCCGGACCAGCGCCCGCAACCAGTTGCACGGCACGGTGCAGACCGTCGAAGCGCAAGGGCGCAACGACCTGGTGCGCCTGGCGCTCGCGGAAGACCTGGTGATCCAGGCGCAGATCACCCATGACAGCACCCTGCATCTGGAACTGGAACCCGGCACCGGAGTAGTGGCCTTGATCAAGGCTGGTTGGCTGGAACTGCTGGCCATCGATCAGCCTGCAACACCCGGACACAATTGCCTGCAGGGCACCCTGGAAGCGATCCTCGACGCCGACGACGGCCCCAGCGAAATCCGCATCGCCCTGCCCAGCGGCCAGACCCTCTGCGCCCTGGCCGAACCGCTGCATCTGCGAAACCTTGGCTTGAGCGCCGGCAAGCCGGTGCGGGTGCAGTTCTCGCCATCCAATGTGCTGCTCGGCACGCCGCTGTAACCAGACTTATCACGGCTCTGTAGCCGCTGCCGCAGGCTGCGATAAGGTCCGCAGGACCTTGACTGACTCAAGCTCCCTGCGAGCCTTCGGCAGCGGCTACACAAGCGGCGAAATGCTTTCGTCGCTGCAATATGTTCGTCATCGACGCTGATTAAGGTGGCTGCAAAATCCTGCAGGAAGCCTGTGATGAGCCTACTAGAAGAAGACCAACCTACCGACCTCGAAAAGATGGTCGGCCTCAGCCGCCGTGGTTTCATCAGCGCCGGTGCCCTGTGCGGCGCGGCCATGTTTCTCGGTGGCAACCTGTTGAGCCGCAGCGTGCTGGCCGCCAGCGTCAGCGCCGGTTCCAGCAAGCTGCTGGGTTTTGAAGGCATTGCCGCCGCCACCAGCGACACCATCACCCTGCCGCCGGGCTACAAGTCCTCGGTGCTGATCAGCTGGGGCCAGCCCCTGCAGAAGAACGGCCCGGCCTTCGACCCGAGCGGCAATGGCACCGCCGCGGCCCAGGAAGTGCAGTTCGGTGACAACAACGACGGCATGAGCCTGTTCGCCTTCCCGGACGACAAAAATCGCGCGCTGATGGCGATCAACAACGAATACACCAACTATCGCTACCTCTACCCCCACGGCGGCATGCCGCAGTCGGCGGAAGACGTGCGCAAGGCCCTGGCCAGCGAAGGCGTGTCGGTGATCGAAGTGCAGCGCCGCAGCGGCCAATGGCAGTTCGTCCAGGGTTCACGCTACAACCGGCGCATCCACGGCAACGCGCCGATTCGCCTGAGCGGCCCGGCCGCCGGCCACGCGCTGATGAAAACCAGCGCCGACAAGAGCGGCAGGAAAGTCCTCGGCACCTTCCAGAACTGCGCCAACGGCAAGACGCCATGGGGCACCTACCTGACCTGTGAAGAGAACTTCACCGACTGCTTCGGCAGCAGCAACGCCCAGCAGACCTTCGATGCCGCACAGAAACGTTATGGCGCCTCGGCGAGCAGCCGCGACATCAACTGGCATCAGTTCGACCCGCGCTTCGACCTGGCGAAAAACCCCAACGAGCTCAACCGTCACGGCTGGGTCGTGGAGATCGACCCGTTCGACCCGCAATCCAAACCGATCAAGCGCACCGCCCTGGGCCGCTTCAAGCATGAAAACGCCGCCCTGGCCGAAACCCGCGACGGACGCGCCGTGGTCTACATGGGCGACGACGAGCGTGGCGAGTTCATCTACAAGTTCGTCAGCCGCGACCGCATCAACCACCGCAACCCCAAGGCCAACCGCGACCTGTTGGATCACGGCACCCTGTACGTGGCGATCTTCGACAATGGCGACGGCAACCCGGACCACCCGAAAGGCAAGGGCAGATGGGTCGAGCTGAGCCATGGCAAGAACGGCATCGACGCCAGCAGCGGTTTTGCCGACCAGGCCGAAGTGCTGATCCATGCCCGCCTGGCGGCCAGCGTGGTCAAGGCCACGCGCATGGACCGTCCGGAATGGATCGTGGTCAGCCCGAAAGACGGCCAGGTCTACTGCACCCTGACCAACAACTCCAAACGCGGTGAAGACGGCCAGCCAGTGGGCGGCCCGAACCCGCGGGAGAAAAACGTCTACGGGCAGATCCTGCGCTGGCAGACCGGCCGTGGCGACCACGGTTCGATGGACTTCACCTGGGACCTGTTCGTGGTCGCCGGCAACCCGGCCGTGCATGCCGGCCAGCCGAAAGGCGGTTCGTCGAACATCACCCCGCAGAACATGTTCAACAGCCCCGACGGCCTGGGTTTCGACAAGGCCGGCCGGTTGTGGATCCTCACCGACGGCGACTCCAGCAACGCCGGCGACTTCGCCGGCATGGGCAACAATCAGATGCTCTGCGCCGACCCGGACACCGGTGAGATCCGCCGCTTCATGGTCGGGCCGGTGGGTTGCGAAGTCACCGGCATCACCTTCTCGCCGGATCAGCGCAGCCTGTTCGTGGGCATCCAGCATCCGGGCGAGAACGGCGGTTCGACCTTCCCCGAGCACCTGCCCAACGGCAAGCCGCGTTCCTCGGTGATGGTGATCACCCGGGAAGACGGCGGCATCGTCGGCGCCTGATCCACCGCTTTGCGAGCAAGCTCGCTCCTGCACCGACCTGCAGGAGCGAGGCTTGCCCGCGATAGCGACCTCACAGTCACCACCTGTCATCCTTCGTGCGCTACCATGCTTGGCCGGACGCAGCAGCCTGCTGCGCGCAGGAGTCAGCATGTCTCACCCGTTCGAAACCCTTACCCCTGATCTAGTCCTCGATGCCGTCGAAAGCATCGGTTTTCTCAGCGACGCCCGTGTCCTGGCACTCAACAGTTACGAAAACCGTGTCTACCAGGTCGGCATCGAAGACGGCGAGCCGCTGATCGCCAAGTTCTACCGTCCGCAGCGCTGGACCAACGAGGCAATTCTCGAAGAGCACCGCTTCACCTTCGAACTCGCCGAATGCGAAGTACCGGTGGTGGCGCCGCTGATTCACCAGGGCGAAAGCCTGTTCGAGCATCAAGGCTTCCGCTTCACCCTGTTCCCGCGCCGTGGCGGCCGGGCGCCGGAACCCGGCAACCTCGACCAGTTGTATCGCCTGGGGCAATTGCTCGGCCGCCTGCATGCGGTCGGTGCCACCCGCCCGTTCGAGCATCGCGAAGCGCTGGGGGTGAAGAACTTCGGCCACGACTCGCTGACCACCCTGCTGGAAGGCGACTTCGTACCCAAGAGCCTGCTGCCGGCCTATGAGTCGGTGGCCCGCGACCTGCTCAAGCGGGTGGAAGAGGTCTACCAGGCCACGCCGCACCAGAACATCCGCATGCATGGCGACTGCCATCCCGGCAACATGATGTGCCGCGACGAGGTGTTCCATATCGTCGATCTCGACGACTGCCGCATGGGCCCGGCGGTACAGGACCTGTGGATGATGCTCGCCGGCGATCGCCAGGAATGCCTGGGCCAGCTGTCGGAGCTGATGGATGGCTACAGCGAGTTCCACGACTTCGACCCGCGCGAATTGGCGCTGATCGAACCGCTGCGCGCCCTGCGCCTGATGCACTACAGCGCCTGGCTGGCGCGGCGCTGGGACGACCCGGCGTTCCCACGCAGCTTCCCCTGGTTCGGCAGCGAGCGTTACTGGGGCGACCAGGTGCTGGCGTTGCGCGAACAACTTTCGGCGCTCAACGAAGAACCCTTGAAGCTGTTCTGACCCCAGCCTTTATCGGATCTGTAGGAGCGAGGCTTGCCCGCGATCAAGACACCGCGGTGCATCAGACCCACCGTGGCGAACCTATCGCGGGCAAGCCTCGCTCCTACAGACGCCGGATCGATCAGAAAAGCAGGTCATCGCGATTACGCCGACAAAGACACAGCCTGATAAACCTCCTTACAATCACTGCCTTTGTTAGCTGCCTAAGCAAGGATTCTGCATGCAAGCCGCCAACCCGCGTCGCGGGTACATCCTGGGCCTGAGTGCCTACATCATCTGGGGCCTGTTCCCGATCTACTTCAAAGCCATCGCCAACGTGCCCGCTGTAGAAATCATCATCCACCGGGTGCTCTGGTCCGCGCTGTTCGGCGCGTTGCTGCTGATGGTCTGGAAGCATCCCGGCTGGTGGCGCGAGTTGCGGGACAACCCCAAGCGCCTGGCAATCCTGGCCCTGAGCGGCACCCTGATCGCGGCCAACTGGCTGACCTATGTCTGGTCGGTGAATAACGGGCGCATGCTCGAGGCCAGCCTGGGTTACTACATCAACCCGCTGGTGAACGTGCTGCTGGGCATGCTGATCCTCGGTGAGCGGCTGCGGCGCCTGCAGTGGCTGGCGGTGGGCCTGGCGGCGGTCGGCGTGGCGCAGCAGGTGTGGCAGGTCGGCAGCCTGCCCTGGGTCTCGCTGGTACTGGCGCTGACCTTCGGTTTCTACGGGCTGATCCGCAAGCAGGCGCCGGTCAAGGCGCTACCGGGGCTGGTGGTGGAAACCTGGATGCTGGTGCCGATCGCCTTCGCCTGGCTCTTGCTCAACCCCACCGCCACCAGTGCCCAGGCGGCCTTCTGGACCAGCTCCGAAGCCTGGTGGCTGGTGGCGGCCGGCCCCGTCACCCTGGTGCCGCTGGTGTGCTTCAACGCCGCCGCCCGTCACCTGCCCTACACCACCCTGGGCTTCTTGCAGTACCTGGCGCCGACCCTGGTGCTGCTGCAGGCGGTACTGCTGTTCGGCGAACACCTGTCATCGAGCACCCTGGTGGCGTTCATGTTTATCTGGGCCGGCCTGGCGGTGTACAGCGTGGATGCCTGGTTGAGCCTGCGCAAACGCAGCTGATCAATAAACGTACAAACCTCTGCAGGCCACGGTTGGCGTGGCCTGCATCTATCCTTCCCAAGGTTATCCACAGCGTGATCCCCGCCGTTTGTGCACAAGCCCTTGAAACTGCTGGTTTTTTGATCAGATTTTGAAAAGCCGCGGCCGGCTTGGGCCAGAGGCGAGTCTCTACAGGTTATCCACAGGCGCATGCACGCTAAAACTGGATAACCTGCCCTTTCAGGTTCACACCTCGCTGCGCAGCACCAACTCCACCATCAAGTCATCCGCCAGGGTTTCCAGGCGCGACTGCAGGACATCGAGGGACAAGGTCAGCGGCACCGCCAGGATCGCTTCGGCGTGGAACAGCGGCTCGCTGCTCATGGGCGCCGGGCGCACTTCGGTCACCAGTCGCTCCAGGTTCACCCCCTGCTCGCTCAACAGGCGGGTGATGTCGCGCACGATGCCCGGCCGGTCGTTGCCCACCAACTCCATGGAGATCGGCTTCCAGGTGCAGGATTGTTCGATACCGCTTTCGGCGATCAGCACCCGAATGCCCTGGGCCGCCAAGCCCTGCAAGGCGTCCACCAGCTCGTCGTAGGCCTCCGCCGGCACACCGACCCGCAGGATGCCGGCGAACTGCCCCGCCATGCGCGACATGCGGCTCTCCAGCCAGTTACCGCCGTGCGCGGCGATGCATTGGGCGATGCGCTCGACCTGTCCGGGCTTGTCCGGGGCGAATACGGTGAGTACGAGGTGGTCCATGGCGCAACCCTCTGTCAGGACTTTTGTTATAGAAAATCAAGTATAGGCAAGGCTCGTCCTGCCGCTTCCCTTGCGCCTACAGGCAAGGCGCAAAGCATGAAAACAGCGCGCTGCCGCTGCCGGAATATAAATCGTGTACAACTCCTTAGATTTATATGGAACAATTCAATAGTTTTTTGAGAACATCCTGTTCCCCAGCGTGACCGCTCCGCGAACTTGGGTCGCGGAACGACGTATTTAGTCTAATTTTCACAACCGCAATTCATCATGTAGTATGCCGCAGCGCGCACTACATAACGTTGGATCGATGTCTGCCAAGGCGCAGTCGCAACCCTGAAAGCCCTGTCAGCAAGGCTTCAAGCCGTTGATTGGAACCATCCCAGCCGCCCGCGATGGCATGTACTGGTAGAGGGGTTTGTGGTTTAAATGGCCAGAGGCTTCATTGTTAATTTGAAGAGCTGAAAAGCGAAATAGCTGAGCAGAGTGAGGCAAGCAATGACTGAACACGTTCAAGTCGGTGGCCTGCAGGTCGCCAAAGTCCTGTTCGACTTCGTGAACAACGAAGCCATTCCCGGTACCGGCCTCACCGCCGACAAGTTCTGGGCCGGCGCCGACAAGGTCATCCACGACCTGGCGCCGAAGAACAAAGCCCTACTCGCCAAACGCGACGATTTCCAGGCGCGTATCGATGCCTGGCACCAATCCCGTAGAGCTCCTGAGAAAGCCCAGGCCCACGACCCGATCGCCTACAAAGCCTTCCTGCAAGACATCGGTTATCTGCTGCCAGAAGCGGCGGACTTCCAGGCCACGACGCAAAACGTCGATGACGAGATCGCCCGCACGGCCGGTCCGCAGCTGGTGGTCCCGGTGATGAATGCCCGTTTTGCCCTCAACGCCTCCAACGCCCGCTGGGGCTCGCTGTACGACGCGCTTTATGGCACCGACGCCATCAGCGAAGCCGACGGCGCGGAAAAAGGCAAAGGCTACAACAAGGTGCGCGGCGACAAGGTCATCGCCTTCGCCCGCGCCTTCCTCGACGAGGCCGCGCCATTGGCTGCCGGCTCCCATGTCGACTCCACCGGCTACAAAATCGTCGACGGCAAGCTGGTGGTCGCCCTCAAGGGTGGCAGCAACAGCGGCCTGCGCGACGACGCCCAGCTGATCGGCTACCATGGCGATGCCGCGGCCCCGACCGCGGTCCTGCTGAAACACAACGGCCTGCATTTCGAGATCCAGATCGACGCCAGCAGCCCGGTCGGCCAGACCGACGCCGCCGGCGTAAAAGACGTGCTGATGGAAGCGGCCCTGACCACCATCATGGACTGCGAAGACTCGGTCGCCGCCGTCGACGCCGATGACAAGGTGGTGATCTACCGCAACTGGCTCGGCCTGATGAAGGGCGACCTGGCCGAAGAAGTGGCCAAGGGCGGCCAGACCTTCACCCGCACCATGAACGCCGACCGCGAATACACCGCGCCCAACGGCGGCAGTGTGAAGCTGCACGGTCGTTCGCTGCTGTTCGTGCGTAACGTCGGCCACCTGATGACCATCGACGCGATCCTCGACAGCCAAGGCAACGAAGTGCCGGAAGGCATCCTCGACGGCCTGGTCACCAGCCTCGCAGCGATCCACAACCTCAACGGCAACACCTCGCGCACCAACAGCCGCACCGGCTCGGTGTACATCGTGAAGCCGAAGATGCACGGTCCGGAAGAAGCCGCGTTCACCAACGAGCTGTTCGGGCGCATCGAAGACGTGCTGGAACTGCCGCGCAACACCCTGAAAGTCGGGATCATGGACGAGGAACGCCGCACCACGGTCAACCTCAAGGCCTGCATCAAGGCCGCCAGCGAGCGCGTGGTGTTCATCAACACCGGCTTCCTCGACCGCACCGGTGACGAAATCCACACCTCCATGGAAGCCGGCGCCGTGGTGCGCAAGGCCGAGATGAAGGCCGCCAAGTGGATCGGCGCCTACGAGAACTGGAACGTCGATATCGGCCTGAGCACCGGCCTGCAAGGTCGCGCGCAGATCGGTAAAGGCATGTGGGCCATGCCGGACCTGATGGCCGCCATGCTCGAACAGAAAATCGCTCATCCGCTGGCCGGCGCCAACACCGCCTGGGTACCCTCGCCCACCGCCGCGGCCCTGCACGCCCTGCACTACCACAAGGTCGACGTGTTCGCCCGCCAGGCCGAGCTGGCCAAGCGTGCCCGCGCTTCGGTGGACGACATCCTGACCATTCCGCTGGCCAGCAACACCAACTGGTCGGCCGAAGAGATCAAGAACGAACTGGACAACAACGCCCAGGGCATTCTCGGCTACGTGGTGCGCTGGATCGACCAGGGCGTCGGCTGTTCCAAGGTGCCGGACATCAACGATGTCGGCCTGATGGAAGACCGCGCTACCCTGCGCATCTCCAGCCAGCACATCGCCAACTGGCTGCGCCATGGCGTCGTCACCGAAGCCCAGGTCATGGAAAGCCTCAAGCGCATGGCGCCCGTGGTGGACCGGCAGAACGCCGGCGACACCCTGTACCGTCCGCTGGCCCCGAACTTCGACAGCAACATCGCCTTCCAGGCGGCGGTCGAACTGGTGATCGAAGGCACCAAGCAGCCGAACGGCTACACCGAGCCGGTACTGCATCGTCGTCGTCGCGAGTTCAAGGCCCGCAACGGCCTGTGATCCTGCGTTAACGCGGTAAAAGAAAAAGCCCTGGTCGCACGATCAGGGCTTTTTTGTTTGGGGCCGAGGCAGCTATCGCGAGCAAGCTCGCTCCTACAGGGGACGTGGGGCACATACTTAGCGCACCACCCCCAGCTCATGCTTGACCAGCGCCAGCAGCTTGCCGGTGTCGATCGGCTTGAGCAGGAAATCCACCACGCTCAGGTGCATGGCCGCGATGGCGTCACGCACATCGGCATCCCCGGAAATGATAATGATCGGCAGCGCCGCCCGCTCCGACTCTCGCACCTGGCGGATCAGGTCCAGGCCGTTGCAGGGGGCCATGCGCAGATCGGTGATCAGCAGTCCGATCGACTTGTTCGAGTTCAACAGTTCAAGTGCGGCCTTGCCACTGGCTGCGGTCATGCAGCGAATGCCATCCAGCCCCAGAATTTCCGACAGCAACTCACGGGCATCCTTGTCATCGTCGGCAATCAACACGCGCTGGGGCGGCAGATCAGGCTCGAGCATCACGGCGTTCAGCGCCTCGCGCTCGGCATCACTCAAAATATCGTGGTCGGACATGGCGTTCTCTACATATTCAAATCGATCCCCTAGCACAGTGGTCAGACATCGCTAAGCAGGCCTCCAATGTGCACTTCGTCGGATTTTTTTCCAAGAGGCCGGATAAGTACTTTTTTCACGGTTTTGACACCTGCTTGAAGCGAATTAACAGGTGCAGACCCGCTACCTAGACTTACGTCCAATGGGCACCCGGCAGCGTGGGACCGACCATGACCCAAGACCCGACCACAACAAATCCAAAAAGACTGCGGTAATGGTTATGAGTAAAGCGGATGCCTTCACCCAGGCAGGGAAAACCGCGGTGTTGCAGAACATCCACGGCACGATGCAGTTTCTCCAGCGGTTCCCCCCTTTCAATCAGATGGAAAACGCTCACCTGGCGTACCTGGTCGAGCAATGCCAACTGCGTTTCTACGGCCCCGGCGAGAGCATCATCAAGCCCGCCGACGGACCGGTCGAACACTTCTATATCGTCAAGCAGGGCCGGGTGGTCGGCGAGCGCCAGCACGCCCTCAAAGGCGGCACCGAAACCACCTTCGAGATCACCGCCGGCGAGTGTTTCCCCCTCGCCGCACTGCTGGGCGAGCGCGCCACCCGCACCGAACACCTGGCGGCCGAGGACACCTTCTGCCTGCAATTGAACAAGCCGGCCTTCATCAAGCTGTTCGCCCTCTGCGCGGTGTTTCGCGATTTCGCCCTGCGTGGTGTCAGCAGCCTGCTGGACCAGGTCAACCAGCAGGTCCAGCAAAAGGCCGTGGAAACCCTCGGCACCCAGTACTCCCTCAACACCCGGCTGGGCGAACTGGCGATGCGCCACCCGGTGACCTGCAGCCCATCCACCCCACTGCGCGAAGCCGTGAGCCTGATGCACGAGCAGCAGGTCGGCAGCATTGTGGTGGTGGATGCACACAAGGCGCCGCTCGGCATCTTCACCCTGCGCGACCTGCGCCAGGTGGTGGCCGACGGCACCAGCGACTTCAACCAGGGCATCGAACGGCACATGACCCAGGCGCCGTTCGCCCTGTCGCCGGACCACAGCGCATTCGACGCCGCCATCGCCATGACCGAGCGGCACATCGCCCATGTCTGCCTGGTAAAAGAGCAGCGCCTGTGCGGCGTGGTTTCCGAGCGCGACCTGTTTTCCCTGCAACGGGTCGACCTGGTGCACCTGGCACGGACCATCCGCAACGCGCCACGCATCGACAACCTGGTGGCGATCCGCGGCGAGATCGGCCAGCTGGTGGAGCGCATGCTGGCCCATGGCGCGTCCTCGACCCAGATCACCCACATCATCACCCTGCTCAACGACCACACGGTGTGCCGGGTCATCGAACTGACCCTGGCCGACAAGGGCGACCCCGGCGTGCCGTTCAGCTGGCTGTGTTTCGGCAGCGAAGGCCGGCGCGAGCAGACCCTGCACACCGACCAGGACAACGGCATCCTGTTCGAAGCCCGCGATGCGGCCCATGCGGCACAGATCCGCGGCAAGCTGCTGCCCCTGGCGCAGCAGATCAACCAGAGCCTGGCGCTGTGCGGCTTCCCCCTGTGCAAGGGCAACATCATGGCCGGCAACCCCGAGCTGTGTCTGTCCCGCGCCGAGTGGGCACGGCGCTTCGCCGCCTTCATCCGGGAGGCCACGCCGGAGAACCTGCTGGGTTCGAGCATCTATTTCGACCTGCGGGTGGTCTGGGGCGACGAGCAAGGCTGTGCCCAACTGCGCCGTGGCATCCTCGACCAGGTCGGCGACAACCGCCTGTTCCAGCGCATGATGGCCGAGAACGCGCTGCGCCAGCGCCCGCCGGTAGGGCGTTTCCGCGAATTTGTCCTGGCCAGGAAGAACGGCGAAAAAGCCACCCTCGACCTCAAGGTCCAGGGCCTCACCCCCTTTGTCGACGGCGCGCGCCTGCTGGCCCTGGCCAATGGCATCGACGCCAACAACACCCTGGAACGCCTGCGCCAGCTGGTGGCCAGAGAGGTCATCGAAACCCTCGACGGCGCCGCGTATGAAGAGGCCTATCACTTCATCCAGCAGACCCGCATGCAACAGCACCAATTGCAGACCCGGCAGAACCTGCCCTACTCCAACCGCGTCGACCCGGACAGCCTCAACCACCTGGACCGGCGCATCCTGCGCGAGTCGCTGCGCCAGGCCCAGCGCCTGCAAAGCAGCCTGGCGCTGAGGTACCAGCTATGAGCCTGTTCGCCTGGTTGCGCCCGGCCAGCGCGGCACTCAGCGCCGAACAGCAACAACGCCGCGAGCGCCTGCCCGTAGCCCCGCCGCTGGGCGAATGCAGCCTGCGCGAACAGCGCTGGGTGGTACTGGACCTGGAAACCACCGGGCTCAACCTCAACCGCGACCAGGTGCTGTCCATTGGCGCGGTGGTGATCGAAGACGGCGCCATCGACTTCGGCCAGCAGTTCGAACGCACCTTGCAGCGTACCGACCACAAGCTCAGCCCCAGCGTGCTGATTCATGGCCTCGGCCCAAGTGCGATCGCCGCCGGCAGCGACCCAGTGGAGGCCTTGCTGGATCTCATGGAGTTCGTTGGCGACAGTCCGCTGCTGGCCTTCCATGCGCCGTTCGACCAGCACATGCTCGGTCGGGCCCTGAAGGACAGCCTGGGTTATCGCCTGCAGCATCCGTTCCTCGACGTCGCCGAAATGGCCCCGCTGCTCTGCCCCCAGGCGCATATCCGCGAAGCCGGGCTGGATGACTGGATGGGTTACTTCAAGCTTCAGGCCGGCGAACGCCACCATGCCGCCGCCGACGCCCTGGCCACCGCCGAACTGGCGCTGATCCTGTTCAGCCGCGCCCGCCAGCAGCAGATCCACAGCCCGCTGAACCTGCAACAGCGGCTCAGCCAATGGAAGCGCCGGCAACAGTCGCACTCCTTCTGACCCGGAAAACGCCCTCCTTGTAGCCGCTGGCGCAGCCTGCGATCGACTGCGCAGCAGTCGTAATCCGCATAACGCGATTTGCCTGGCCGACCGCGTTGCCGGATCTGCGACAGCGGCTACAGCCCAGGTTCCCCGCATCCCCCCGCAAACATTGGCTACACCCCGCCGACCAGCGCCCATTGCGCGGCTCTTTGCGCCCTGCCACAATCGCGAATAATTCTCGTTAGTTTCAACTTCTCGATTGGGATACCCAGGTGTCGTCAGCCCAAAGCCCCCACAGTGACCTCGTTGGCGCGTTGTATCGCGACCATCGCGGCTGGCTGCTGGCCTGGCTGCGACGCAACGTGGCCTGCCCACAACGGGCCGAGGACCTGAGCCAGGACACCTTCGTCCGCCTGCTGGGCCGCGACGAACTGAAGGCCCCGCGCGAGCCGCGGGCGTTCCTGGTGGCCATCGCCAAGGGCCTGCTGTTCGACTACTTCCGCCGCGCCGCGCTGGAACAGGCCTACCTCACCGAACTGATGCTGATCCCGGAAGAGGAACAACCCTCCCCGGAAGAACAGCAATCGATCCTCGAAGACCTCAAGGCCATCGACCGCCTGCTGGGCAAGCTGTCGAGCAAGGCCCGCGCGGCCTTCCTCTATAACCGCCTCGATGGCCTCGGCCATGCCGAAATCGCCGAACGCCTCGGCGTGTCCGTGCCGCGGGTCAGGCAGTACCTGGCCCAGGGCATTCGCCAGTGCTACGTCGCCCTGTACGGTGAGCCGCTATGAGCCCGCTCAACGCCAAACCGGTGTCCGCCCGGGTACTGGACGCGGCGATTGCCTGGCAGTTGTCGCTGGACTCCGGCGAGGGCAACCCGATGGCGCGCGAAGAGTTCGCCAAATGGCATGCCGCCGATGAAGAACACGCCCGCGCCTGGCGCCAGCTGGGCATGCTCGATCAGCGTTTCAGCGTCGCCAGCGGCCCGGCCCGCAGCGCCCTGCTGCAATCGCGGGACAGACTCCGCCGCCGCGTGCGCAAGCTCGGCAGCGGGCTGGCCAGCGTCGCCCTGCTACTGGGCCTGGCCCTGTTCGCCGGCGAACGTTACGGCCAGCTGGATTACTGGCTCGCCGACCAGCGCACCGCCACCGGCGAGCAGCGCACCCTGCGCCTGACCGACGGCACGCTGATCAACCTCAATACCCACAGCGCCGTGGATGTGCGTTTCGACGAAAAACAGCGGCGCATTGTGTTGCAGGCAGGCGAGATCCTGGTCGAGACCGGCCACAACGACGCCCGGCCCTTTATCGTCGAGACCCGCGAAGGCCATATGCGTGCGCTAGGCACGCGCTTCCTGGTCAAGCGCGAGGAACAGGGCACCCGCCTGAGCGTGCTGCAATCGGCCGTGGCCGCGCGGCCGGAGTCCGGCCAGGACGAACAGATCCTCAAGGAGGGCCAACAGGTGCTGATGCGCCGCGACGGCCTCGGCCCGCTGCTGGCCCTGAACCCCGGCGCCGACGCCTGGACCCGCGGCATGCTGGTGGTGGACAACGCGCGCCTGGCGGACCTGGTCAGCGAGCTGGGGCGTTATCGCCGTGGCCATCTGGGGGTGGCCGATGAGGTGGCCGACCTGCGCATCACCGGCAGCTTCCCGCTGCACGACACCGACCTGGCCCTGAGTGCGCTGCTGCCCACCCTGCCCGTGGCCATCGAGCGGCACACGCCCTGGTGGGTCACCCTGGTGGCGCGGGCCGAGAGCAAGGCCAAGCCTTAAAACGCGATCTTTATCGCGGCAATCGCCCCTCGATTGCTCGTAAAAACGCTCCCCGACACCCGCTCTCCCGGCCCGAAACACCGCGCTCTTTTTCGTAAATCGAAATTATTTTCAATCCGCCCTATCACTTTTTGAATCTCGTCCGGCACATAGGCAATTGAGAAATGTTTCCATCCAGGAGCCGCCGTATGTCCCGCTCGCTAGACACCCTGTTGCGCCCCAGCCTGTTGGCCGTGGCCATTGCCCTCTGCGCCCCGCTGGCCAGCACCCCGCTGATCGCCGCCGAACAGGCGTCCGGCGTGCGCGCCTACAACCTGCCGGCCGCGCCCCTGGCCAGTACCCTGAACCAGATCGCCAGCCAGGCCGGCCTGGCCCTGAGCCTCAACCCGAGCCTGGCCGCCGGCAAGACCTCGGCCCCGGTCAAGGGCCAGTTCGATGCCGCCGGCGCCTTGCGCGAGGCCCTGCGCGGCACCGGCCTGCAACTGGAACAAAGCAGCGCCGGCACCTACAGCCTGGTGGCGATTCCCGACGGTGTGGTGGCCCTGCCGGAAACCAGCATCACTGGCCAGCAGGCTTATGAGAGTGCCTGGGGGCCGGTGGACGGTTACCTCGCCACGCGCACCGCCGCCGGCACCAAGACCGACACCTCGCTGGTTGAAGCGCCGCGTTCGATTTCCGTCGCCACCCGCCAGCAGATGGAAGACCGCAACGTGCAGAACCTGGATGATGCCGTGCGCTACATGCCCGGTATCGTTTCCGCCAGCTACGGCAGCGACACCCGCTATGACTGGATGCGCGTGCGCGGTTTCGAGCCCACCCAGTTCCTCGACGGCCTGCCACTGCCCCGCGGCGTGTATGCCAACCCGAAAGCGGAAACCTGGAACCTCGACCGCCTGGCCCTGCTGCGCGGCCCGGCCTCGTCGGTCTACGGCCAGACCCCGCCGGGCGGCCTGCTGGACATGGTCAGCCGGCGCCCCAGCGCTGAATCGAGCCATGCCATCCAGCTGCAGTACGGCAGTGACAACTACCGCCAGATCAACTTCGCCAGCACCGGCAAGATCGACGATGAAGGCCAGTTCCTCTACGGCCTCAGCGGCGTGGTGCGAGACGCCGGTACCCAGGTCGACCACATCGACAACAAGCGCTACAACATCGCCCCCAGCCTGACCTGGAACATCGACACCGATACCAGGCTGACCCTGCTCTCGCAGTTCACCCGTGACGATACTGGCGCGACCAGCCAGTTCATGCCGATCCAGGGCACCAAGATCAAGTCGCCACTGGGCGACGTCTCCCATCACAAGAACCTCGGCGACCCGGACTACGAGTTCTACGACCGCACCTACTACGCCCTGGGCTACGCCTTCGAGCACCGCTTCAACGATGTCTGGCAGTTCCGCCAGAACCTGCGCTATACCAAATCGGAGCTGTCCTTCCAGCAGCTGACCGTGGGTTCCTACGCCTACTCCCCGGCCGATGCGGCAGGCAATATCAGCCGTACCTCGACCAATGTGGACGAGGACATCAGCCAGTTCGCGGTCGACAATAACTTCCAGGCTGACTTCGCCACCGGCGACATCACCCACACCGTGCTGATCGGCCTGGATCACCAACGCACCGACACCTCCTATCTGTCGATTTACGGCGACGGCGGGACCACCAACATCTTCAACCCGGTCTATGGCAAGCCGATCGTGCGTCCGGCGCGCTCCAGCGCTTACTACGACTACAACCAGAAAACCGTGCAGACCGGCCTCTACGTACAGGACCAGATGGCCCTGGACCAATGGCGCCTGACCCTGGGCGGTCGCGAAGACTGGGTGCACCAGGGCACCACTTACTTCAACAAGAACGACGTGACCAATACCGACCGCAGCAAGAACTTCAGTGGCAACGCGGCGCTGAGCTATGTGTTCGACTCGGGCCTGGTGCCGTACCTCTCCTACGCCGAATCGTTCCAGCCAGCCAGCAACGCCAGCGTCTCCCCCACCGAGTCGTATAAACCCACCGAGGGCAAGCAATGGGAGCTGGGCATCAAGTACCAGCCACCTGGTTCGAACACCCTGCTGAGCGCGGCGGTCTACGACCTGACGCAGAAAAACGTGCTGGTAACCAGCATCGGTGCCGGTGGCGAGTCGGTGACCAACCAGACCGGCGAAGTGAAGGTCAAAGGCCTGGAGCTGGAAGCGGTGTCCGACGTGACCGACAACCTCAAGGTCATCGCCGCCTACACCCTGGCCAAGTCCGAGGTGCAAAAAGGCATCTACAAAGGCAACCGCCTGCAACTGATGCCCAACCAGCAAGCCTCGCTGTGGACCGACTACACCTGGCACAGCGGCGTGCTCGACGGTTTCGGCATTGGTGCCGGGGCCCGCTACACCGGCAATACCTATGGCGACCAGGCCAATACCTGGCTGGGCAAGGCCAATGCCTACACGGTGTTCGATGCCGCCGTGCATTACGATCTGGGCCGCCTGGACAGCAGCCTCAAAGGCGCGTCGCTGAAACTCAACGCCACCAACCTGTTCGACAAGGACTACCTGTCCACCTGCGATGGTTCCTACTGCTATTTCGGCGATCAGCGTAGCGTGGTCGCCAGTGCCACCTACCAGTGGTAATCGGCTGAGTTAACCACCGGGCCGTCCTGCCAAGGACGGCTTTGCTGTGTCTGAAGGCTAAGAAATGAAAAGCAAAACCATCCGCCGCTGGTCCTTTATCCACACCTGGAGCAGCCTGGTCTGCACGGTGTTCCTGCTGATGCTGGCCCTGACCGGCCTGCCGCTGATCTTTCACCACGAGATCGATCACCTGCTGGGCGACGCGCCGCAGTTGCGGGAAATGCCCGCCGACACCCCGCAGCTGGACCTGCAGCAGCTGGTGCGCGCCGCCGAGGCCCATCGCCCGGGCGAGGTCATGCAGTACTTCGGCTGGGACGAGGAAGACCCCAACGGCGTGCTCACCATCATGGCCAGGACCGCCGGCACCGAGCCCAACTCGTCCCACACCTTCATGCTCGACGCCCGCACCGGTGAAGCCGTGGAAACGCCCTCGGCCAACGGCGGGCTGATGATGTTCATCCTGCGCCTGCACGTGGACCTGTTCGCCGGCCTGCCGGGCAAACTGCTGCTGGCGTTCATGGGGCTGCTGTTCGTGCTGGCGATCGTTTCCGGCGTGGTGCTGTACCTGCCGTTCATGCGCCGGCTGACATTCGCCACGGTGCGCCAGGACAAATCCACCCGCCTGCGCTGGCTGGACCTGCATAACCTGATCGGCGTGGTGACCCTGACCTGGGCCCTGGTGGTCGGCGTCACCGGGGTGATCAGCGCCTGCGCCGACCTGCTGATCGCCGCCTGGCGCAACGACAGCCTCAGCGCGATGATCGAGCCGTACCGCGATGCGCCGCCACTGACCCAACTGGCCCCGGCCAGCCGCCTGCTGGAGATCGCCAAGGAGGTGGCGCCGGGCATGCAGCCGGACTTCATCGCCTTCCCCGGCACGCGCTTTTCCAGCGAGCACCACTACGCGGTATTCATGAAAGGCAGCACCCACCTGACCTCGCACCTGCTGACCCCGGTGCTGATCGACGCCAGCACCCTGGAGGTCACGGCGGTGGCCGAACGTCCCTGGTACATGGACGCCATGGGCATGTCGCAACCGCTGCACTTCGGCGACTACGGCGGCATGCCGATGAAGATCCTCTGGGCGACCCTGGATGGGCTGACCATCATTGTCCTGGGCAGCGGCCTGTACCTGTGGATAGTCCGCCGCCGCGCGGCCAGGCCGACGCTGGGTGAACACTCTGGAGTGACGCCATGAGGCCGCGGCAATCGAACTTCTGGAAGGTCTTCGGCGCGCCGCTGTTCATCGCCGTGCTCTGTGCCGCGGGGCTGTTCTCCGCGCTGCTCGGCGACGGCATCTGGGACGCCCTGAGCTGGCTCGGCCTGGGCGCTCCGGCGCTGATCGCCCTGCGGGGTTTGTTCAACCGCCCGCCTCCGGCCTGACCCCGGCGGCGGGGAAGCCGCGCCACAGGTACAGCGACAGCCCCAGGCCGATCGCCAGCACCGGGATGAACACGCGGTTTTCCTGCTGCGCCTCGGCGGCGACCAGCACGCAGAACAGCGCCAGCCCCAACAGCGGTACATAGCTCGCCGCCAGGCTCCAGCGCCAGGGCCGGGTCAGCGGTTCGGGGCCGCGCAGGCTCAGCAGCGCACAGCCCAAGGCTGGCAGGGCCAGCGCCGGCAGCGCCCAGTACCAGGCCATGTAGGTAAACGCCATGATCAGCTCCGGCTCACCCTCGCCGTGGCGGCGAAACTCGTACTGCAAGGCCAGGTACACCGCCAGCGCACCCAACAGGGTCAGGGCCAGGCTGTACAAGCCGTGTCGAAGATAGGACCTGCGCATTCATCACTCCTTGTCTGTGCTGCATGCCGCCCCTGTGGCCGGGGCCAGAGGCTGCGTTAAGATCCCCTGGGTTGCGAGCCTGCGCTCCACTTCCACCCGTGAGGAATATTCATGTCCACCCCCAGCATGACGCTGTTCCACAACCCGGCATCACCTTATGTGCGCAAAGTCATGGTGCTGCTGCACGAGACCGGCCAGCTGGACCGCGTGGCCCTGCACGCCAGCCAGTTGACCCCGGTGAATCCGGACACCGCCCTCAACCAGGACAACCCGCTGGGCAAGATTCCCGCCCTGCGCCTGGCCGACGGCAACGTGCTGTACGACAGCCGGGTGATCCTCGACTACCTCGACCAGCAACACGTCGGTAACCCGCTAATCCCCCGCGAAGGTTCGGCCCGCTGGCGGCGCCTGACCCTGGCGGCCCTGGCCGACGGGATCATGGACGCCTCGGTGCTGATCCGTTACGAACTGGCCCTGCGCGCCCCCGAGAAGCACTGGGAGCTGTGGCTCGATGGCCAGCGCGACAAGATCCGCCGCGCCCTGGCCGTGCTCGAGGCCGACGCGATCGCCGAACTGGCCAGCCACTTCGACGTCGCCGCCATCAGCGTTGCCTGTGCCCTGGGTTACCTCGACTTCCGCCACCCCGACCTGCAGTGGCGCGATGCCCAGCCCCGGCTGGCGGCCTGGTACGCCGAGGTCAGCCAACGCCCTTCGATGCTGGCGACCCAGCCGCCGGCTTGAAGGCCCCGGGTGCGGTCATCACCTGAAGTACGCTGGTGGCCGGGCCGGCCCTATCGCGAGCAAGCTCGCTCCTACAGGTTTCGCGGTGTCCCATGTAGGAGCGAGCTTGCTCGCGATGGTCGCCCCACGGTGCTTCAGGCAACAACCCGACTATCCATGCCAACAAGGCCTCTGCTTGCTGCTGGTCCTCGCGCAAGCCCAACGACCTACTCATGGGCCACCTGCGCTTCGAACGTCAGCGGCTGGGCCGGTTTGGCCTGGCCTACGCCGTACCAGTCGAGCTTGCGGGTCAGCACCATGAACACACCCAGCAGGCCGAACAACAGCAGCGAACCCATCAGCAGCGCGTAATCCTCGGCGCTGAGCAAGCCGTACAACAGGCCATACAAGGCAGCCAGGCTGGCGGCGAAACTCAGGCCGTGGCCCAGGCTGCGCAGCACATGGCAGACGTAGAAACCGATCAGCGTCACACAGGCACCAGCCGACAGCAGGTAGGCCAGGGCGAAGCCGATGTGTTCCGACAGCGACAGCAGCAACAGATAGAAGAACGCCAGGGCCACGCCCACCAGGGCGTACTGCACCGGGTGCACCGCCAGGCTCTTGAGCACCTCGAAGAGGAAGAAGCCGGCAAAGGTCAGGGCAATGAACAGCAGCGCATATTTGATCGCCCGGTCGCTCTTGAGGTACTGGTCCACCGGATCGATGAAGCTCACGCCGAAGGAGCGGTTCTTGAACTCCTTGCACTGTCCGCTGGCCAGGCAATTGGTCAAGGCGCTTTCCAGGTTGGTGGAGAAGAACGAGGTCTGCCAGTTGGCGGCGAAACCCAGGTCGGAAATCTCCCGCTGCGCCGGCAGGTAGTTGCCGATAAAGCTCGGATGAGGCCAGTCGGCACGCAGGCGTACCTTGCTGGTCTTGCCCACCGGCAGCACCTGCAACTGGCCGGTGCCTTGCAATTGCAGGTCGAAGGCGAAGTCCAGGTCGGTGCTGCGCTTGCCGTCCAGCAGCGGCAGGTTGACGTGTACCCCCTCCCCCAGCCAGTCAACCCGGGTGCCGGGCGCGAAAGGCAGGTTCTGCCCGTTCAGCTCGAGGGCCAGCGCCTGCTCGATGCCGCGAATGTCGCTGATGCCCACGGCGAGAAACGGCTGCTCGAACTTGTAGTCGGCGAAGTCTTCCTTGATCCCCAATTGCTCGGGCAGCGCAAACTGGCCGCTGATGCGGTTGTTGGCATGGAACAGCCGGGCCTGGTAGATCCCCCGGGCGCGCAACTCGGTCCGCACCTGGCCATCGAGTTCGAAGTGCTCCGGCAGGAAATACAGCTGCCCGCTCCTCTCACCCTGTTCCTGGTAACGCGTGTTGGTCTTCTCGTTGGTTTTCCAGGTGCGCACCACCTTGCGATAAGGCACCACCAGCAGCGGACCGCTCAGTTGCTGGCTGTAGCTGGAGCTGCGGGCGATATCGGTCAGCACACCGTCGCGCAGTTCCTGGCGCTCCTGGATCAGCCCGTCGATCATCAACAACGGCACCAGCAGCCCCAGGATCAAAAGGGCGATCGCCCCCAGCTTTATGGTCAGATTGCGGTTCATGGAGTCTCTCCCTGTTCGAATGAGGGAGAGTCTGGGCAGCCCATGTGGGGGTTTTATGGGGGGAGTGTGGAGAGTGTGTGGAGATTGGCTTTGTGGGAGGCAGCCGGTGCGTTTTTCCAGGTAAATCGCGGATTCAGGGTCTGCGGTCGCTACGTCGGAATGCCGCCCAAACCGATCGCAGCCTCGCGGGCTCGGCAGCGGCTACATGGACTGCGTGTACCCTGTAGCCGCTGCCGAAGGCTGCGATCGGGGGCGTAGCACCCGCAACCGGCGCACCCGGTGAATCAGGCGGGAAACACTAGGCTGACTTCAACGCCGCCTTCCACATTGCCGATCTGCATCTGGCCGCCATGCAGTTGCACCACTTCTTCGACGAAGTTCAGCCCCAGGCCGGTGCTTTTACGCCCGCTGTCAGGCCGTGGCAGGGAATAGAAACGTTCGGTCAGGCGCGCCAGGGCATAATCCGGGATGGGCTCGGCCTGGTTGAACAGGCTGAACCGCACCTGGTCGCCCGCTCTGCTGGCGCTCAAGCGCAGCACGCCACCGGCGGGGGTGAAATCCAGGGCGTTTTCCAGCAGGTTGCCCAGGGCCTGGCGCAACAGGAACGCTTCGCCCGACAGCTTCAGCCCCGGCTCGATGCGCTGTTCGACCTGCAAGCCCTTGCCCTCGATCCGCGCCTTCTGGCTGTCCAGCACCTGGTTCGCCAGGTCCGCCAGCGGCACCGCCTCGCGCTCTTCCAGGCCGTGGCGCTGTTCGACCTGCGCCAGGTTCAGCAAGCGCTCGATCAGGTGCTGCATGCGCGCGCTTTCGCTGTCGATGTTGCTGACGAAACGGGCGCGCTGCTCGCCGGGCATTTCGCTCTGCAACAGCTCCGCCGCCCCACGAATCGCCGCCAGCGGGCTTTTCAGTTCGTGGGTCAGGGTGTGCACATAACGCTCGACATAAGCCTTGCCCTCCAGCTGGGTGCGCATGCGCTCCACCGCCGTGGCCAGTTGTTCCAGCTCGCCGCCGCGGTAGTGCGGCAGCTCGGCGCGGCGACCCTCGCTGACCGCCTGGGCGTAACCGGTCAGGCGGCGCAGGGCGACGCTCAGCCACCAGGACAGCAAGGCGCCGAACAACAGGCCGAGGCCAATCAGACCGGCGCCGTACCACAACAGGCGACGCTCGGTGCGGTCGACGTAGGGCTGCAGGGAACTGTTGGGCTTGGCCACGGTGACCACGCCGATGATCCGGCCGTTGTCGCGAATCGGCGCGCCGACATGCATCACCGAGGAGCTCGGGTCATCGGCCACGCTGCGCGAGGAACGCGCGCCGTATTGGCCGCGCAGGGTCAGGTACACGTCGTTCCAGCGCGAATAATCCTGGCCGACCGCCAGGCCGCTGGAGTCCAGCACCACCTTGCCCTCGGCGTCGGTAACGTAGATGCGGTGGTTGACCTGGTTTTTCGGCAGGCCCCAGATAGTCGCCGCCGGCTGCCGCTCGCCATAGGCCTTGAGCAGTTCCGGCCAGCGGTTCTCGCTGAGGGTGCCGGCCTTGAAATCGTCACGCAGGATTTCCGCCAGCAGGTTGGCGGTGTCCACCAGGGTTTCCTCGGTGGACTGGCGTACGCCCGGGCGGATTTCCTCCATCACCGTGCTGAGCACGAAATAGCCGGTCAGGCCGACGAACAACACGTAGACCAGGAAAATCCGGATTCCCAACGGCATCAGCTGTGCCCCGGGCTGTAGCTGTAGCCCAGGCCGCGATGGGTCTGGATCGGCTCGGCATCGGCCGCCACCAGGCGCAGCTTGGCCCGCAGGCTCTTGATATGGCTATCGATGCTGCGCTCGTAGCCGGCGTCCGCCGCCACCCCCAGAGCGTCGAGCAACTGCTCGCGGCTGAACACCCGCTCGGGTTGCTCCAGCAGGCAATGCAGCAGGCGGAATTCGTGGCGGGTCAGGCTCAGCAACTGGCCGCGGTAGCTGATCTGGAACTTGTCGGTATCGACCTGGAACGGCGTAGCCGGCGCCTCGACCACCATCCGCGGCGCCATGCGCTTGAGGATGGCCTTGACCCTTGCGGCGACCTCGCGCGGGCTGAAGGGCTTGACCACATAATCGTCGGCGCCGATTTCCAGGCCCACCACCCGGTCGATTTCACCGTCCCGGGCACTGAGGAACATCACCGGCACCTCGCTGAAGCGCCGCAGCTGCTTGCAGGTTTCGAAGCCGCTGATGTCCGGCAGGCCGATGTCGAGAATCAGCAGGTCCGCCGGCGTATGGCGCTGATAGTCCAGCGCCGCCTGCCCGAGATTCAGCCAGGTGGTGCTGAACCCTTCACCCTGCAGGGCAAAAATCAGCGTATCGGCAATCGCCGCTTCGTCTTCGACAATCAGGATATGAGGCATGGCATCCAAGCACGGGAAGTAAGTGCCAGAACGGTGCCGGATGCCTCATGCGCCGTCAATCAGGTCTGATCAGCAGTCGGGTTTGTCGGCGGTGTAACGCCGGGCCGGGTTCACCGCCGCACCGAACTCGCGCAGGGCCTTGGCGCCGATCAGCAGCGGGTAGTTGAAGCTGCTGCGGTCGGTCAGGTTGACCTCGACGGTGCGCTTGACGTTGCCCAGGCACATTTCCAGGTCGACCACCGGACGCTTGGCCACCTGGGCCTCTTCCTTGTCTTCGTCTTCATCGGCGCGGTTCTTGATCTTGCTGATCCGCGCCACCTTGTGTTCGTAGACCTTGCCGTCGGCATCCTTGGTCGCCAGGCGGAAGCGCACCCATTCCTCGCCATCGCGGGTAAAGGTCTCGATATCCTTGGCCGACAGCGAGGCGGTCAGGGCGCCGGTGTCCATCTTGGCCTTGAGGGTTTCGCCGATTTCCGGCAGTTGAATGTATTCGTAGCGCCCGTAGAGGGTCGGCTCGGCGGCCATGACCGGCAGCGCCAGCAGGGACAGGAGTGCAAGGACGGATTTCACGTGAGCAGGTTCCTTGGGAAGTGGGCAGCAGGATTTTAGACCGTGGCCGGGCAATTGGTTCGCCAGCGTGTGGACAATGCTTCTGTAGGAGCGAGTGGCGGCGATCCGACTTGCCTGCGATGCAGACGCCGCGCGCTGTCTGAACCGACGCCATCGCGGGCAAGCCTCGCTCCTACAGTACGGGGGCGGTCATTTCGGTTGAGTGCACCATACCCTTACAGAAGTGAAACATTCGTCAGCACATCAGGATTTGGCCTGCCTGGCGAAGGTGCTTATCATGGCGCGCCCAAACGCTTGCAAGAGTTCCTTATGCGCCGCCTGCTCACCGGCTGTTTCGTCACCCTGCTGCTGTTGCTCAACACCCTGGTCCTGTTCGGGCCACTGATGGTGTTCGCCCTGCTCAAGCTGGTCCTGCCAGGGCGCCTGCGCGACTACGCGTCGAAGGCGGTGATGTGGATTGCCGAAACCTGGGCCGAAATCGATAAGCTGATCTTCGCCCTGTGCATTCCCACCCAGTGGGATATCCGTGGCGGCGACGACCTGCGGGGCGACACTTCTTACCTGGTGATCAGCAACCACCAGTCCTGGGTCGACATCCCGGCGCTGATCCAGACCCTCAACCGTCGTACCCCCTTCTTCAAGTTCTTCCTGAAGAAAGAACTGATCTGGGTGCCCTTCCTCGGCCTCGCCTGGTGGGCCCTGGATTACCCCTTCATGAAGCGCTACAGCAAGGCCTTCCTGGCCAAGAACCCGGAGCTGCAAGGCAAGGACCTGGAAATCACCAAGGCCGCCTGCGAGCTGTTCAAGCGCCAGCCGGTCACCGTGGTCAACTACCTGGAAGGCACCCGTTTCACACCGGCCAAGCGCGAGCAGCAGCAATCCCCCTTCAAGCAACTGCTCAAGCCGAAGGCCGGCGGCGTGGCATTCGTCCTGGCGGCCATGGGCGAACAGCTCGACGCCATCCTCGATGTAACGGTGGTCTATCCGCAGCAGAAAATTCCCGGGTTCTGGGACCTGATCAGCGGCAACGTGCCGCGGGTGATCGTCGATATCCAGACCCGTGAGCTGGATCCGGCGTTGTGGCAGGGAGATTACGAAAACGATCCGGCGTTTCGCCAGACCGTCCAGAACTGGGTCAACCAGCTCTGGACCGAAAAGGACCAGCGCATCGACGCCTTGCGCGCCGAGCGCGGTTGATCAGCTGCCGCTGCCGACGCCCCAGATCCCGCCCAGGCTGTTGAGCAGCGAACCGCCCACGCCCTGCTGACCCAGGAACTGCAGGAGCACCGGGGCGAACTGGCCGATCATGCCGCTGTCCATGCCCAGGGCGCTGAACGCGCTGTTCAGGTCATTGGTGTTCTGCACGTTACCCAGCGCACTCTCCAGGCCGGCGGTCTTGCTGCCACCGCTCTGCCCCAGCAGGCCACTCAAGGCGCCCAGGCTGCCCAGCGCGTTGCCGCCCGAGAGCTTGTCCAGCCCCGGAACGCTTTTGCTCAGTTGCGAGTAGTCGGTGCTGCTCAGCTGGTTCTTCGCCAGGCCCAGCATCGCACCGGTGCCGCCGATGGCCTGCTCCGGCGTGACATCCAGTTGCGAGAGCGCACTGAGCAGATTGGCGGTCTGCGAGGTTGGAGCGGCAGCGGCGGCCTTGTCGCCACCCTGCATGCTGGACACCGCATTGGCGGCATCGCTCAGGCTGAAGCCTGCGGCAAAACCCGGGCTGGCACCCAGGGTCAGCAACGTAGCCAGTGCAACACTGCGGGAAATTTTCATCGAGACAACCTCTTGAACCAGAAATACATCGTGACAACGGCGGGAAAACTGCGGATTTGACCGGGAAAACCGGATCAATGTTCCGCACCGGCATATCCATATTTAACCGGCCCGGATATACCCGGAACCTCGCAGACGGGCAACCGTTATTCCAACGCCGATATCTGTAGCCGCTGCCGCAGGCTGCGATCGACCGGAACGGTCGTAGCGATCTGAAGGGTGCTGGGGGTTTGGCTAAAAATCGGGAACCAAGGCCTACCGGCCTTATCGCAGCCTGCGGCAGCGGCTACAGGGTGCATGGTCGGGCTTTGCCCGAGTCAGCCATAAAAAAGGGCGACCCAAGGGTCGCCCTTTTTTATGGCTGAAGGCTTATGCCGCGCTGAACAGCTTGTGCGGGTCGATGACGAATTTCTTCGGCACGCCGGCGTCGAATTCACCGTAGCCACGCGGGGCGTCGTCCAGGCTGATGACCTGCACGCCGACCACTTCGGCGATGTTGATGCGGTCCCACATGATGGCTTGCATCAGTTGGCGGTTGTACTTCATCACCGGGGTCTGGCCGGTGTGGAAGCTGTGGGACTTGGCCCAGCCGAGGCCGAAGCGGATGCTCAGGCTGCCCATCTTGGCCGCGGCATCCACCGCGCCCGGGTCTTCGGTGACGTAGAGGCCTGGGATACCGATCTTGCCGGCGACCCGCACCACGCCCATCAACGAGTTGAGCACCGTGGCCGGCGCTTCGTGCTGGGCACCGGAATGGCCATGGCCGCGGGCCTCGAAGCCCACCGCGTCGACCGCACAATCCACTTCCGGCTCGCCGAGCAGCGCGGCGATCTGTTCGTGCAGCGGGGTGTCCTTGGACAGGTCGGCGATTTCAAAACCCTGGGCCTTGGCGTGGGCCAGGCGCACCGGGTTGACGTCGCCAACGATCACCACCGCCGCGCCCAGCAGTCGGGCGGACGCAGCCGCGGCCAGGCCTACCGGACCGGCGCCGGCGATGTAGACGGTGCTGCCCGGGCCGACGCCGGCCGTTACCGCGCCGTGATAGCCGGTCGGCAGGATGTCGGACAGGCAGGTCAGGTCGCGGATCTTCTCCATGGCCTTGTCGCGGTCCGGCAGTTTCAGCAGGTTGAAGTCGGCGTACGGCACCAGCACGTATTCGGCCTGGCCGCCGGTCCAGTCGCCCATGTCGACGTAGCCGTAGGCACCGCCGGCGCGAGCCGGGTTGACGGTCAGGCAGACCCCGGTGTGTTGCTCCTTGCAGGAACGGCAGCGCCCGCAAGCCACGTTGAACGGCACCGAGACCAGGTCGCCGAGCTTCAGGTTCTCAACATCGCTGCCCTTCTCCACTACCTCGCCGGTGATTTCGTGACCCAGGACCAGGCCGACCTGGGCGGTGGTACGGCCACGCACCATGTGCTGGTCCGAACCGCAGATATTGGTGGATACCACGCGCAGGATGACGCCGTGCTCAATCTTCCTGCCGCGCGGGTCCTGCATTTTTGGATAGTCGATTTTCTGTACTTCGACCTTGCCATTGCCGAGATACACGACACCACGATTACCAGACATGCTTTCACCTCGCTGTTGTTTTTATGAAACCGCGTTGCCGGAAAAAGGCAGCGCGTAGAGTGCTCGGGTACAGATGCTGTTTCGTCTTCAAAATCGCTTCGCGAGCAAGCTCGCTCCTACAAAGGATTGCGTGCATCTGTAGGAGCGAGGCTTGCCCGCGAGGCCGCGCAGCGGCCTGTGTTAAAGCACCACCGTCCTGTTGGCGTTGAGGAACACCCGCCGTTCGATGTGATAACCCACGGCCCGCGCCAGGGTCAGGCCCTCGATATCGCGCCCCTTGGCGATCAGGTCCTCGGGGTAGTGACTGTGGTCCACCACCTCCACGCCCTGGGCGATGATCGGGCCTTCGTCCAGGTCGTTGTTGATGTAGTGCGCGGTGGCGCCCACCAGTTTCACGCCCTTGTTGTAGGCCTGGTGATAAGGCTTGGCGCCCTTGAAACCGGGCAGCAGGGAGTGGTGGATGTTGATCGCCTTGCCATCGAGCTTGCGGCACAGCTCCGGCGACAGCACTTGCATGTAGCGCGCAAGGATCACCAGTTCGGCGCCGGATTCCTCGATCACCTGCCACACCTGACGCTCCTGGGACGGTTTGTCGTTGGGGTCCAGGGGGAAGTGGTAGTACGGGATCTGGTGCCAGTCAGCCAGGGGCTTGAGGTCCGGATGGTTGGACACCACCGCCACCACATCCATTGCCAGCTGGCCGATGCGCTGGCGGTAGAGCAGGTCGTTGAGGCAGTGATCGGCCTTGGAGACCATGATCACCACTTTCGGCCGATGCTGCGGCGGGGTCAGTTCGACGTTCATGTCGAAAGCCCGGGCGCGCTCGGCCAGACCGTCGCGCAGGCCCTGCTCGTTGAAATCCTCGGGCTGGCGGAATTCCACACGAATGAAAAAACGCGCCGAAAGCCGGTCATCGAACGAATGGTGCTCGGTGACATAGCAGCCCTGCTCGAACAGAAAGCGGGTCACCGCATCCACCGTGCCGAGCACGCTGGGGCAGTCGGCAGTCAGAATCCAGGTATCGGGTGCGCGGCTCATGCGGGGTGACTCCTGTTCATTGATCTCTCGGTGAAGCGGCACATCCCTGTAGCCGCTGCCGAAGGCTGCGATAAGGTCCGAAGGACCTTCCAGCGCCCTCAAGAGCGACGCCCCCTGCGGGGTCGATCGCAGCCTGCGGCAGCGGCTACAGGGATTCGCGTCAGGCCTGAACGCTGAGGCCGTATTCGGCGGCGGCATCCTGCAGCCACAACCACCAGTAATCGGAGAAGCTGCGGCGGATCACCAGTTCCCAGGTGTCTTCGCCCATGCGGCGGATCACCAGTTGCGACTTGGCGAACACGGTGCCGACGGCCTTGCCCACCGGGAAGTTGTTGGGGTGCACGTCGTAGCTGGTGGACTTCATCAGCACTTGGCGCACGTTCGGGCCGGACAGCTCGAGAATCTGTTGGCCGCCACTGACGTTGACGATCTGGATATGCAGGTCGCCCAGCGCTTCGCGCAGTTTTTTCTCGGCGGCGAATTCTTCACCGCTCGGCACCACCAGCAACCATTCGTCCGGCCCCATCCACTGCAGGCTGGTTTCGCCCTTGGCGACCACGGTCAGGGCCACCGGCAGTTCCAGGCCCAGGGCCTTGTGCACGCCGGAAGCGAAGGCCGGGTCATGGGCATCGCCACGGATGGTCAGGTGGCCGAGGAGTTTCTTCTCGCGCAGGGTCACGCCTGCGTTCTTGCGGCCCTTGCCCACCAGGCTGGCGAGGTCGGCATGGTGCAGCGACGACTCGGCTTTGGCGCCAGTGGTCGGGCGCTGTTGGTAAACGTTGACTGCGGTCATAGAGCACCTGTCTTCAAATTCTTGCATCACACCCGTAGGAGCGGAGCTTGCCCGCGATGAATACATCGCGGTCTGTCTGAGGCACCGCGTGATGCCTATCGCGGGCAAGCCTCGCTCCTACAAGGTTGTAGGGTTAAACGTTCTGGCGATCGCCTTTCGGATCGAAGAACACCGAAGAAACGATTTCCGCCTCGATCACCGTGCCGTCGGCCAATGGCGCGAACACCCGCTCGCCCATCCGCTTCAGGCCACCCTTGACCACGCCCATGGCAAACGAATAACCCAGGGAGTTGTGGGCATAGCTGGAGGTCACGTGACCGACCATGCTCATCGGGATCGCCTGCTTGGTGTTGAACACCAGTTGCGCGCCTTCCGGCAGCCACTGGTTCGGGTCGATCGGCTTCAGGCCCACCAGTTGCTTGCGCTGGTCGCGCACGCAGTCTTCGCGGTTCATGCCACGCCAGCCGATCCACGAGAACGGCTTGGTACGACCGACGCACCAGCCCATGTTCAGGTCGTCCGGGGTCATCGAGCCGTCAGTGTCCTGGCCGACGATGATGAAGCCCTTCTCGGCCCGCAATACGTGCATGGTTTCGGTGCCGTACGGGGTCAGGTTGTACTTCTTGCCAGCCTCGACGATCTGCTCCAGCACGCCCATGGCGTAGTCGGCCTGGACGTTGATTTCGTACGACAGCTCACCAGTGAAGGAGATACGGAACACCCGCGCCGGCACGCCGCCCACCAGGCCTTCTTTCCAGGTCATGAACGGGAAGCCGTCCTTGTCCAGGTCGATGTCGGTGACTTCGCTGAGCAGCTTGCGGCTGTTCGGCCCGGACAGGGTCATGGTCGCCCAGTGGTCGGTGACCGAGGTGAAGTACACCTTGAGGTCCGGCCATTCGGTCTGCTGATAGATCTCCAGCCATTGCAGGACGCGCGCGGCGCCACCGGTGGTGGTGGTCATGATGAAGTGGTTCTCGCCGACGCAGGCGGTCACGCCGTCGTCGAAGACCATGCCGTCTTCCTTGCACATCAGGCCGTAGCGCGCCTTGCCCACGTCGAGCTTGGTCCAGGCGTTGGTGTAGATGCGGTTGAGGAACTCACGGGCGTCCGGGCCCTGGATATCGATCTTGCCCAGCGTCGAGGCGTCGAGCAGGCCGACGCTGTCGCGCACTGCCTTGCACTCGCGCTTGACCGCGGCGTGCAGGTCTTCGCCATTCTTCGGGAAGTACCAAGGGCGCTTCCACTGGCCGACGTCCTCGAACTCGGCGCCGTTCTTCACGTGCCACGCGTGCAGCGCGGTGAAGCGTACCGGCTCGAAGATGTGCCCGCAGTGACGACCGGCCACGGCGCCGAAAGTTACCGGCGTGTAGTTCGGACGGAACATGGTGGTGCCCATCTGCGGGATGCTCACGTTCAGCGAACGGGCCGCGATGGCCAGGCCGTTGACGTTGCCGAGCTTGCCCTGATCGGTACCGAAGCCCAGCGCGGTGTAGCGCTTGACGTGCTCGACCGACTCGAAGCCCTCGCGGGTCGCCAGTTCGATGGCGGCGGCGGTGACGTCGTTCTGCAGGTCGACGAACTGCTTGGGTGCCCGCGCGGTGCCCTTTTCATGGGGCACCTGGAACAGCGCCAGGGTCGGTTCTTCCAGACGGCTCAGGGCCTTGGGCAAGACCGCTTCCACGGCCTTGAAACCCGCTTCGCTGGCCGCGCGCACGCCGCCTTCGAAACCGTCGGCCAGGGAATCGCCGAGGCTGTAGACGCCGTTGATGCCGCCGACGCACACGCGTTTCTGCGGTGCTTCGCCCGGTACGAAACCGAGGATGTCTTCACGCCAGATCGGCTTGCCGCCCAGGTGCGACGCCAGGTGCACCACCGGGCTGTAGCCGCCGGAGCTGGCAATCAGGTCGCAGTCCAGCCACTCGCCCGGGCTGGTGACTTTGTGCGCCTTGACGTCGATCGCTGCGACGCGGGCGCCAGTCACATGCTTGCTGCCACGGGCTTCGATCACCGCACTGGAAGTGAGGATGCGAATGCCCTTGGCGCGGGCCTCTTCCACCAGCGCGCCGCGTGGGTTGTGACGGGCATCGGCGATGGCCACCACTTGCAGGCTGGCGTCGAGCCAGTCCAGGGCCACACGGTAGGCATGGTCGTTGTTGGTGCTCAGCACCAGCTTCTTGCCCGGCGCCACGCCGTAGCGGCGCACGTAGACCGAAACCGCGCCGGCCAGCATGTTGCCCGGCACGTCGTTGTTGCCGTAGACCAGCGGACGCTCGCAGGCACCGGTGGCCAGCACCACGCGCTTGGCACGTACCCGGTGGATGCGCTGGCGCACCTGGCCGATCGGCGCGCGATCGCCGAGGTGGTCGGTCAGGCGCTCGTGAATAGTCAGGAAGTTATGGTCGTGGTAGCCGTTCACGGTGGCCCGTGGCAGCAGGGTCACGTCCGGCAGCGACTTCAGCTCGGCGACCACGGTGGCGACCCACTCGGCCGCCGGCTTGCCGTCCAGGCTTTCGCGGCTGTCCAGCAGGCTGCCGCCGAATTCTTCCTGTTCGTCGGCGAGGATCACCCGCGCACCGCTGCGCGCGGCAGCCAGGGCCGCGGCCAGGCCGGCCGGGCCGGCACCGACGATCAGCACGTCGCAGTGCTGGTTCATGTAGTCGTAGGTGTCCGGATCGTTCTCGGTCGGCGAGCGACCCAGGCCCGCGGCCTTGCGGATGTACTTCTCGTAGGTCATCCAGAACGATTGCGGGTACATGAAGGTTTTGTAGTAGAAGCCCGGCGGCATCAGCTTGCCGCCGACCTTGCCGAGGATGCCCATCATGTCGTTGTTGACGCTCGGCCAGCCGTTCGTGCTGGTGGCGACCAGGCCCTGGTACAGCGCCTGTTGGGTGGCGCGCACGTTAGGAATCTGGGTGGCTTCGGTGGCGCCGATCTGCAGCACCGCGTTCGGCTCTTCGGCACCGGCGGCGAAGATGCCGCGCGGCCGGGAATACTTGAAGCTGCGACCGATGATGTCCACGCCGTTGGCCAGCAGCGCGGCGGCCAGGGTGTCGCCTTCGAAGCCTTTGTAGGTCTGGCCGTTGAAGGTGAAGCTGAGGACTTTGTTGCGGTCGATGCGTCCGCCGTTGGACAGGCGATTGGACTGGCTCATACCTTCTCTCCCAGAGCCTGCGTGGCCGCTTTCGGGCTATCGGTCTTGTCGGTGAATTGCGGCTTGGTACCGATCTTGTAGGTTTCGAGAATCTCGTAGGTCACGGTGTCGCGGGTGGCGTTGAAGTACTGACGGCAGCCGGCGGCGTGGATCCACAGCTCGTGGTGCAGACCGCGAGGGTTATCGCGGAAGAACATGTAGTTGCCCCACTCCTCGTCGGTGCAGTTGTTCGGATCCAGCGGACGCGGGATATGCGCCTGGCCGGACGAATGGAATTCCTCTTCGGAGCGCAGTTCGCCGCAGTGAGGACAGAAGATGTGCAACATAGGGATTTCTCCTATCAAGCCTCTTGAAAACGTAGCGAGCGAAGGCAAGACAAGGCAAAAACAGGGGAGAAAGCGGAGCTTAGTTTACTAAGTGAGCATTTCGAGCCTGTTTTTAACGCCGTATTGCCGAGCGCAGTAGTTTTCATGAGGCCTTTGTTAGTGGGCGACAGCTGCAGCGCCGTGTTCGTCGATCAGCGCACCGTTGTGGAAACGGTCGATGGAGAAAGGTGCGGCCAGCGGGTGCATTTCACCCTTGGCCAGACTCGCGGCGAATACGTTGCCCGAACCCGGGGTTGCCTTGAAGCCGCCGGTACCCCAACCGCAGTTGAAGAACATGTTCGGCACCGGAGTCTTGGAGATGATCGGGCAGGCGTCCGGGGTGGTGTCGACGATGCCGCCCCATTGGCGGTTCATGCGCACCCGCGAAAGGATCGGGAACATCTCGACGATGGCCTGGATGGTGTGTTCGATCACCGGGTACGAACCGCGCTGGCCGTAGCCGACCCAGCCGTCGATACCGGCGCCGATCACCAGGTCGCCCTTGTCGGACTGGCTGATGTAGCCGTGCACCGCGTTGGACATGATCACGCTGTCGATGATCGGTTTGATCGGCTCGGACACCAGTGCTTGCAGCGGGTGCGATTCGATCGGCAGGCGGAAACCGGCGAGCTTGGCCATGTGCCCGGAGTTACCGGCGGTGACCACGCCGACGCGCTTGGCGCCGATGAAGCCCTTGTTGGTTTCCACGCCGATGCACACACCGTTTTCCTTGCGGAAGCCGATCACTTCGGTCTGCTGGATCAGGTCCACGCCCAGGGCGTCGGCGGCACGGGCGAAGCCCCAGGCCACGGCGTCGTGGCGGGCCACGCCGCCACGGCGCTGGACGGTGGCGCCCATCACCGGGTAGCGGGTGTTCTTGGAGCAGTCCAGGTACGGAATCTCGTCCGCCACCTGCTTGGCGTTGAGCAGCTCGCCGTCCACGCCGTTGAGGCGGTTGGCGCTGACCCGACGCTCGGAATCGCGGATGTCCTGCAGGGTGTGGCACAGGTTGTAGACGCCGCGCTGGGAGAACATCACGTTGTAGTTGAGGTCCTGGGACAGGCCTTCCCACAGTTTCATCGCGTGTTCGTACAGGTGCGCCGACTCGTCCCACAGGTAGTTGGAACGCACGATGGTGGTGTTGCGCGCGGTATTACCGCCGCCCAGCCAGCCTTTCTCGACCACGGCGACGTTGGTGATGCCGTGCTCCTTGGCCAGGTAGTAGGCGGTCGCCAGGCCATGCCCGCCACCGCCGACGATGACCACGTCGTAGACCTTTTTCGGGGTCGGCGTGCGCCACATGCGCTGCCAGTTTTCATGGTGGCTGAGGGAGTGCTTGAAGAGGCCGAAGCCCGAGTAGCGTTGCATAGTCATTTACTCCAAAACCGCACTCAGCGATAAACCGGGAAGTCCGCGCACAGGGCCGATACCTGACGAGCGACATTGGCCTCGACATCGGCGTCGCCGAGGTGGTCGAGGATGTCGCAGATCCAGCCGGCCAGCTCCACGCACTGGGTAACCTTGAAGCCGCGGGTGGTCACCGCCGGGGTGCCGATACGCAGGCCGGAGGTCACGAACGGCGACTGTGGATCGTTCGGGACAGCGTTCTTGTTCACGGTGATGTGAGCGCGCCCCAGGGCGGCGTCCGCGTCCTTGCCGGTGAGGCCCTGACGGATCAGGCTGACCAGGAACAGGTGGTTGTCGGTGCCGCCGGACACTACATCGTAGCCGCGTTTGATAAATACGCCGGCCATGGCCTGGGCGTTCTCGATCACTTGCTGCTGGTAGGCCTTGAAGCCAGGCTCCAGCGCTTCCTTGAAGCACACCGCCTTGCCGGCGATCACGTGCATCAGCGGGCCGCCCTGGGCGCCAGGGAATACCGCGGCGTTGAGCTTCTTCTCGATTTCTTCGTTGGCCTTGGCCAGGATCAGGCCACCACGCGGACCGCGCAGAGTCTTGTGGGTGGTGGTGGTGACCACGTCGGCGTAAGGCAGCGGGTTCGGGTACAGGCCAGCGGCGACCAGACCGGCGACGTGAGCCATGTCGACGAACAGCAGCGCGCCGACCTTATCCGCGATCTGGCGGAAGCGTGGGAAGTCGAGGGTCTTGGAATAGGCCGAGAAGCCAGCGACGATCATCTTCGGCTTGTGCTCGACGGCCAGGCGCTCGACTTCGTCGTAGTCGATCAGCCCGGTATTGGTGTCGATGCCGTACTGCACGGCGTTGTACAGCTTGCCCGAGGACGACACCTTGGCGCCGTGGGTCAGGTGGCCGCCATGGGCCAGGCTCATGCCCAGGATGGTGTCGCCGGCTTGCAGCAGGGCCAGGTACACGGCGCTGTTGGCCGAGGAACCGGAGTGCGGCTGGACGTTGGCGTAGTCGGCGCCGAACAGTTGCTTGGCGCGTTCGATGGCCAGGGCCTCGACCTTGTCCACGTGCTCGCAGCCACCGTAGTAACGCTTGCCCGGATAACCTTCGGCGTACTTGTTGGTCAGGCCACTGCCTTGCGCTTGCATCACGCGCTTGCTGGTGTAGTTCTCCGACGCGATCAGCTCGATGTGATCTTCCTGACGTTGCTCCTCGGCATTCATGGCCGCCAGCAGTGCATCGTCATAACCCTGGATTTGGTCTTGCTTGCTGAACATCGCGTCTCTCCCAGCGGCGGCGGTGCGCCTTTCGTCTCGGTGAGGCACGTACCCTGCGGTAGTGCCCTTTGGATGCGATGGTATGACCGGCGCTGACCGGTCAAATGCCTATGGACGCCACGCAAAGGTGCGTTTACGACATGGCCTGGCGCAGAGAGACAAATGCTTCCCGGCGCCACAAGCCGAAGGCTCTATATCCACGGCTTGCCCCGGACCGCAAGCCGCTGGTGCCGACCAGTGGCGCTGCAGGTTTCCTACTCGCACGTCGCCCCTGTAGCCGCTGCCGAGCCTGCGAGGCTGCACTCGAGGACGCAGTCCTCGCAAAACCTGAGCACGCGATATGCCTGGAAGAACAGGTTGCCTGGTTTTACGACCGCTTCGCGGCCGATCGCAGCCTCGCGGGCTCGGCAGCGGCTACAGGGCCGCAGCGACAATGCTCGCCATCAGGCCAGGAGATTGCGCAGCGCCAGCAGCAGGAGAAAATGCCCGGGATACAGGAGATAGGCCCAGCGCCGCATCGGTGGCGGCGAAAAACCGCGCAACCGCCGCAGGATCGCCAGCCCCAGCCACGGCGCCAATACGCAGGTGACCAAGGCCCAGGCCGCCACCTGGTTGCCCTGGCGCGCCGCCGGCAGCAGGCTTTCCCACTGATTGGCCGCCAGGCACAGCAACCCCGGCAGCAGCGCCCAGTACCAGCGGCGCTGCAGTACTATTAACAGCGCCAGCGGCAGCAATACGCCAAACAGGCCGAACATCAGGTAGCGGTCGAACAGCCCGCCCAGCAAGGCCGCGACGATCCCCAGCCACAACGCCAGGCCACCGCGGCGCTGCCAGGCACGGGCCACCAGCAGGCCCAGGGCCAGGGTCGGCAGCACATTCAGGGTGTCGGGGTCGGGAATGTACAGCCGGTACGGCACTTCGCTGAGCAGGCTGAACAGCAGCAGCCAGCCCAGGTAACGCCATTGCCCCGCACCCTCGCGCTCCACCGCGCCGGCCCGCGCCACATTGGCCGCCAGCGCCAGGCAGAACCAGGGAAACGCCAGGCGCCCGGGCACATACAGCAGATCGAGGTTCCAGCCGACGTAGCGCAGGTGATCGAGCACCATGCAAAGCAGCGCCAGCCACTTGAGCAGGTCCAGGGCGCCATCGCGCCGGGCGGCCAGCGGGGTCAGCATCGGGTCTGGCATATATCCTCATGGCCTGTGCATTTTTCACCCATAAACAGAGCGTGTGCTCCCCCGTCAATCTTGGGTAAAGTGGCGCTCCACCGATCTCTGCGAGGCCTGCGCTGTCCTGCTGGCCCAGACCTCGTTGCAAACGCTTTACCCAAGGGCTCCTTACCCAGGAGCGCCTTATCCGGAGCCCTTTATCGAAGGACTCCCCTTTCGGACCCTTAGCACGGAAGACGGCCATGACCGACAAGAGCCAACAATTCGCCAGCGACAACTATTCCGGCATTTGCCCCGAGGCCTGGGCGGCCATGGAACAGGCCAATCGCGGCCACGAACGCGCCTACGGCGACGACCAGTGGACCGCACGCGCCGCCGATTATTTCCGCAAACTGTTCGAGACCGACTGCGAGGTGTTCTTCGCTTTCAACGGCACCGCCGCCAACTCCCTGGCCCTGTCGTCGCTGTGCCAGAGTTACCACAGCGTCATCTGCTCGGAAACCGCCCACGTCGAAACCGACGAATGCGGCGCCCCGGAATTCTTCTCCAACGGTTCCAAGCTGCTGATCGCCGGCACCGAGAACGGCAAGCTGACCCCGGACTCGATCCGCGACATCGCCCTCAAGCGCCAGGACATCCACTATCCCAAGCCACGGGTGGTGACCCTGACCCAGGCCACCGAAGTCGGCAGCGTCTATACCCCGGAAGAAATCCGCGCCATCAGCGCCACCTGCAAGGAGCTGGGGCTGAACCTGCACATGGACGGCGCGCGGTTCTCCAACGCCTGCGCCTTCCTCGGCTGCTCGCCCGCCGACCTGACCTGGAAAGCCGGGGTCGACGTGCTGTGCTTCGGCGGCACGAAAAACGGCATGGCGGTGGGCGAGGCGATCCTGTTCTTCAACCACAAGCTGGCCGAAGACTTCGACTACCGCTGCAAACAGGCCGGCCAGTTGGCCTCGAAGATGCGTTTCCTGTCGGCGCCCTGGGTCGGTCTGCTGGAAAACGACGCCTGGCTCAAATACGCCCGCCACGCCAACCATTGCGCACAGTTGCTCGCCGAGCTGGTGGCGGACATTCCTGGGGTGGAACTGATGTTCCCAGTGCAGGCCAACGGCGTGTTCCTGCAACTCTCGGAACCGGCCATCGCCGCGCTGACCGCCCGGGGCTGGCGCTTCTACACCTTCATCGGTAAAGGCGGCGCGCGCTTCATGTGCTCGTGGGACACCGAAGAAGCGCGGGTCCGCGAACTGGCCGCGGACATTCGCCAGGTCATGGCCGGCTGAAACGCCCTCGCCGGCCCACCGTTTCCTGTCGCGACCAGGAGCGGAGGGCCGGCGCTGCGTGACATCAGTTCACAGATTCCTGAACTGATTATTTCCCTCCACTGATTCAACATCACAGGCGTATATCCGAGACTCCGGGGTCAATTTATAAAAACAAGGCAATACCCCATGACCAGCCTGCCCGCGGCAACGGAAAAAGCCCCGTCACCCAGCCTCAAGATCGAAACCCGCTCCATCGACTACGTGCCGCGCCACGAGCGCCACGGCAAGGTCTGGCACCAGGGACCGTTCTGGTTCACCGGCAACTTCGTCCTGACCACCATGGTCACCGGCTTCACCGGCGCCGCCCTCGGCCTGAGCCTGCACTACTCGATCCTGGCCATCGTCCTCGGCGTCTGCCTGGGCACCTTCTGCATGGCCTTCCACGCCAACCAGGGACCCCGCATGGGCCTGCCGCAGATGATCCAGTCGCGGGCGCAATTCGGCCTGCGCGGCGCCATCGTGCCGTTCACCGCCGTGGTCTTCGTCTACATCGGCTTCAACGTGTTCAACGTGATCCTCGCCACCGATGCGATCAACACTGTGGTACCCGGCGCGCGGGCGCCCTGGTACAGCCTGATGATCATCCTCGCGGTGATCATCGCCGTGGTCGGCCATGACCTGCTGCACGCCGTGCAGCGCTGGCTGACCTACATCATGATCAGCGTGTTCAGCGTACTGACCGTCAGCGCGCTGATGACCCTGCAGGCCGATGCCGCCGTGGCCGACGCGCATTTTTCCTGGTCGGCCTTCCTGATCCAGCTGTCGGCGGCCGCCGGCTACCAGATCAGCTACTCGGTGTATGTCTCGGATTACTCGCGCTACCTGCCGCACAAGACCTCGTCGCGCCAGGTGATTTTCTGGACCTATCTGGGCGCCGCGGGTTCGGCGCTGTGGCTGATGTCCCTGGGCGCCTTCCTGGCGTCCGCCCTGCCGTCCCCGGACGCCATCGGCAGCGTCCGCGAAGTCGGCAACCAGATGATCCCGGGCTTCGGCACCTTCACCGTGCTGATCGCCGTGCCCGCCCTGGTCGGCATCATGGCGGTCAACTGCTACGGCGCGATGCTCACCGGCATCAGTGCCATCGACGGTTTCCTGCAGATCCAGCCGAACCTCAAGAGCCGGGTGGTGGGCATTGCCCTGGTGGCGGTGGTGATTTTCCTGATCGCCATGAACATCCCCGACAGCTACCTGGCGAGCTTCAACACCTTCGTGCTGCTGATGCTGTATTTCCTGATGCCCTGGACCGCGGTCAACCTGGCGGACTTCTACGTGGTGCGCAAAGGTCACTACGCCATCAGCGACATCTTCAACCCGGCCGGCATTTATGGCCGCTGGGCCATGCCTGGGCTGGTCGCCTATTTCCTCGGCCTGATCGCAATGATTCCGTTCATGTCCCTGAGCTTCTACCAGGGCCCGGTTTCCCGGGCGCTGGAGGGCGCGGACATTGCCTTTGTCATCGGCCTGGCCGTGGCCGGCGTGGCTTACTGGGCGCTGACCCGTGGCCTGGACCTGGATGCCGAGCGCCTGGCGATCCAGGCCAGCGAACGCCAACTGGAAGGAGTCGGCCAATGACTGGACCGCATACCCTGAAAGTCGCCTGCCAACAGCTCGCCCCGCGGGTGGGCGAGCTCGACTACAACCGTGACCTGGGCCAGCGGGCCATTCGCGAGGCCGCCGCCGAGGGCGCCCAGGTGGTGGTGCTGCCGGAACTGGTGCAAAGCGGCTATGTGTTCGCCGACCGGCAAGAGGCGCTGGCGCTGTCCGAGCCCCTCGACGGGCCGACATTGACTCTGTGGAAGGCCCTGGCTGCGGAACTGCAGGTGGTGATCGTCGGCGGCTTCTGCGAGCGCCTGAATGCCGGGCAAGTGGCCAACAGCGCCGCGCTGGTCGAGCCCGAAGGGCGGGTGACGGTGTATCGCAAGGCCCATCTGTGGGACCGGGAGAAGCTGGTATTCACGGTCGGCGACCAGCCGCCACCGGTGGTCGAGACCCGTTTTGGCGCGATCGCGATGCTGATCTGCTACGACCTGGAGTTCCCGGAATGGGTGCGCCTGCCCGCGCTGGCCGGCGCCGCCCTGCTCTGTGCCCCGGTCAACTGGCCGGACGGGCCGCGCCCCCTGGGCGAGCGCCCGGCGGAAATGGTCCGGGTCCAGGCCAACGCCGCGGTCAACCGCATGTTCATCGCCGCCTGCGACCGCTGCGGCGACGAGCGTGGCGTGGCCTGGGTCGGCGGCTCGCTGATCGTCGACGCCGACGGTTATCCGCTGGCTGGCAGCGCCCGTCATCCCCAGCAGCAACTGCTGCTGGCGGAGCTGCCCCTGGCGGACGCCCGGCACAAGCACATCAGCGCCCATAACCACGTGCACCTGGATCGCCGTCCGGCGCTGTACTGAGTCCTCCCCCTGCCCCCGGCCACGCCCCCCGGCCCGCGCCGTTTATCCCCCCCCCCCCCCCCCCCCCCCCCCCCCCCCCCCCCCCCCCCCCCCCCCCCCCCCCCCCCCCCCCCCCCCCCCCCCCCCCCCCCCCCCCCCCCCCCCCCCCCCCCCCCCCCCCCCCCCCCGCCCCCCCCCCCCCCCCCCCCCCCCCCCCCCCCCCCCCCCCCCCCCCCCCCCCCCCCCCCCCCC
>NZ_JACMZT010000019.1:0-125357 GCF_017349615.1 Pseudomonas sp. GW531-T4
TGTTCAGACGGGGCTTCGGGTTTTCAGCGCTCTGGCGTCTCAGGCAGTCAGGGCCTGACGGGTGCGCTCGATCACCGCTTGCAGCGGCTCGGCGCTGGAATACTGGTCGGGGTACAGGCGTTCGCTGTGACGAGCGATACCGTGTTCGTTGACCAGGGTGAAGCTGAAGCAGCCTTTGCGAGCGGCCATGATCAGGCAGTTCATTGGAGCAAAAGCGTTGGTGAGGGTGCGAATGGCATCCTGAGTCTGGATTTGAGTAGACATAGTTATTGGGTGTTCCTACAAATGACACGGTTAAGAACCGTGCAACGTTAAAACGTTCCAGTAACGCCGACCACCATTGGTCGAACGAAGAACCCGACTGGAACAAAGCAGCCAGTTGGAAGCGCTTTATCAAGTGCGCGCTAGGGCTGGCAGGTAGGTACTTAGGAGGGCAGGCAATCACAGCGGGGGTTAAGGTTCTGGGCCCCAGGTGAAGATCCTGATCAATTTGCAGGTTGGTTCGGTCAGAGTAAAAGGGCTTCGCGACATCCTTTGCAATGTGTTCAAAGGCGGTGTCGGCGAAAGCTTTACCTGGAAACCAGCGAGGTGGTCGATCCCGTGTAGTCGGTAGAAACTTCTCTTCAGGGAAGCTGAACCGGGGGACTTGTTCGACCAGAATTGACTTTCAGCTTGGTACTAACGCTGTGGATGATAACGGATTGATGTGGCTGGTGCAAGTGTGTTAGGCAAAATGGTTATGAGTATCGCAGGGCAGGCCGCGAATGAGCCGGGCCGGACTTTCACCGCTGTGGGGGAGAAAAGTTGTTACTGGAATCTTTGGTCTTCGATGTTGTTCTCCCGGGAACGGACGAAAAAGGTGCAGCGATATAACTGGATCGAGGGTACTTGTGCACAATAGTTGCGCGGGCTGTCACCGGCCTGTCACCTCACCTGCCGGGCCCTCCAATGCCTGCGATGAAAATTTAAGTCAATGAAAAACATCGGTTTTTTTTACTGGTGAAAAAATCGTCAGTTTGACTGCGGGCCCCGTCCCATGCGGCTTTCGGCGACTTGTAGGGCGGTTGTCCACTGAGTTATCCACAGCTTCTGTGGATTGTCCCAAGCGCTTGCTCTAGCACGGGCGTGCCGAGTTCTTTTCGACTTTACGCGTGCGAAAAAAGGAGTAGAGTGGCGCGCCTTCCGATCTGCCCTACAGTGCTTTATGAAGTTTCGCTCAGTGTCACCTTCTGTTACCCCTGCCTCTTCCAGTGTTACCGAGCCCAAGCGTTTTTCGTTACGCGTGGCCATGTGGCTGCTCGACAGCCCACGCCTGGGTGATAACCGGAACATCAAGCACTTTGCCGGGCGTTTGCTCAAGCAGCCTGCCCGGGAAGGGGTGGTGGCAGCACAGAGTCGTCTTGGCCAACTGATGTGCCGCGAATGCGGCAACGCCCGCGATCGGCGGATCGGCCACGATCTGCTGCGTCAGGCGGCACGGGCTGGCGATCGTCGCGCCCAGCAGGAGCTTGGCCAGATCGAAGACTGAGCTGTCCAAGCCTCGGTCCCTTGGTTAACCTTCAAGCTTTATTTCCCTGTCTGGAGTGGCTATGGCTATGGACTTGACCAGCGTACTGCTCGGTCTGGCAGGCGCGGCATTGCCCTTGGTGGCGCTCGCCTGGCAACTGCAACGCCGTCTGAGCTCCCGCCAAACCGAACTGTCCCTGCTGGAGGAGCGCCTGGCCACCGCACTGCTGGCGCAGGATGGCTTGAACGCCCAGCTGGATGCCTGCCGCGACGAGATCAGCGACCTGGGCCAGGCGAATGCCGTGAAGCAGGCCGATCTGGCGGCGGTGCGCCGGGAAGTCGAGTTGTTGCAGATCGAACGCGACAACGCCCGTGACGCGGCCCACGCCTGGAATCTTGAGCGGGCCAACAAGGAAGCCGAGTTGCGGCGCCTGGACGCCCAGGCCGCGTCATTGAATGCCGAGCTGCGCGAGCAGCAGGAAAGCCACCAGCAACGCCTGAGCGACCTGCAAGGCTCGCGGGACGAGCTGCGGGCACAGTTCGCCGAGCTGGCAGGCAAGATCTTCGATGAGCGCGAGCAGCGTTTTGCCGAGAACAGCCAGCAGCGTCTCGGACAATTGCTCGACCCGCTCAAGGAGCGCATCCAGTCCTTCGAGAAGCGGGTCGAAGAGAGTTATCAGGCCGAAGCGCGCGAGCGTTTTTCCCTCGGCAAGGAACTCGAACGCCTGCAACAGTTGAACCTGCGCTTGAGCGACGAGGCGACCAACCTGACGCGCGCGCTCAAGGGCCAGAAAACCCAGGGCAACTGGGGCGAGCTGATTCTCGAGCGGGTGCTGGAACATGCCGGCCTGGAGAAAGGCCGCGAGTACCAGACCCAGGTCAGCCTCAAAGGGCCCGACGGCGAGCGCTTCCAGCCCGACGTGCTGATCATGCTGCCCGGCGACAAGCAGGTAGTAGTGGACTCCAAGGTCAGCCTGACCGCCTACCAACAGTTTGTCGCGGCGGACGATGAGGTGATCGGCCAGGCGGCGCTGAAACAGCACGTGCTGTCCTTGCGCAATCACGTCAAAGGCCTGGCCGGCAAGGACTACAAGCGCCTTGAAGGCTTGCACAGCCTGGATTTCGTGCTGCTCTTCGTACCTATCGAGGCGGCCTTTTCCGCCGCCTTGCAGGCCGAGCCCAACCTGTTCCAGGAAGCCTTCGACCGCAACATCGTGATCGTCAGCCCGACCACGCTACTGGCCACGCTGCGAGTGATCGACAGCCTGTGGAAGCAGGAGCGGCAGAGCCAGAACGCCCGGGAAATCGCCGAACGCGCCGGTTGGCTGTACGACAAGTTCGTGTTGTTCATTCAGGATCTGGATGAGGTCGGCAATCGTCTGCAGCAGCTGGACAAGGCCTACAGCGCCGCGCGCAACAAGCTGACCGAGGGGCGCGGCAACCTGGTCAGCCGTAGCGAGCAACTGCGCTTGCTCGGCGCGCGCGCGAGCAAGAGCCTGCCGGCGGACCTGCTGGAACGGGCGATGACCGATGCCGACGGTGCCCTGCTCGAGCTGCCGGATTGAGCTGTAGCCGCTGCCGTAGGCTGCGATCGGCCCCGGAGGGGACGCGGCGCTTTCAATATCGCTGAAGGTCTTATCGCAGCCTGCGGCAGCGACTACAGGACTCTCAGAGCGGCAGATGCCGGCTCAACAGCGCCCGCAACGCCGCCGGCTTCACCGGCTTGGCCAGGTAGTCCAGCCCCGCGGCGTGTACCTCGGCGACCATCTCGGGGCGTCCGTCGGCGCTGATCACCACGCCAGGTACCGGATCACCCAACTGGGTGCGCAGCCAGGCCATGACCTCGGTGCCGGTTTCACCATCGTCCAGGTGATAGTCCACCAGCGCCAGTTGCGGGCGCACGCCATCACTGAGCAGCGCGGCGCATTCTTCCCGGTTGCGCGCGGTCCAGACCTGGCAGCCCCAGCGGCTGAGCAGGCTGTTCATGCCGATCAGGATGCTGTCTTCATTGTCGACGCACAGCACCTGGGCACCGGACAGCAGATGACCGTTGAGTTCGGCCACCTGTCTCGGTGCGCTGACAGCTGCCTTGGCCAGCGGCACGCTGACGCTGAAGACGCTGCCCTTGCCCGGCCAGGAGCGGACTTGCAAGCCGTGGCCGAGGACGCGGCACAAGCCATCGGCGATCGCCAGTCCGAGGCCCAGGCCTTTTTCGGCGCGGGTCTGGTGGCTGTCGAGGCGCTTGAACTCTTCGAAGATCACCTGCTGCTTGTCCAGCGGAATCCCCGGCCCACGATCCCAGACCTCCAGGCACAGTTGGTTGCCGCGGCGGCGCACGCCCAAGAGCACAGGCCCCTTGGCGTAACGGAAGGCATTGGTCAGGAAGTTCTGCAGGACCCGGCGCAGAAGCTTGATGTCGCTGTCGACCCTGAGACGGCTGCCGCGCAGGCGGAACTTCAAGCCTTGCTCCTGGGCCAGGACCTTGAATTCGGCCCCCAGGGTATCGAACAGCTCGTTGAGCACGAACGGCTTGCGCTCCGGATTGATCTTGCCGTTTTCCAGGCGGGAGATATCCAGCAGGTCGCTGATCAGGTCTTCGGCGGAGCGCAGGGAGCTGTCCAGGTGCTGGACCAATTGCTGGGCTTCGGCGGACAAACCGTCGTTCTGGTGGGAGAGGGCGGCGGAGAACAGCCGGGCGGCGTTCAGCGGTTGCATCAGGTCGTGACTGACCGCCGCCAGGAAACGCGTCTTGGACTGGTTGGCGGCCTCGGCGGTGCCCTTGGCTTCGGTCAGCGCAGCGTTCAACTGCGAAAGCTCCTGGGTCCGTTCGGCAACCCGTTGTTCCAGGCCTTCGTTGGCTTCGGTGAGGGCCTGTTCGGCTTCGCGGAACGGGGTGATGTCGGTGAAGCTCATGACAAAGCCGCCGCCGGGCATCGGGTTGCCGATCAACTCGATCACCCGGCCATTGGGGAACAGCCGCTCGGAAGTGTGGGCGCGGCCCTGGCGCATCCAGTGCAGGCGGCGGGCGACATGCACTTCCGCCTCGCCCGGCCCGCACAGGCCGCGCTCGGCGTTGTGGCGGATGATGTCGGCGATCGGCCGGCCGACGCTGATCAGCCCGTCCGGGTAGTTGAACAGCTCCAGGTACCGGCGGTTCCAGGCCACCAGCCTGAGGGACTGGTCGACCACGCTGATGCCCTGGCTGATGTTCTCGATCGCGCCTTGCAGCAGGGCGCGGTTGAATTGCAGCACTTCCGAGGCTTCGTCGGCGATGCGCACCACGTCTTCGAGCTGCATCTCCCGCCCTTCGATGGCGGCCTTGACCACTGCGCGGGTGGACGAGGCGCCGAGGACACCGGCCAGCAGGCGTTCGGTGTGGGCGATCCATTCGCCGTCGGCGTTCTGGTTGGGGTTGAAACCTTTGCCCTGGCGGTAGGCAAAGCGGATGAAGCTCTGGCGGGCCCGTTCTTCCCCGACAAAACGCGCGGCGAGCTTGAGCAGGTCGTCGATCTGCACCGACAGCATCGAGCGGGAGCTGGGGCGGCCGCTGATTTCCTGGCCGATGAAGCGCCCGGCCTGCCAGTGTTCCGAAACCCGGGTGCGTGACAGTACCGAGACCCAGGCGAACAGGGTGAAGTTACCGGCCAGCGACAGCACCACGCCCTGGGTCAAGGGCGTGATCGGCAGGTTCAGCGGGTTGCCGTGCAGCCAGGCCAGGCCCGGGAAGCTGCTCAGCGACCAGCCCAGGCTGTGGGCGGCGATCGGCAGGATCAGGGTGTAGAACCACAGGAAGGTGCCGGCCGCTAATCCGGCGAACACGCCGCGGCGGTTGGCCTGCTTCCAGTACAGCGCGCCGAGCATGGCCGGGGCCAGTTGGGTCACGGCGGCGAAGGCGATCTGGCCGATGGTCGCCAGGCTCGCGGTGGAGCCCAGCAGACGGTAGCTGACATAGGCCAGCAGCAGGATGACCACGATGCTGACCCGGCGCACCGAGAGCATCCAGTGGCGGAACACTTCGAAGGGTCGCTCGGCGCTCTGCCGGCGCAGCAACCAGGGCAGCAGCATATCGTTGGAGACCATGGTCGACAGCGCCACGCTGGCGACGATCACCATGCCGGTGGCGGCCGACGCGCCGCCAATGAAGGCCAGCACCGCCAGGGCCGGATGGGCTTGGGCCAGGGGCAGGCTGATGACGAAGGAATCCGGCAGGACCGAGCTGGGCAGCAGCATCTGCCCGGCCAGGGCGATCGGCACCACGAACAGCGCGGCCAGGGCCAGGTAGGCGGGAAACACCCACTTGGCCAGGCGCAGGTCCTGGGGCTCGATGTTCTCCACCACGGTGACGTGGAACTGCCGCGGCAGGCAGATGATCGCCATCATGGCGACGCCGGTCTGCACCACCATCGACGGCCAGTTGATGGTTTCCTGCCAGTACTGTTCCAGGCGCGGGGCGAGCATGGCCTGGCTGAACAGATCGTCGAAACCGTCGTACAGGCCATAGGTGACAAAGGCGCCGACCGCGAGAAAGGCCAGCAGCTTGACCAGGGATTCGAAGGCAATCGCCAGCACCATGCCGCGGTGGTGCTCGGTGGCGTCGAGGTTGCGGGTACCGAAGACAATGGTGAACAGCGCCAGGATCAACGACACGATCAGCGCCGTGTCCTGGGCGCGGGTGCCCATGGTGTCGGCGCCGGCGCCGATCAGCAGGTCCACGCCAAGCACGATGCCCTTGAGCTGCAGGGCGATGTAGGGCAGCACGCCAACCAGGCAGATCAGCGCCACCACCACCGCCAGCGACTGGGATTTGCCATAGCGCGCGGCGATGAAGTCGGCGATGGAGGTGATGTTTTCCTGCTTGCTGATCATCACCATCTTTTGCAGGACCCAGGGCGCGAGCACCAGCAGCAGGATCGGCCCCAGGTAGATCGGCAAGAACGACCAGAGTTGCTCGGCGGCCTGGCCGACGGCACCGAAGAAGGTCCAGCTGGTGCAATACACCGCCAGCGACAGGCTGTACACCCAGGCACGCACCCGCGGCGGCAAGGGCGCGCTGCGACGGTCACCGTAAAAGGCGATGGCGAACATGATGGCCATATAGGCCAGGGCGACAATGGCGATCAGCCCGCTGGACAACGACATGGAAACTCCGAACATAAAGGCGCGCCGGGCGCTTCAGCCCGGTCAGACAGTCTCGCACGATGTTCGGGGTTCGTCAGTGTCGACCAAGGTATTGGCGCGGCCAGGTGTCGCAGGGGGGAAGTGCAAGCAATCTCGCTTCTGCAAAGGGTGACGAACCCGGCAGGAGCGAGCTTGCCCGCGCTGGCGGTCTCAAGGCCGCAGCGCGATGTCGATCAACTCAGGCAGCGCTTGCGGCTCAAGCGGGGTCGCGGCGAACAGGATGCGGAAGGCTATCGGCGCCACCACTATATTCAGCAGCCGGTCGATGCTGGGGAGCACTGCTTCGTTGGGCCGGTGGCGGTCGAGGATGATCTGCAATTGCCCGCCGAGGATGCTCGCGCAATAGCCGGGCGTGGCGCTGCATTGCACGTCGCGCATCATGTTGCGCCCGGGCTCGGAACTCATTTCGTCGAGGTACTGTTCGGCCCAGGCCAACAGGTCGCCGCGCAGGCTGCCGGTGGCGGCCGGTTCGCTGTCCGGGCGCATGCGCGCCAGGGCGACATCCGCCAGCAGCGTCGACAGGTCGCCCCAGCGGCGGTAGATGGTCGAGGGTGTCACGCCGGCGCGGGCGGCGATTTGCGGCACGGTCAGGGTCGAGCGCTCCTGTTCTTCGAGGAGTTCCCTGACTGCCGAGTGGATGGATTCCTGCACCCGGGCACTGCGCCCGCCTGGGCGTAAACCTTCTTTAATAGCCATGGATCGAACCTTAACACAAAGAATTTGCTTTAAGAGCGAGGCGGTAGCACACTCCGCAAAAGCAAAATATTAGCTTTAATGGAGCGTGCCCATGTCCAGTCCTGTCGACTCTTCACTGTCAAACCGTTCCAGACTGCTGTTTCTGGCGATCACCTTACTCAGTTTTCTCGCCGCTTCCAGTGTGCCGACACCGATGTACCACCTGTATCAGGAGGTGCTGCAATTCTCCTCGGCGACCCTGACCCTGATCTTCGGCGTCTACGCCTTGAGCCTGTTGGCGGCGCTGCTGACCGTGGGTTCGCTTTCGGATTATCTGGGACGCAAGCCGGTGATCTTCGTGGCGCTGCTGCTGGACATACTGGCGATGCTGCTATTTATCCATGCCGACAGCGTAGCCTGGCTGATTGCTGCCCGGGTGATGCAGGGCTTCGCCACCGGCATGGCCACCAGCGTGCTGGGGGCGGCGCTGCTGGATACCGACCGGCAGCAGGGGCCGCTGGTCAACAGCGTGGCGCCCTTGCTGGGCATGGCGTGCGGGGCGATGGGCAGCGGTTTGCTGGTGGAATACGCACCGTTGCCGCTGCAACTGGCCTACTGGTTGCTGCTGGTGCTGTTTGTCGCCCAGGCGCTGTACGTCTGGCGCCTGCCGGAGACAGTCAGTGCCCAGCCCGGTGTCTGGGCCTCCCTGCGGCCGACCCTGCATGTACCGCCTCAGGCGCGGCGGGCGCTGTGGCTGGCGTTACCGGTGGACGTGGCGGTGTGGGCCGTGGGCGGGTTCTTTCTGTCGTTGGCGCCATCGCTGGTGCGTACCGCGACGGGCTCGACCTCGAACCTGATCGGTGGCGGCCTGGTGGCGGTGCTGACCCTGAGCGGTGCCCTGATGATTGTTTCCCTGCGCCATCGTCCGGCGGACAAGGTGCTGCGGCTGGGCGCGAGCCTGCTGGCCGTCGGCATCGGCCTGATCCTGATTGCCGTGCACACCGCCAGCCTGCCGCTGTTCTTCCTCGGCACCCTGGTCACTGGCGGTGGTTTTGGCTCCGGGTTCCTCGGCGCCCTGCGCAGTGTGATGCCCCTGGCCTTGCCCCATGAGCGGGCGGGGTTGATGTCGGCATTTTATGTCCTGAGTTATCTGGCGTTCTGCCTGCCGTCCCTGCTGGCGGGAAACCTGACCCGCAGTTTTGGCCTGATCGCGACCACCGATGGTTATGGCGCGGTATTGATCCTGCTGTCCCTGGCCGCCTTGCTGGGGCTGCTGCGCCAGCGCACCGCCAAGGCCTGCGTCGTGCCAGAAGGTTGAGCGCGTTGGTGGCTGATCCGGGCGCCGGCTTGGGTTAGCCTGCGCATCTGGCGCGCGAGGTGCACGCATCAGCCTTGGGGGCGACGGGCATTCATGAAGATCATTCGCAGTAAAACCTTCACTGGGGAGCGGGCCTGGGCGGCGTTGGATATCGCCAACATGAACGGCATCACCACGCGCCTGCATTGGACCGACCAGCCTTATAAGTGGCACACCAACGACGGGCAGGAAGTGTTTGTCGTGCTCGATGGCCAGGTGCGCATGCACTATCGGGAAAACGGCCTGGAACAGTCGGTGCTGCTGGAGGTGGGCGATATCTTCTACGCCGATGTCGGCACCGAGCATGTGGCTCTTCCACAAGGTGCAGCGCGGGTATTGGTGGTGGAAACCGCGGGCAGTGTCTGACTCTTATATTTGCAAAATAGATAACAGATAGAGAAATTACCCGTTATATAGATATTCGATCCGGTTCTATCATGGGCTCCACCTCATCGGAGGACAGGAGATCGCACCATGACATGCCCCAACACCCTCAGAACCGGACGGCCCTTGAGCCAGCTGCAGCATCCTCGCGAAGCCATTCGCCAATTCACCCCCAACTGGTTCGCCGCGACCATGGGCACCGGCGTACTGGCCCTGGCGCTGGCCCAGTTGCCGCTGCGGATCCCGGGCCTGCACCTGCTGGCCGAGGGGCTGTGGCTGTTCACCATCGTACTGTTCGTGCTGTTCAGCGCGGCCTATGCGGCACGCTGGATAATGTTCTTCGACGAAGCCCGGCGGATTTTCGGGCATTCCACGGTCTCGATGTTCTTCGGCACTATCCCCATGGGCCTGGCCACCATCATCAACGGTTTCCTGCTGTTCGGCGTCCCACGCTGGGGCGACGGTGTGGTGCAACTGGCCGAGCTGCTGTGGTGGCTGGACGTAGCACTGTCGCTGGCTTGCGGGGTGCTGATTCCCTACATGATGTTCACCCGCCAGGAGCACCGTATCGACCAGATGACCGCGGTCTGGCTGTTGCCGGTGGTCGCGGCCGAAGTCGCCGCCGCCAGTGGCGGGCTGCTGGCGCCGCACCTGGTGGACGCGCATTCGCAACTGGTGATGCTGGTGACCAGCTATGTGCTCTGGGCCTTCTCGCTGCCGGTGGCGTTCAGCATCCTGACCATTCTCCTGCTGCGCATGGCCCTGCATAAGCTGCCGCACGAAAGCATGGCCGCCTCGAGCTGGCTGGCCCTGGGGCCGATCGGCACGGGGGCCCTGGGCATGTTGCTGCTGGGCGCGGACGCTCCGGCGATCTTTGCTGCCAACGGCATGGCCGGAATGGGCGAAATCGCCGAGGGCCTGGGGCTGGTGGCCGGTATCACCCTGTGGGGGTTCGGCCTGTGGTGGATGCTGACGGCGCTGCTGATCACCTTGCGTTACCTGCGCGACGGCATTCCGTTCAACCTCGGCTGGTGGGGGTTCACCTTCCCGCTGGGGGTCTATGCCCTGACCACCCTGAAACTGGCCGCTACCCTGAACCTGACGTTTTTTGCGGTGTTCGGCAGCCTGTTGGTCCTGGCGCTGGCACTGATGTGGCTGCTGGTGGGCAAGCGCACGCTGCAGGGCGCCTATCGGGGTGAGCTGTTCGTTTCGCCTTGCATCGCAGGATTAGCGAAATAATCCGCGAACTTTAGGTAAGGTTGTGGCCTGGATCGAAGATCGATAATCCAATAACAGCATCCAAGCCACTCAGGGACATGGAAGATGAGTCACCCCTCACAGTTCACCTTGCTTCGTACGCGGCGTTTCCTGCCGTTCTTCATTACCCAATCCCTCGGTGCGTTCAACGACAACATCTTCAAGCAGTCGCTGATCCTCGCCATTCTCTACAAGCTGGCCATCGAGGGCGACCGCTCGATCTGGGTCAACCTCTGCGCCTTGCTGTTTATCCTGCCGTTCTTCCTGTTCTCGGCGCTGGCCGGGCAATTCGGCGAGAAGTTCGCCAAGGACGCGTTGATCCGCCTGATCAAGCTCGGCGAGATCGTGATCATGGCAGTGGGGGCAGTGGGTTTTGTCTTCGATCACCTGTCGCTGATGCTGCTGGCATTGTTCGCCATGGGCACCCACTCGGCGCTGTTCGGTCCGGTGAAATATTCGATCCTGCCGCAGGCGCTGCGGGAGGAAGAATTGGTCGGCGGCAACGGCCTGGTGGAAATGGGCACCTTCCTGGCGATTCTCGCCGGGACCATTGGCGCGGGGATCATGATGTCCTCCGCCCATTACGCCCCCATCGTCTCGACGGCGATCATTGCAGTCGCCGTACTCGGTTATCTCGCCAGCCGGGGCATTCCCCGGGCCGCGGCGGCCACTCCGGACCTGCGCCTGGACTGGAACATCTTCAGCCAGTCCTGGGCTACCTTGCGCCTGGGCCTGGGGCAGACTGCGGCGGTGTCGCGCTCGATCGTCGGCAACTCGTGGTTCTGGTTTGTCGGGGCGATCTACCTGACGCAGATTCCGGCCTACGCCAAGGAGTGGATGCACGGGGACGAAACGGTGGTCACGCTGATCCTCACCGTGTTCTCGGTGGGGATCGCTGTCGGTTCCATGCTGTGCGAGAAGCTCTCGGGTCGTAAGGTCGAGATCGGCCTGGTGCCCTTTGGCTCGTTCGGCCTGACGGTGTTCGGCCTGCTGCTGTGGTGGCATTCCGGCGGGATTCCGGTCAGCGAGGCGGGTTACGGCTGGATCGAAGTGCTCGGTTATAGCCACGCCTGGTGGGTGCTGATCGATATTCTCGGCCTGGGCATCTTCGGCGGTTTCTACATCGTGCCGCTGTACGCCCTGATTCAGTCGCGGACCCCGGAGCACGAGCGGGCGCGGGTGATTGCCGCGAACAACATTCTCAACGCGCTGTTCATGGTGGTGTCGGCGATCGTCTCGATCGTCTTGCTGAGCCTGGCCAAGCTGTCGATCCCGCAGTTGTTCCTGGTGGTGTCGCTGCTGAACATCGCGGTCAACGCCTACATCTTCAAGATCGTCCCCGAGTTCAGCATGCGTTTCATGATCTGGCTGCTCAGCCATTCCATGTACCGGGTCGAGCATCGCAACCTGGAGGCGATCCCGGACGAAGGCGCGGCGTTGCTGGTGTGCAATCACGTGTCCTTCGTCGATGCCTTGCTGATCGGCGGCGCGGTGCGGCGGCCGATTCGTTTCGTGATGTATTACAAGATCTACAACCTGCCGGTGCTCAACTTCATCTTCCGTACCGCCGGGACCATTCCGATTGCCGGGCGCAACGAGGACATCCAGATCTACGAAAGGGCGTTCACCCAAATTGCCCGTTACCTCAAGGATGGCGAGCTGGTGTGCATCTTCCCGGAAGGCAAGCTGACCGCCGATGGCGAGATCAATGAGTTCAAGGGCGGGCTGACGCGGATTCTCGAAGAGACACCGGTGCCGGTGATTCCGCTGGCGTTGCGGGGGCTGTGGGGCAGCTTTTTCAGCCGCGATCCTAGCAAGGGGCTGTTCCGCCGCCTGTGGTCGCGAGTGACCCTGGTGGCGGGTTCGGCCGTGACAGCCGACAGTGCCGAACCGGCCCGTTTGCAAACCCTGGTGGGCGAGCTGCGCGGTAACGTGCGCTAGGTTTCCAGCGCCTATAAAAACGCCCACAGAGTTGTGGGCGTTTTTGTTGGGGCGCTTGCTGGTATCAGGCCGTGCTGACCTTCAAGCCGATCAGCCCGGTAATGATCAGTGCCACGCTGGCCAGGCGGAACAGCGCCATGGACTCACCGAACAGAATGATCCCGGCGATCACCGTGCCGACTGCGCCGACCCCGGTCCAGATGGCATAGGCGGTGCCCAGCGGCAGCTCCTTCATGGCCAGCCCCAGCAGGCCGAGGCTGACCGCCATGGCGGCGATGGTCAGGGCAGTGGGGAGAGGGCGACTGAAACCGTCGGTGTACTTGAGGCCGACGGCCCAGCCCACTTCGAACAGGCCGGCGAAAAACAGAATGATCCAGGACATGATGACCTCCATCGATTGACGGGGTCGTCCCCAGATTAATGACTCGATCGAGCCGCGGGGTCGTCCCCGCGTTGCGCAGTATAGTGCCCATCATTAATCCGGGGATCAAGTTTCTCCTCAGTCGCTCGCCTGCTGGGCGGCCAGTGTGCGGTCGTCCTTTTCGCTCATGCGGCGGAACCAGGTGGAAAGCAGCGCCCCGGAAATGTTGTGCCAGACGCTGAACAGGGCGCTCGGCACCGCCGCCAGCGGCGAAAAATGCGCGCTGGCCAGGGCGGCGCCAAGGCCGGAGTTCTGCATGCCGACTTCCAGGGCCAGGGATTTGCGTTGCGCCAACGGCAGCTTGAACAGGCGGCCGGTGAAGTAGCCCAGCAGGTAACCGAAGCTGTTATGCAGCATCACTACGGCCATGATCAGCAGGCCGGACTCGGCGATTTTCGCCTGGCTGGCGGCCACCACCGCGGTGACGATGATCACGATGCTGACCACCGACACCAGCGGCAATACTTCCACCGCATGCCGCACCCGGTCGCCGAGCACGCGCTGGGCAATCACCCCGAGCACGATCGGCAGCAGCACCACCTGCAGGATCGACCAGAACAGCTCCATGAACGAAACCGGCAGCCAGGCCGAGGCCAGCAGCCAGATCAGGGCCGGCGTCAGCAGCGGCGCCAGCAGGGTGGTGACAGCGGCGATCGCCACTGACAGCGCCAGGTCGCCGCGGGCCAGCCAAGTCATGACGTTGGACGAAGTACCGCTCGGGCAGCAGCCGACCAGGATCACGCCGACGGCGATCTCCGGCGGCAGGTGGAAGACCTGGCACAGCAACCAGGCCATGCCCGGCATGATCACGAAATGCGCGACCACGCCCAGGGCCACGCGCCATGGATGGCGGGCGACTTCGGCGAAGTCTTCGAGCTTCAGGGTCAGGCCCATGCCGAACATCACCAGGCCCAGCAGCGGCACGATGGCGCCCTTGAGGCCGATGAACCAGCCCGGCTGCAAGAACGCCACCACCGCGAAAATCAGTACCCAGTAGGCAAAGGTATTGCCGACAAAACGACTTAATGCTGCCAGTGCACGCATGGCCTGTTCCTTCTTATATGAAAACGCCACCGAAAGCGGTGGCGTCTGTGAGGCTCCTGCAGGAGCGAGCGGGCTGGCGATAAGGCCGGAGGCTGCCGGTCGCAAGCCCGCTGGCTGCTACAAGGGGGTGTCAGATGCCTTGTGGAATCTCTTCGCCACCCAGGGCTTCGAACAGCGCCGGGAGGAAATCGCCGAAGGTCAGCATCATCAGGGTGAAGCTGGCGTCCAGTTGGCCGAGGGCTTCGTCGCCGCCGTCCTGTTCCGCCTGGTCCTGCAGCAGGTCTTCGAACTTCAGGCGCTTGACCGTCATCTTGTCGTCGAGCATGAAGGACAGCTTGTCCTGCCAGGCCAGGGACAATTGGGTGACCACCTTGCCAGTGCTCAGGTGCAGCTGGATTTCTTCGCTGGTCAGGTCCTGGCGCTTGCAACGGACGATGCCGCCGTCTTCGTGGGTGTCGCGCAGTTCGCACTCATCGAGGACGAAGAAGTCGTCGGCGGCTTGTTGGGTTTTCACCCAGTCGGTCATGATCGCAGTCGGCGCGGTCTTCACGGTCAGCGGGCGCACTGGCAGGGTGCCGAGCACTTCGCGCAGGGTGGAGAGCAGGTCTTCGGCGCGTTTCGGGCTGGCCGAGTTGACCAGGATCAGGCCCTGCTTCGGCGCGATGGCGGCGAAAGTCGAGGAGCGACGGATAAAGGCGCGTGGCAGGAAGGCCTGGATGATTTCATCCTTGATCTGGTCGCGTTCCTTTTTATAGACCTTGCGCATTTGCTCGGCCTCGATCTCTTCGACCTTTTCCTTGACCGCGTCGCGCACCACGCTGCCAGGCAGAATACGTTCTTCCTTGCGCGCGGCGACCAGCAGGAAGTCCTGGCTGACGTGCACCAGCGGCGCATCTTCGCCTTTGCCGAATGGCGCGACGAAACCGTAAGTGGTCAACTCCTGGCTTGCACATGGACGCGCCAGTTTGGTGGCCAGTGCGGTTTCCAGCGCCTCAGCATCAAAGGGCAGATCTTGGGTCAGGCGATAGATAAGCAGGTTCTTGAACCACATGGGGTGAATCTCTCCTTTATACAAAGGGGGGCATTATTCTCCGCGCAGCTCCATAGGCCAACCCTCCGCTAAGCCTTTGGAAGGCCTGAAAAAATTATTTTAAAAAGTGCTTGCCAGAGTAGGGGACGCTCCGTAGAATGCGCGCCACACCGAACGTGAAGGGTGATTAGCTCAGCCGGGAGAGCATCTGCCTTACAAGCAGAGGGTCGGCGGTTCGATCCCGTCATCACCCACCATTCGCTTTCAGTGTTACGCGCAGCGGTAGTTCAGTCGGTTAGAATACCGGCCTGTCACGCCGGGGGTCGCGGGTTCGAGTCCCGTCCGCTGCGCCATATTCGATGAGTTGGAACACTGAACGCCAGCTCATTACAAAAAGCCCGCTAACGCGGGCTTTTTGCTGTCTGGGGTATGCAAATACTCCCCAAAAAAAGCGGCCTGCGGGCCGCTTTTTTCGTTTGTGGCTCACTGCTCGGCGTTGCGGCTGTGCCGGTAGTCGCTGACCGCTTCGTACACCGCCTTGCGCAGGCGGTTGATGCCGCCGATAGGGCGGTGCGCCTCCAGGCCGAACCAGGGGTTGAAGGACAGGTTGTCGCATTGCAGGTTCTGCTGCGGGGTATCGAAGTCCTGGGCGGGAATCCTGATCCGTGCCACGGTTTCGAAGGGCGCATCGCTTTCTCGCCATTCGATGCTGGTGTCTTCGATGGGCATGTAGTGGCCCGGGTCCTGGCGTTGCACCTGCAATACCAGGCAGGCCGGCACCCGGTCGGTCGACAGCTGCTGGTTCAGGGCGTTGCGCAGAAAGTTGGGCAGGGCCTGGTTCTGTGGGGGCAGGTTGTACGCCGGGCAGCTGTCCGGATCCGGTGCGACGCGGAACTTGGCGTTGGCGCCGCCGAACTTGTAGGGCGAAACCGAAAAATAGCGGGTTTGCGTCGGGCTGGCCGGGGGCGGCGACAGGGTGGCCAAGGCGATGAACAGATGACGAACCTGCCAGGTGCGTGGGTCCCAGCCGGGGAAAAAGGCTCCGACCTTTTTTCCGTCCGCCTGCGCGGCGACATTCTGCCGATACTCGGCGACATCGCTGACGAAGAAGTTCGGATGGTTGAACATCACGAAATCCTGCTCGCCACGGCCCTGTTGCTCCTTCAATAGCTGGGTGCCGGGCACATTCAACAATTTGATCGCCATCCCGCGCGCATCACGAATGCTGTCGAACTGTGGATAAGCATTGCCGTTGGACAGCCGTACCATGGCTTGCCAGGTCTTGCCGGGTTCGGCGAACACGCCCTGGCGCAACGGCGGCGTCAGTTGCTCGAGCACCTGGACCTCGGCCTTTACGCAGCCGTGGGCCTTGGCGTGGGCGTCGCGCAGGTAACGGGTGTTATCCCGGTGCTGATCGACGATGCGCACGGCGGTCTGGATGATGTCCTGGGTCATGGCGGCTTCGCCGGGCGGGACCTGTTCTTCGGTCGAGACCGGCCCCTGGTAGCGCCAGATCGACCAGGCGCTACTCAGCGCCCAGCCGAGCAACGCGATCAGCACCAGCAGCACAAGTGTCTTGAGCAGCAGCGCACCGATGCGCAGCCATAAGGTGATCAGCATGAAAGCATCCTTTCGATGAGGGCCAGGGTCATGGCAGCTGCGCCTCCAGCGGCCCGCCCAGCACTTTCAGGTATTCCAGCAGCGCCCAGCGTTCCTCGGGTTGCAGCAGGCGGCCGATCACCCCGTCGCCACGCTTGCCCGAGCGGAACTCATGTCCACCGTTGTGGTTGCCACTGATCCGCGTATCGAACAGGAAGCCGTTCTTGAACGGTTCGGTACGGTAGCCCAGGTGCTTTGGATCGTATTCGAAGGTGCCTTTATAGAAGGTGCTGGCGCGTTCGTCCTGAGGCGAGAGCAACTGGTACAGGCTGGGCACCGAACCGTTGTGCAGGAAGGGCGGGGTGGCCCACACGCCAGCCAGCGGCCCGGCCTTGTAGGCCCGCAGTTCGCGAACGCCGATCGGCAGGCCGTAGCCGTCGAGCCGCGGGCGTTCGGCCGGGGTCACCTGGGCGTCCCGGTAGGCACGTTCTTCGACGAAGGCCGTGACATAGGCCAGGCCCTTGGCCACGGACAGCTGACGCATGTCCAGCGGCTCGTCGGGCGTTGGGTGCAACTCGACATTCGACTGGGCCAGCTCGGCGGCATCCCATTGCAGCGCGCTCAGGTCATAGCGCTGGTCGGCAATATTGTTGGCGGTATTGGGGTCGGTACCGATCACCGCAACCGGCAACATCTTCAGCTGCTGCACCGGACGCCCGTTGACTTCGGTGACCGACGGGACATGGCAACCCGCGCAGTTTTCCGCGAACAGTGCTCGCCCCTTGGCCGCCAGCGGCTTGTCGATGCTGCCGAACAGGCCTTCCGGCCAGGTCGGCGGTTTCAGCCGTTGCAGGGTTTCTTCGATGCGATTGAGGTCGCGCACCCGAACGCTCGACGGGTAGCGGGCATCGCCCTTGAGCGGCTGGCCCTGGGCATCGAAGAAATTCAGGGTGGCGCCGACGCCCAGAGCCTCGCCGATATTGCGGGCCATGGGTTGCTGGGCCGAGCCGTTCCACTGCACCCAGTCGAAGCTCCAGATGTCCCACAGCTGGGGGTAATCCACCGGCGCGTTGGCTACCCGATAGTTGTCGGGGGAGATGGCGTCGCCGAAGCTGGCGTTGGCGATCCGGCCAAAGGCATCGGTACGCCCGGGGCCTTCTTCGGTGGGGTAGAGGCCACGATGCGTGTCGTTCCAGGCGACGCGCAGGAAGGTGTCCAGCGATGCCTTGAAGTCCTTGCGCAGTTGTTCATGCTCGGCGTCGTAGTTCTGGCCCAGCACGTTGCGGGCGAACCGCTCGAATTTCCACGGGTTGTAATAGGTCGACGCCAGGCTGGCGACCAGTGCCTGGCCGAAGCTGCCGCCGCGCAGGGTCGGCACGCTGGAGGGCAGTACATGCTGCGCCGACCCGCCGTCGATCCGCAGGGCCTGCTGGTTGTAGCGCAGCTCGCCGGTGTGGCAGGCGGCGCAGGTGATGTCCAGGTACTGTTGTGGACTGCCAGGGTTCTGATGACGGGTGAAGCCGACCGGCAGGTTCGCCGGGTTATCGGCGCTGGCCTGCTGCGCCGGATCCACCAGGAAGCCGAAGCGGGCCAGGTACTGCGGGGCGGCGAAGCGTTGCGTGGAGAAGGGCAGTTCCAGGGCGGCGAACCACTCATAGCGCAAGCCTTTCACCTGAGTGCCCTGGGGCGTGAAGTAATAGGTCTGGCGGTCGGCGGCGCTCCATTGATCCTGATAATGCACCTGCCGGGCGGGCACATAGTCGGGCAATTTCGGATTGGCCGCGTAATACAGGACCACGGCCAGGGCGACGCCGATCAGGGCGAGGATCAGCAGCAAAACACGGGATAAGAGGCGCAAGATAAACATCCTTGTCGAGTTGTGGCTCTCTTATGCCTCAGGGCAAACTGCCGGGCAAGTGGCCATTACGTCCGGTGTCATGACTTTGTGTTCGAGGCGTTCTTTCCCGCACTCGTAGTATTGGCTGGCGAAATGCTTTTAAACACGTGAACTTATCGGACTAATCCGGCTCTCATGCCGGTAGCCATTGGTCGTGGCCGCCTGATAAGCTCGCGGCTTTACTCGAATGCCCTTTAGGCGCATGAACAAGGAAATAGCATGAAACAGCATCGGTTAGCGGCGGCGGTAGCCCTGGTTAGCCTGGTACTCGCGGGTTGTGACTCGCAGACCAGCGTGGAGCTGAAAACCCCGGCGCAGAAAGCTTCCTATGGTATCGGCCTGAACATGGGTAAAAGCCTTGCCCAGGAAGGTATGGATGACCTGGATTCCAAAGCGGTAGCCCAGGGCATCGAAGATGCCATCGGCAAGAAAGAACAGAAGCTGAAAGACGACGAACTGGTCGAAGCCTTCGCCGCGCTGCAAAAGCGTGCTGAAGAGCGCATGGCCAAGATCAGCGAAGAGTCGGCAGCAGCCGGCAAGAAATTCCTCGAAGAAAACGGCAAGAAGGCTGGCGTGACCACTACCGCCTCGGGCCTGCAGTACGAAGTGCTGAAGAAGGCCGATGGCGCCCAGCCTAAGCCGACCGACGTGGTGACTGTTCACTACACCGGCACCCTGACCAACGGCACTGTGTTCGACAGCTCGGTCGAGCGCGGCAGCCCGATCGATCTGCCGGTCAGCGGCGTGATTCCGGGCTGGGTCGAAGGCCTGCAACTGATGCACGTCGGCGAGAAGTACAAACTGTACATCCCGAGCGATCTGGCCTACGGCGCACAGAGCCCGAGCCCGGCCATTCCGGCCAACTCAGTGCTGGTGTTCGAGCTGGAACTGCTGGGTATCAAGGATCCAGCGAAACAAGACGACGCCAAGTAATCTTCGTCTGGTTCAATGACAACGCCCCGTCCTTACGGGGCGTTGTCGTATCTGGTCGTTGGTCCGGGAAAAAATGCGAACCCACGGCATAAGGCATAGTCTTAACAAGACGCGCTGCGGCTAGCCGCATGAAGCTGCCAAGTCAATGAAATTATGGGTTTTTTTATGTGAGTAAAAAACGCCCGATCTGAGCCGAGCCCTTGTAAAACGGGGCTTTCAGCTGTGAAAAGCGGCTCTGTTCACAAGGTTATCCACAATTTGTGTGGATAACATTTCAGTGGGAGTGACGATGAAAGCACCCTGGAATTTCGCCCGCTTCCTGCCCCTGGCCGGCCGCTTGCTCAGCCGTGGCCGGCTGCCGACCCTGTTGTTCGCCGTGGCCAGCAAAGGCGCCTTGCAAGGCGGCCGTCTCGGCAAGCTCAAGGACGATCTGCGCCTGCTGCAGGCCCTGTGCCTGGCTTACTGGCGTGGCGAGTACCGCGCCATCAGCCCCAAGGCGCTGCTGTCGGTGGTCGCGGGCCTGATGTACTTCCTCAGTCCGCTGGATGCCATCCCGGACTTCCTGCCCATGTTCGGCATGCTCGATGATATCGCTGTGCTGGCCTGGATCATGAAAACCCTGGACGGCGAACTCAGCGCCTTCCGCGCCTGGCGCAATCGCCAGCAACCGGAGAAGCTGGCGGTGGTCGAGCGTTTGCCCGACACCCCGGAACAACTGCAATTGGAAGGTCCGAAGAAAAACTGAGGTGAATTCGGATCCATACAACGATGCCCCCGCGACCTTAGTGACTGTTAGGATTACACTTCATAAGGAAAAGTCCGACTCGTTATGTGTCGTCCTACGGGGTAGTAATGGATATTCAGATAATTGCACGCGATGGCGAGCCCGAGTATGCGGTGCTGCCATGGGCTCAGTATCAGGCTTTGCTAAAGGCCGCAGGTATCACCGATCAATCTCCGCGAGAGGCCAGGGGACCTGTCGCGACCGCAGCCGACCAGCCACTTCCGGGTCTGGATCAACTCCGCAGTTTGCGTGAAACCAAGGGCATCGCCATCGAGGCGCTTGCCCGTACGGTAGGTATCAGTCCGTCATATCTGGCCATGATTGAAAGCGGTGAGCGTCAACCGGACGCCGCTATACGCCGTAGCCTGGCCTGGGAATTGACGGTTCCGGGTTGGAGGGATGAATCGTGAGCGTAAGGATCAGTCGTCAACATTGGGATGGCCTGTTGGGGGAACTCGACCAGGCCCGTCGGCAACGCCATCTTTTGACCTATCGCGCTCTGCTTGAGCGCTTGCAGCTACCCAGTCCCGCCATGCAGACCCTGACAGCGGCCCTCGAGCATCTGGCCGCGCTGGATGCGCGTGCGGAGCAGCCGTTGCGCAGTTCGCTGGTGATCAGCCAGGGGGCGAGCCGTTTGCCGCGCACCGGTTTTTTCGAGTGTGTGGAGCGCCTCGGGCGTTTTTCCGGGCCTTCCGACGGGGTGGCGGCCGCCTCATGGCATGCCTCGGAAGTGGTTCGTGTATTCGAGTACGAATACCCTGAGTCGGCGGAGGCCTGAGTGTACTGGCGCCTCAAGGCGCGGGCCGGCTACTGGCTGGCCCGCCGGTTGTTTCATTGGCCCTGGTTTGTGCGTCAACCCCGGGGCTGGCACTGGCTGGAGGGGCAACTGGCGCGCATGGCGAACCTGGGGGACGTCGGTGCGCAGAGCTTTTATGGCCATATCCTGACCTTTCGTGGCCAGGGCCTGGGGGCCCGTGAAGAAGGCATACGCCTGTTGCGTCTTGCCGGCTTGGCCGGGGACGCCAAGGCGGCCTATCAGATGGGCGTCATCAGCCTGGCCGGTTCACCCAGCAAGGCGGCGGATGCGGCAGAAGCGGCCCGTTGGTGGACCCTGGCGGCGAAGGCCGGGCACCCCTTGGCCGAGGTCAAGCTGGCGCAGCTGAATCCGTCGAGTACGCCGGATCCGCTAGCCGGTCCGCGCCAGCCGTAAAGCCGCCGGCCACCTGGCGGCTGTCGATCACATGAATGCTGTAGCCCGGCACGTTCTTGGCGTGGTGCTTGGCTTGCGAGGCCAGTTCGGCCAGCTGGCTGGCATCGAGTTGTCCACAGGCCTGTGGATACAGATGCACCACGCCAATGGACAGTGACAGCAAGGCGAACTCCTGGCGAATGCCCTGGCGGTTCGGGGCGATGAAGCAGCCGGCTTCCAGGTGTTCGCTGCGATAGAAGCGCCGGCACTGGCTGTGGAAATCGTCCAGCAGCTGGTTCAGGCGCTTTTGCCAGTCCTCGGGGCCCAATACCAGGAGAAAGTCGTCGCCGCCGATATGGCCGACGAAATCGCGGCTGGGGTCCACCCGGTCATTCAGGCACTGCGCCAGACACAGCAGCACTTCATCGCCACGGCCGTAGCCATAGATATCGTTGAAGGGCTTGAAGCTGTCGATATCCACGTAACAGATCAGTGATTCCCGCCCTTGTTGCAGCAGGTGGGTCAGGCACTGCTGGATCGGCACGTTGCCAGGCAGCAGGGTCAACGGGTTGGCATAACGCGCCTGCTGGATTTTCAGTTCGGTTATCAGCTTGAGCACATCGATCACCCGTCCCAGGCCCAGGTAGCCGCCGTTGAGGGTGATGATGAAATCCTCCTCGATCCGTTGCCGCGCGCGGCTGGTGATCAGGCGGCTGACCTGTTGCAGCGACTGGCTGAGCTCCACCGCGAGGAAGTCGTCGTTCATCAGGCGGCTGATGGGCTTGCGGGCAAACAGGTCGGTGGCGAAGGGCTTGAGCAGGGCGTCGGACAACGAATGGCGGTGCACGATGCCGCAGGGCTGGCCCTGTTCATCGAGCACCGCCAGCGAATTGAGGTTGGCCTGGCGGCGGAAGGCTTCCAGCACCGTGGCCGTCGGTATGTCGCGTGCTACCGCTGGTTGTTCGTTGAGCAGGGCACTGAGGTCGCTGCCTTCGTCGTTGAGCGTCGCGGGAGTGCTTTCGCGCTTGGGCAGCAGGTTGCGGCCATCGCGGGGCGGGTGCTCCTGGGGACGGCAGAGCAGGTAACCCTGCAGCAGGTCCACGCCCATTTCCGTGAGCACCGCCAGCTCTTCCGCCACTTCGATGCCCTCGGCGATCACCTGGGCGCGGGAGGCCTTGGCAATTTGCAGGATCGAACCGACGAACTCGCGCTTGAGGGCATCCTGGTGAATGCCGTCGATAAAGTGCCGGTCGATCTTCACGTAGTCCGGGCGCAGCTCGGACCACAGGCGCAGGCTCGAATAACCGGCGCCGAGGTCGTCCAGCGCGATCGAGAACCCCATGTCCCGATAGTGATGCAGCGCATCGTGCAGCAGCTGGAAGTCATCGATCGGCGTCTGTTCGGTGAGTTCGATCACCACCTGGCTCGGCGGGATACCGAAGTCCTGCAGCAATTGCAGGGTGCGCCCTGGCTGGTGGGCGGCTTCCAGCAGCGATTCCGGAGAGACGTTGAGAAACAGCTTGCCGGGCAACCGCTGCTCGCTGAAGCCCTTGCAGGCGCTCTGGCGGCAGGCGATTTCCAACTCGCTGAGGCGTCCGACCTGGCGGGCCACGGCAAACAGGGCGACAGGGGAGTGCAGCGGGCTGTTGGACGGGCCGCGGGTCAAGGCTTCGTAGCCGAGAATGCGCCGCTCGGAGAGACAGATGATCGGCTGGAACAGACTGTGCAAACCGCTTTGAGCCAGGATTGAGCTCAAGGCACTCAGCTGTTCGGTCGTGGTCATGGCGATCTCTGTCGATAAAAAAAGGACCGGGCGTGCCCTTGATTCAAGAGCAGCGCCCGGTCCTTTATTTCACGACAGAATGATGACTGTTTGATGACGCTCCGAGGAGCGTCAGCATTAAATTGCCATCATCTCAGTGCTTGGCTACCGCGGTGTTGAGCTTCAGGTAATCGAGGAGGATTCGCCCGGTTTCGCTCAGGTAAGCATCGTCTTCCGGCTTGGTCTTGTCCGGATCGGCGGCCGCGATGGCGTCTTCGTCTTCTTTCTTCAACTCCTTGAGCGGCTCTTCACCCTTGGCCTTGCGGCGGATGTTTTCCAGCGTCAGCTGCTTGGCCTCGATGTCGGCATGCTGCGCCCGACGCTCGGCTTCGTTGAGGCTGACGGTTTTTTCCGCCATCAGCTTCTTGGCCAGGGCCAGCTTGTCGCGGATGAAGACGAATTCGGCGTCCTTGGCCGAGCGCACGTCATGCTCGGATTTCAGCTGCGCGAGGAATGGCTTGAACGGATCCACCGCCGGCTTGATGGCCGGGCGAATGGTGTCCCACGGCATGGCTTCGGGCAGGGCGCTTTCGCCGATTTCCTTGGTGTCGATGATCGACGGGTAATCGATGTCCGGCAGCACGCCCTGATGCTGGGTGCTCTGCCCGGAAACCCGGTAGAACTTGGCCAGGGTCAGTTTCAGCTCGCCATGGTTGAGCGGCTGGATGGTCTGCACGGTGCCTTTGCCGAAGGTCTGGCCACCGATGATCAGCGCACGGTGATAGTCCTGCATCGCACCGGCGAAAATCTCCGAGGCCGAAGCCGAGAGACGGTTGACCAGCAGCGCCATCGGCCCTTTGTAGAAGGCACCAGGGTTTTCGTCTTCGAGCACGTCGACCCGGCCGTCGGCGTTACGCACCAGCACGGTAGGGCCCTTGTCGATGAACAGGCTGGTCAGCTCGGTGGCTTCCTGCAGGGAGCCGCCGCCGTTGTTGCGCAGGTCAATGACCACGCCGTCGACCTTGTCTTTCTGCAACTCGGTCAGCAGCTTCTTCACGTCACGGGTGGTGCTCTTGTAGTCCGGATCGCCGGCACGGAAGGCCTTGAAGTCCAGGTAGAAGGCCGGGATCTCGATGACCCCGAGCTTGTAGTCCTTGCCATCCTGCTTGAGGTTGAGGATCGACTTCTTCGCCGCCTGCTCCTCCAGCTTCACCGCTTCGCGGGTGATGGAGACGATCTTGCTGGTCTGGTCGTTCGGCGCGTTGCTCGCCGGGATGATTTCCAGGCGCACCACCGAGCCTTTCGGACCGCGGATCAGCTTGACCACTTCGTCCAGGCGCCAGCCGACCACGTCGACCATTTCCTTGTCGCCCTGGGCCACGCCGATGATCTTGTCCGCCGGAGCCACCTGCTTGGTCTTGTCCGCCGGGCCGGCCGGCACCAGGCGCACGACCTTGACCTGGTCGTTGTCGCTCTGCAATACGGCGCCGATGCCTTCCAGCGACAGGCTCATGTTGATGTCGAAGTTCTCCGCGTTATCCGGCGACAGATAGTTGGTGTGCGGGTCGTAGGACATGGCGAAGGTGTTGATGTACGCCTGGAAGATATCTTCGGCGCGGGTCTGGTCCAGGCGGGCGAGCTGATTCTTGTAGCGCTTGGTCAGCGTTTCCTGAATCTGCTTGGGTTCCTTGCCAGCGATCTTCATGCGCAGGACTTCGTCCTTGACGCGCTTGCGCCACAGGTCGTCGAGTTCCGCGGTGGTCTTGAGCCAAGGCGCGTCCTTGCGATCGATCAGCAAGGATTCCTTGGTAGTGAAGTCGAATTTGTCGACGCCTTTGCCCAGCTCGACCAGGGCGAAGTCCAGACGCGCCTTGACGCGGTCCAGGTAGCGCTTGTAGATGATGAAGCCGGCGTTCAGGTCACCGCTTTTCAGGAAGTCGTCGAACTGGGTTTTCCACTTGTCGAATTCCGCGATGTCACTGGCCATGAAGTAGCTGCGCGACGGGTCCAGCAGCTTCAGGTAGCTGTCATAGATGATCGCCGAGCGCGCGTCGTCCAGCGGTGGCTTGCTGTAGTGATGACGCTTGAGCAGCTCGACGACATTGAGGCTGGCAATTACCTCGTCGCGATCCGGCTGAAGTTTGTCCCAGCTATTGGCTGCGAACGTATTGGTCGACATCGGCAGCAGACCGAGACCAATGAAAAGAGCGAGGGCGGTGCTGGGGAACAAATGCTTCATGCTGATTCGACGCGGGGGCAATTGATAACGCATATTAGGCCGTCTTTGAAGTCGCCGGTTCCACAAGGGCCGGTCGCATAATGCAAAAAGCCCGGTGCTACAGCTCCGGGCTCAGTCCAGACTCACTATGGAGGCACTGTGAAAGCATTGCAAGGCGTTGAAGGTCATGTGGAGTGGGTTGAAGAGCCAAGTCCGACGTGCGACGTAGGACAAGTGCGAATCCGCGTGGCGGCCGCAGGGTTGAACCGGGCCGACCTGTTGCAACGGGCCGGGCTCTATCCGCCGCCACCGGGCGCCAGCAAGGTGCTGGGCCTGGAGTGCTCGGGCGTGATCAGCGAGGTCGGGCCGGGTTCGGCGTGGCAGGTCGGCGATCGGGTCTGCGCGCTGCTGGCCGGGGGCGGCATGGCTGAGGAAGTGGTGGTCGATGCCCGTCATGTCCTGCCGGTGCCGGAAGGACTGTCCCTGGCGGAAGCGGCGGCGCTGCCGGAGGTGTACAGCACCGCCTGGCTGAACCTGTTCCAGCTGGCGGCCCTCAAGCCGGGGGAAAAGGTCTTGCTGCACGCTGGCGCCAGCGGCGTCGGTTCGGCCGCGATCCAGTTGTGCAAGGCGTTTGGCAACCCATGCTGGGTCAGCGTCGGTTCCGCCGACCGCCTGGCCTACTGTGAAGCGCTGGGCGCCCAGGGCGGCGTGGTGCGCACCGATGGCCTGGAAGGGCTGCGGGATTTCGGGCCGTTCGATGTGATCCTGGATCCGGTCGGCGCCAACTATGCGGCGCACAACGTCAAGCTGCTGGCCCTGGACGGGCGCTGGGTGCTGATCGGGCTGATGGGCGGGCGCGAGGCCCAACTGGACCTGGCGCAGATCCTCGGCAAGCGCATCCAGTTGCTGGGCTCGACCCTGCGCAGCCGCAACGAACAGTTCAAGGCCGATCTGTTCAGCGACCTCAGCCAGCATGTGTGGCCGCTGTTCGCCGAAGGACGTTTGAGCCCGCAACTGGCCATGACCTTCCCGATCAAGGACGCCGAGGCGGCCTTTGCCGAGCTGGCGACCAACCAGGTGTCGGGCAAGCTGGTGCTGCTGATCGACGAAACGTTGGTCTGATCCTGTAGCCGCTGCCGCAGGCTGCGATCGCCCACAACGTGGGCGCAAGATCTGAAGATCGCTGAAGCCCTTCGGGCTTATCGCAGCCTGCGGCAGCGGCTTACAGTGGCGCTTATTTCCACTGGTGAATCGGCCAGCCGGCCTTTTCCGCGTGTTCGCGCAGCACCGGGTCCGGGTTGACCACGTGCGGGTAATCGACCTTCAGCAGCAACGGCAAATCGTTGCGCGAATCGGAATAGAAGCTCGCGCCCTCGAGGTTTTCTTCTTCGGCATCCAGCCATTCCAGCAGGCGGGTGACCTTGCCTTCGCGGTAGGTCAGGGTGCCCAGGGTATTACCGCTGTAGACCCCGTGCAGCACCTCCAGCTCGATCCCCAGGACTTCATCGATGCCCAGGCGTTCGGCGATGGGCTGGACCAGATGAGTGCCCGAGGCCGAGATCACCAGGATCCGGTCGCCGGCCTTGCGGTGTGCGGCGATGGCCTTGCAGGCGTCGCTGAAAATGATCGGCTCGATCACGTCCTCGACCCAGGGGCCGACCAGGTGCCCGACCTCTTCCGGGGTGCGGCCGGCCATCGGCTCCAGGCTGAAGGCCATGAACTCCTCCATGGCCAGCTTGCCGTGGCTGTAGGCGTCCATCAGTTCATTGTTGCGGCGCATGAAAGACTCGCTGTCGACCCAGCCCAGGCGCCCCATCTGTTCGCTCCAGAGGGTGGCGCAGTCGCCGTGGATCAGGGTCTCGTCCAGATCAAAAATTGCCAGGGCCATTAGTGCAGTTCTCTCCGAGAACAGCTTCAAGCTATAAGCTTCAAGCTGCAAGAATTGGTTTTAGGTGCTTAGCAGTCTATCTATAACTTGAAGCTCGCTGCTTGAAGCTTATCGCTGCCGTCAAGCTACCTCACAGAGGGCCGCGGGATCGATGGAAAGGGCCAGGCGTTGACCGTCGGGGTGCAGATCTTCCGGTGAGCGGTTCAATACATCCACCACCAGCTCCACGCCACGGGCCTCGACCCGGTAGCGGATCACGTTGCCCAGCAGGCTGTGGCTGCGGATCTGCGCGTCGGGTTCGCCGTCCTTGCGCAGTTCGATGGCCTCGGGGCGAATTGCGATACGCCCGTTGATCGGCCGCTGCAACAGCTTGCTGGCGCTTTCTGCATCCAGCAGGTTGTAGTTGCCGATGAAGCCTGCGGCGAACACATCCACCGGGGCGGTGTAGAGCGTCTCGGCGTCGCCGCTCTGGACGATCTTGCCCTGGTTCATCAGGAAGATGCGGTCGGACATGGTCAGGGCTTCTTCCTGGTCGTGGGTGACGAAAATCGTGGTCAGCCCCAGTTCGCGCTGGATCTGCCGGATCTGCTCGCGCAGGTGCTTGCGGATCCGTGCGTCCAGCGCCGACAGCGGCTCGTCCAGCAGCAACAGGCGCGGGCGGGTCACCAGCGAGCGGGCCAGGGCTACGCGCTGGCACTGGCCCCCGGACAGTTGATGGGGATAACGGCTGGCGAAGTCGTGCAGCTCCACCAGGCGCAGGACTTCGAGCACGCGCTTGTGGCTCTCGTCGGCGTTGACCTTCTGCATGCGCAGGCCGAAAGCCACGTTCTGTTCCACGGTCATGTTGGGGAACAGCGCATAGCTCTGGAACACCATGCCGATCCCGCGTTTCTGCGGGCTCAGGGGCACGATGTCGTGGCCGTCGAGGAGGATCTTGCCGGCGTCCACCGGGGTCAGGCCGGCGATGCAGCGCAGCAGGGTGGACTTGCCGCAGCCGGAGGGGCCGAGCAGGGTGACGAATTCGCCCTTGTGGATTTCGCAGTTGATGTCGCTGAACACCGGGGTGCCACTGTAATTTTTCTGCAGGTGTTGGACGCTGACGAAGCTCATTGGCTTTTGTCCTTGTTCAAGATGTTGGCGGCCCAGGTCAGAACCAGCACAAAGAAAAAGTAGGAAATCACCAGTGCGCTGGTGAAGTGGCCGCTGCTGTTGCGCATGTTGTTCAGGTAGACCTGCAGGGTTTCATAGCGGGTGCCCACCAGGATGTTGGCGAACACGAATTCGCCGAACAGGAACGAGAACGACAGCAACAGGGCCACCATCAGGCCCTTGCGCAGGTTCGGCAGCACCACCAGGAAAGCCGCCTGCCAGGTGCTGGCGCCCAGCAGCTGGGCAGCGTCCATCAGGTCGCGCAGGTTGATCGCCTGCAGGTTGTTGGTGATCGCCCGGTACATGAAGGGCAGGGCCACGGTGAAGTAGCAGCCGACGAGAATCCACGGCGTGCCAACCATGGCGAACGGCCCTGAACCGTAGAGTTGCAGCAGGCCCACCGAGGACACCACCGGCGGCACCGCGAACGGCAGCAGGATCAGGATGTTCATCAGCGCATCGAGCCGCGGGAAGTGGTAGTGCACCACGAACAGCAGCGGCAGGATCAGCACCACCGACAGGATCAGGGCGCCGACGCAGACCAGCAGCGACTGGCCGAAAGCGTGCAGGAAGCGCGGGTCGCTCCACAGCTGGATGTACCACTTGAAGGTAAAGCCGCTGGGCAGGATGGTCGCCGACCAGCTGCTGGCGATGGAGTAGACCAGGGTCCCGGCCAGCGGCAGCAGGAGGATGGCGAACAGCAGGTACACCACGAGCCGGTGATAGAGGGCGGCGGAGCCGGGTTCAGCGCGAGACATGGTAGCTCCTCTTCAACAGCAACTGATGGACGATGGTCACCAGGGTCATCAGCGCCACCAGGACCACGGCCAGGGCGCTGGCCATGTTCGGGTCCAGGGAGATGTCGCCGGAAACCATGGCGGCGATGCGGATCGGCAGCACGTTGAAGTTGCCGGTAGTTAGCGCATAGACCGTGGCATAGGCGCCCAGGGCGTTGGCCAGCAGGATGACGAAGGTCCCCAGCAGCGCCGGGGTCAGCACTGGCAGGCCGATGTGGCGCCAGAACTGCCAGCCGCTGGCGCCGAGTAAGGCCGCGGACTCGCGCCAGTCTTCGCGCAGGGCGTCGAAGGCCGGGTAGAGCAGCAGCACGCCGAGGGGGATCTGGAAGTAGGTGTAAAGGATGATCAGGCCGGTCTTGGAGTACAGGTTGAAGTCCTGAATGATCCCCGCCTGTTTGAGCATGATGGTGATGCTGCCGTTGAAACCCAGCAGGATGATGAAGGCGAACGCCAGGGGCACGCCGGCGAAGTTGCTGGTCATGTTGGCGAAGGCGTTGACGAAGTTGCGCAGCTTCGAGTCGACCCGGCGCAGCGAATAGCTGCCGAGAATCGCGATGACGATACCGAACAGGCTCGACCAGAAGCTGATTTCCAGGCTGTATTGGATGGCTTGCAGATAGAACCTGGAACTGAAGATCTTGTTGAAGTTGGCCAGGCCCCAGCCGAACTCTTCCGATTGCAGGCTGTTGACCAGCACCCAGAGCAGCGGGGCGATCTGGAACACGATGAAGAACAGGGCAAAGGGCAAGAGGCACAGGATCGCCAGCCATTTGCCACGGGTGAATGCATTCACTTCAGCAACTCCCGGCATACAGGTTTGTCGTGGGGCGCGCCGAGCAATTCGCAGATGGTGCCGCACAGCTCGGTCTGATCCGGGGTGGCGACGGGGCTGAAGCTGAACGCATCGCCGAGGACGAACAGCGGCACTTCCCGCTCCTCGGGTAACAGGCCGTTGTGGGAACGGTCGTTGTTCATGCCGTGGTCGGCCGTCACCAGCACCTGGTAGCCGGCGTCGAGCCAGCCTTGCAGGTAGTCGGCGAGGATGATGTCGGCCGAGCGTGCGCTGTTGCGGTATTGCGGGCTGTCGATGCCGTGCTTGTGCCCGGCATCGTCGATGTTCATCGGGTGCACCAGCAGAAAGTTTGGCGCATGGCGCAGCCGCAGGTGCTCGGCATCGGCGAACAGGTGGGAGTCGGGGTAATGGTCGTTCCAGTAGAAATGCCCGTGCTGGATCGGCAGCTTCTTGTTGTCGGTATGCCGGTCCCGGGCTGGCTCGAACGGTGAGCGGTTGTACAGCTCGCTGACCCAGTGATAGGCCGCGGCGGCGGTGCTGAGCCCAGCGGCGCTGGCATAGTGGAAAATGCTGCGCTGGTTGGACAGGCGCGAGACGTTGTTGTGCACGATGCCGCTGTCCAGCGGTGGCACCCCGGTCAGGATGCATTCGTAGAGCGGTCGGGACAGGGCCGGCAGTTCACATTCCAGCTTGTACAGCGCGGCGCGTCCTGCGCCGACGTAGGCCTGAAGGTGTCCCATGGCATGACGGGCGACCTCGTGGTTGAGGCCGTCGAGCACGACAAGGATGACGTTGTGTGGCATGGGGGGGGACTCCGCAAGACAACCAGGTGCCTGTAGGAGCGAGCTTGCTCGCGATGGCGTCTCTGCGGTTCCAGGGCAGACCGCAGTGCCTGGATCGCGAGCAAGCTCGCTCCTACAGATGCAGCATTACTGCATGTTGATGATCACTTCTTCCTGCCATTTCTGTGGCAGGGCCTTGGAGGTCTTCTCCCAGGCATCGGCGTCCTTGATCGGCGTGACTTTCTTGTACTGCTCGTTGGGCAGCAGGTTGGCCTGGACTTCGGCGGGCAGGGTCAGGTGCTCGGCGCGGATCGGACGCGCATTGCCGCGTGCCAGGTTGATCTGCCCGGCATCGCTGAAGATGTATTCACGGGTCAGCTTGGCTGCGTTCGGGTGCTTGGCGTATTTGTTGATGATAGTGGTGTAGCCGGAGATCACCGAGCCGTCCGACGGGATCAGCACGATGTAGTCGTCCTTGTTGACCATCTTGTTGCGGTAGCTCAGGCCGTTGAAGTCCCAGACCACGCCGACTTCCACTTCACCCTTTTCCATGGTGGCGATGGTCGGGTTGGCCAGCGACAGGCGCCCTTGCTTGGCGATCTCGGCGAACATCAGCAGGGCGGGCTGGATGTTCTTTTCATCGCCGCCCTTGGCGATGGCCGCGGCCAGCACGCCGTTGGCGGCCTGGGCGGCGGTGCTCACGTCGCCGATGGAGACCTTGTATTTGCCTTTCTCCAGGTCGGCCCAGCTTTTCGGCGCTTCGGAACCGTGCAGCAGCTTCTTGTTGATGATGAAGGCGATGGTTCCGGTGTAGGCCAGCGCCCAGTTGCCGTCCTTGTCCTTGGCCCAGTCCGGGACCTGGTCCCAGGTGCTTGGCTTGTAAGGCTGGACCACGCCCTGCTTGACCGCGATCGGGCCGAAGGCCGCGCCCACGTCGCCGATATCGGCGCTGGCGTTGTCTTTCTCGGCGGCGAACTTGGCGATCTCCTGGGCCGAACTCATGTCGGTGTCGATGTGCTTGAGGCCGTAGTTCCTGGCCAGGTCTTCCCAGGTCCCTTTCCAGTTGGCCCAGTCGTCGGGCATGCCGACGCTGTTGACGGCGCCTTCGGCTTTCGCCGCGGCTTCCAGGGTCTTCAAGTCGGTATCAGCGGCCATGGCGGCGGTGCACAGGGCGATGGTCGAGCCTAACAGTGATGCCAGGAAAAGCTGTTTCATCCGAAGCTCCTTTGGGCGTGTTCAACGCTGTGTTTGTCTAACGTTGTTGGTCTAGGTCAGCAATACCTGAGCCAATTTAAGCCGGCTGGATGACACTTTAATGTCGGCATCAGTCCTGCAAGGCATTCGCGGGCGGCAGGTGCGGGGCTGCGAGATAAGCGTAGACCAAGGCTAAGCGGCTGATATGAAAGGACTTGGCCAGCCAATTGCAGGCGTCTGGCACAGCCGTTGGGCGACTTTGTCATCTGTCAGTCATATGCATTGCCTAGGCTCTCGGTGAAGGCTGAGTGCCTTTTTTCCAGGCACGTTTTGCCCTGAAACAGTGCTGGTCTAGTCCAGATAGGTAACGTTGATGCGCGAAGAGGCAGTCAAGGCGGTGACAGCCATTGGGCAGGTCCTGCAGGAACAGATCGATCACGGGTTGTTGGCGCCCGGTAGCAAGCTGCCGGCCGAGCGCAAGCTCAGCGAGTTGTTCGGTACGACCCGGATTACCGTGCGCGAAGCCTTGTTGCAGCTGGAGGCCCAGGGCCAGATCTATCGCGAGGAGCGACGCGGCTGGTTCGTCTCGCCACCGCGGCTGGCCTACAACTTGATGCAGCGCAGCCACTTTCACGCGATGGTCAGTGCCCAGGGACGGGTGCCGTCGACCGAGATGATCTCGGCGCGCCTGCAACCGGCTTCAGCAGCGGTCTGTGCCTGGTTGCAGCTGCCGGCGCTGTCCAGCGTGATCCAGATCCGTCGGGTACGGCGCATCGACGAGCGCCTGGTGCTGTATGTGGAGCACTACCTCAATCCACAGTACTTTCCGGGCATCCTCGAATTCGACCTGAACCAGTCGATCACCGAGCTGTACGCGCGGCACTACGACCTGCATTACGGTCGGGTGCGTTTCGAGATCGTGCCGACTTCCTTGCCGGTGGAAGCCGCGGCGGCGCTGAAGGTGTCGGCGGGCAGTCCCGGGCTGCGGATCGCCCGGGTCAATTACGACCAGCACCAACGGCTGATCGACTGCGACCTGGAGTTCTGGCGCCACGATGCGATCCATGTCGGCGTCGATGTGGTCTGAGCCCGCTCCCGTTGCAGGAGCGGGCTTGCTCGCGATGACGCCAGGAGCGTTTCAATCCTTAGGGTTTGGCCCCGGCGAACAGATAATCGGTGGTCAATGACGCCAGGGTACGCACGCCCACCAGCAGCGCCGATTCATCGACAAAGAACCCCGGGTTGTGGTTCGGCGCGGCCTTGGCCATGTCCTGGTCCCGTGGCGTCACGCCGAGAAACACGAACAGCCCCGGCGCCTCCTTGGCATAGAAGGAAAAGTCTTCCGCGCCTCCCACCAACGGGCCCTGCACCACATCGTCCTTGGCCGCCCAGCGCAGGCTCGGCAGCATTTTCTCGGTCAGGGCCGGGTCGTTGATGGTCGGGTCGTACTTCTCGATGATGCTTACCTCGGCCTTGGCGCCACCGCTTTCGGCGATCTTTTCCACGGTCTGGCGCACATCGCTGTGCAGCTTCTGGCGGATGCCATAGTCGTAGGAGCGGATGGTGCCGGTCATGTCCAGCGACTCGGGGATGATGTTGTAGCGCGTGCCGCCGTTGATGGTGCCGATGCTGACCACCGAGGGGAACGATGAGATATCGGTGCGCCGGCTGACCACGGTTTGCAGTCCGACCACGGTCTGGGCGCCGACCGTGATCGGGTCGATGCCGTCCCAGGGGTGGCCGGCGTGGGTCTGCTTGCCGAGGATCCTGATACGCAGGTCGTCGGAGCTGGCCAGGGTCGGGCCCGGGCGATAGGCGATGCGCCCGGCCGGAATCCCGGCCCAGACATGCAGGCCGAACACCGCGTCCGGCTTGGGCGATTTCATGACGCCTTCCTGCACCATCATCTTCGCGCCCCAGGTGTTCTTGCCGTCGGGGACGAAATCGCTCGGGCCTTCTTCGGCGGGCTGGAAATAGAACACCACGGTGCCGGGCAGGCGCTCGCGCATGTCGCTGAGGATTTTCGCCGTGCTCAGCAGGATGGCGGTGTGGGCGTCATGGCCGCAGGCGTGCATGACGTCCACTTCCTTGTCCAGGTAGCGCCCCTTGGCCTTGGAGGCGAACGGCAGGTCCGCGACTTCCTTGACCGGCAGCGCGTCCATGTCGGCGCGCAGGGCCACGGTCGGGCCGGGCAGGGCGCCCTTGAGCACCGCCACCACGCCGGTACGGGCGACGCCGGTCTTGACCTCCAGGCCCAGGGCGCGCAATTGCGTGGCCACCAGTTCGGCGGTGCGTTGTTCGGTGTTGCCGAGTTCCGGGTGGGCGTGGATATCGCGACGGGTTTCCAGCAGCGCCGGCTCCAGGGCCTTGGCCTGTTCGGCGATGTGCTGGCGGGCCTGTTCCATGGCGCTGTCGTCGACGGCGTTGGCGGCCTGGCTGGACAAGGCCAGGACGCCGATCAGGCAGGCTTGGGCGATAGCGGATAGCTGCATAGGGACTCTCTCCATGATTATTGTTGTGCTGCTCAGGTGGCAAAACCTGTGACCGCCCCAACCGTGGAGAGTGCGGCCGCGCCCTTGCCAGTACGCGGCCGGACGCCTTACTCCTCTTGCTGGGGCCCGCCGCCGGCGGTGATCACTTGCACGCTCATGCGTGGCGTGGCCAGGTCCATTCCGGCTTCGTCGAGGTGGCGCTTGAGGGACAGGTTGAAGGCCCGTGACACCTCCCATTGCTTGATCGGCGCGGTCTTGAAGCGGGCGCGCAGAATCGCGTTGCCAGACTCGAAGCTTTCCACCCCCTGGAACTCCAGCGGCGACCAGATGTTGCGCCGTTGCAGCGGGTCGGTGCGCATCTTCTGGCCGACATCGCGCATCAGCTTGATGGCCTCGTCTATGTCCATGTTGTACGGAATGGCCACCCGGAAGATCGCGTAGCCGAACTCCCGGGAGTAGTTCTTGATGCTCTTGATTTCGCTGAACGGGATGGTGTGCACGATGCCGTCGATGTCCCGCAGGCGCACGGTGCGGATGGTCAGGCCTTCGACGGTACCCAGGTGGCCGCCGACGTCCACGTAGTCGTCGATGGCCAGGGAGTCCTCGATGATGATGAACAGGCCGGTGATCAGGTCGGCCACCAGCGACTGGGCGCCAAAACCGATGGCCAGGCCGATCACACCGGCACCGGCCAGCAGCGGCGTGACGTTCATACCCATGTTCGCCAGGGCGACGATCAGGGCGATGATGAAGATCGCCACGAACAGCACGTTGCGGATCAGCGGCATCATGGTCTGCGCCCGGGCATTGGCCAGGCCTTTGCGCGAACGGGTCAGGGCGTGATGCACCGCGGTGTCGCTGAGGATCCAGATCAGCCAGGCGAACAGCAGGGTGCCGCCGAGGCTGAACAGCTTGACGCTGATTTCGTGGCCGTCGCCTTCGGTGAAGCGGATCAGCGACATGCCCCAGACCCGCAGGCCGAGTTCGATGAATACCAGCCATACCATCAGGTGGGCGAGGGTGTAGAAGAAGCCTTTCAGGCGCTCGGAGTACAGGGCGTGGCGCTTGTGCCCGCGCTGGGGCTTGAGGGAATGGCGGCGCACCAGGCCGTTGATCACCATGCACAGCACCAGCAGCACGGTGCAGATCAGCGACTGGCGCAGGGCAGTGCTGGTGTCGCCGGCGGAAATGAAGGTGGCGAACAGGGAGATGGCCACCAGCACCAGCGCTGGCAGGTACCAGAAGGTGCCGATGATCTCGATGGTGTCGCTCAGGGCGCGGCGGGTCAAGCGCCGGGACAGCGGCTGGTTGCGGATCAGGTGCGCGATCGGCCGCCGGAAACGCAGGATGAACACGCCGGTGGACAAGGCCGCCATAACATTGGCGAAGGTGGCCGCGGTGTGCGCCAGGTGGCTGCCCAGGCTGGCGATCAATCGTGGGTCGCTCAAGGCCTCGCCGAAGGCGGCGAAACTGCCGATCAGCCACAATGGGCGGAACGCCTGGCGGCGCAGAATGTACAGCGCGCGGTGACGGTTCGGACCGTCCAGCACGGAAAAGGCGATCACGCAGATCGCCGAGAAACAGGTGCCGACCACCAGTGCATAAGCCAGGACCATGGCCAGGTCCTTGCCCAGGGACGACGGCAGTTTGTAGGTCATGTACACGGTCATGATCAGCGCGATCAGCCAGGGCCCCAGTTTGCGCAGGGCGAAGCGCAGCAGGTCCCAGGTCTTGGGGTGCTGCGGCAGTTCTTCGGTGAGGCCGAAACGCTCCCGCAGGCGGTGGCTGAGCCAGATCAGCGCCGCCGCCAGCAGGCTCCAGACCATCAGGATCAGGGCGAAGGCGAAGATGATCGGCAGCCATTCGCTGGCCGGCAGCATCAGGGCCGCCAGTTCATCCTGGGCCTGATCGAATTCGTTCGACCAGCGGGTGATCGGGCTGTCGGCGCCGGAGAACTGTTTTTCGAAGCTGGACAGGGTGCCGCCGATTAGGCCGAGCACGCCTTCTTCGGCGGGCGTCTGGGCTTTTTTCGTGGCGTCGCGGAGCTTTTTCAGGTCGGTCAGCAACTGGCTGCGTTGCTGGTCGTTTTCCAGGGATTTGATGACCTCGTCCAGCGACTGTCCCAGGGGCTGCTCGGCTTGTGGCTGGGTTTTACCGCTGTTGAGCAGGCCCGGCAGACCCACCGCCTGGGCCGATGACAGCGGCAATAGTGTCAGGAGACAGAGAAACAGGCAGTAGGGCAGAGCGGAAAGACGAGCGAACACTGGGCGGTCAACCTCAGAAAAAGCGGATCGACCGAGTGTACGAGGCAGCTAATACCAATGCGAGCCTGGACGGCGCATTTTATTCGGCGAGTTTGGCGAGGATCTTGTAGATCACGGTGCCAAGGATCAGCAGCATACCGGCCCACATGCTGAAGATGCCGGCATTCTTGTCGCGGAAGTTGTAGCCGATGGCCAGCAGGATCATCCCCGAGAGAATGGGAATGAGCATGGCGTGGAACGAAGACATCGAGATCATGGCGACAGCCTTGTCGGAGGGGATACTCACCAGTCTAGGTGGCTTTGGCGGAGTTCGGGTTGATGTGCATCAGAAATGCCTCGATGCCTGGATTTTCGCGTCTTGTAGGAGCGAAGCTTGCTCGCGATGGCGGCGACGCGGAGGTACTGGACGACCGCATCATCGTTCATCGCGAGCAAGCTTCGCTCCTACAGAAGAGAGCTTACGGCAGGTCGCGGCTGGCGTAGAACGCGCTCAGTACCTTCACCAGATGCGCCAGGTCGTGGCTGCCACACAGTTCGCGGATCGAGTGCATGGCGAAGGTCGGCAGGCCGATATCCACGGTGCGCACGCCCAGGTGGCTGGCGGTGATCGGGCCGATGGTCGAGCCGCAGCCCATGTCGCTGCGCACCACGAAGCTTTGCACCGGCACTTCCTCGGCCATGCACAGATGGCGAAAGAAACCGGCGGTTTCGCTGTTGGTGGCGTAGCGCTGGTTGCTGTTGACCTTGATCACCGGGCCGGCATTGAGTTTCGGGCCGTGATTGGCATCGTGCTTGTCGGCGTAGTTGGGGTGCACGCCGTGGGCATTGTCGGCCGAGACCAGCAGCGACTTCTGGATGGTACGCACGAATTCGTCGCCTTCGGGCAGCAGGCGGCGCAGGGTCTGCTCGAGCATCGGGCCGTCGGCGCCGCAGGCCGAGCAGGAGCCGACTTCTTCGTGGTCGTTGCAGACCAGCACGCAGGTTTCCTCGGTGTCGGCGTTGAGCAAGGCTTGCAGGCCGGCGTAGCAGGACAGCAGGTTGTCCAGGCGCGCGCCAGCGATGAAGTCGCCGTGCAGGCCGATCACCGCGGCGCTTTGGGTGTCGTAGAAGCTCAGCTCGTAATCGAGCACCACATCGGCGTTCAGGCCGTGTTCGCGGGCCAACTGGTCGGTCAGCACCGCGCGGAAGTCGACCCGCTCGTCGCCGGCGAATTGCGCGAGGATCGGCGGCAACTCGGTCTGGGCATTGATGGCCCAGCCCTGGTTGGCTTCGCGATTGAGGTGAATGGCCAGGTTGGGGATGATCGCGATGGGCGCCTTGAAGTCGATCAGCTGGCTTTCGACCTTGCCGTCGCGACGGAAGGTGACGCGGCCGGCCAGCGACAGGTCGCGGTCGAACCAGGGCGCCAGCAAGGCGCCGCCGTAGACTTCCACGCCCAGTTGCCAGAAGCCCTGGCGTTGCAGCTCCGGTTGCGGCTTGACCCGCAGGCACGGGCTGTCGGTGTGCGCGCCGACCATGCGGATCCCGCCTTGCAGGGGCGAATGCCGACCCAGCTTGACGGCCACGATGGAGGAGTCATTGCGGGTGACGTAGTAGCGACCGTTGGCTTCGGTGGTCCACGGCTCGCGCTCGTCGAGACGCTGGTAGCCCGCGGCCTCCAGACGTTGAACGAGGCTGGCGGTTGCATGGAAAGGGGTAGGGGAGGCCTTGAGGAAGTCGATCAGGCCCTGGTTCAACTCTTCGCGCATAAGTAACTCCAGACAGCAGTGGCGCGAGTTTACCGTATCGGCTCGCGGCATTGCAGGCGCAATGCCGTTGAGGGAGACAACATTCATCGCGGCAGGGAGAACGGCTCAGCCGGTGATCAGGTTGCCTTTGAGGAACACTTCGCGGCGTTGTTTGCGGCCCACATATTCATGCTTGCTGGCCTGGTAAATCTGGTTGAATTTCTCTGCGCAAATGCCCGGCAGTTGATCGAGGTATTCCTCCACCAGCGCGTCGTACTGCGCTTCGGTGATCAGTTTGTAGACTTCGCGACGGTAGAAGAACCCCAACTGAAAACCCAGGGTTTCGCTGGGATGGGGCGTGATGGTCGCGAAGCAGTTCTCGAAGTCGATGGCCTTGAGTGGAGCCTGGGGGCTGATCATGATGTTGCCGGCCCAGAAGTCCATGTGGGTGATGTTCTTTTGCGCGAGGGAGTGCAGCAGGCCGAATGCATCGCGGATAAAGGGCTCGATCTTGTCCGGGTTGTTGCGCAACCACTGTACGCCGTCGACGTAATCGTCCAGCAGGCGGGTAAGGATGAAGTATTCCTGTACCAGTCCCAGGCGATCCCGGGTATAGCCGAATCCTTCAAGGTCGGACATCTGTACGCCGCGTCGCTGGGCTTCGACGGTGTTGATCAGCTCTTCCAGCGGCCAGTCGAAGCGGCCGTTGCGCTGGGGCTTGCCCAGGGTGACGCGAACTTTCGCCTTGAGTGTATCCAGAGGCTGCACCTTGGCGAACAGCGGTGTCTCGCCGTTCGCCAAAGGGGCGCTGGCGCGGGTCTGTTTGTGTGCGTGACGTTGGCGGATGAGTTGTTCGAGGGCTGTGCAGGCGTTTGCCGAAGGTTTTTCGCGAAGGTGCAGGGTGGTATTCAGAAAGCAGAAGGTGAAAGGGTAATCGCGTTGAAATGGCTGAGTGCTGAGCACGGGGGCTTCCTGCCTTAATGTCGAATAGCCACTATTTTAATATTTTTTTCACAAATCCATAACAAATTATTCAGATTAATCTTAATTTTTGGTCGGATTTTTCTGAGGTTGTATGCCCTCAATCGAGGGGCGTCCCGCTACGGTGGCCGCTCTCGATCAGAACGGTGCCGGGCATTCGAAGCGCAGGCGTTCGCCACTCTGCGGATGGGTGAAGCTGAGCATGCTGGCGTGCAGGCACAGGCGTGGCCAGGCGGCCAGCGCTTGTGGATGCGCATACAGACCGTCGCCCAGCAGCGGGTGACCGATGGACAGCATATGCACCCGCAACTGGTGCGAGCGCCCGGTGATCGGGGTCAACTCGACACGGCACCAGTCGCCGCAACGTTCCAGCACGCGCCAGAAAGTCAGGGCGTTCTTGCCGAATTCGTGGTCCACCACGTGCCGCGGTTTGGTCGGCGGGTCGTAGCGCAGTGGCAGGTCGATGCTGCCGCTGTCCAGTTCCGGTTGGCCCCAGCACAATGCGGTGTAGGCTTTTTCGGTCTCGCGGTCGTGAAATTGCCGGGACAGTTCGCGGTGGGTATCGGGGTCGCGGGCCAGCAGGATGATGCCGGAGGTTTCCCAGTCCAGCCGGTGGACGATGCGGGCTTCCGGGTAGCCGTTTTCCTGCAGGCGGGTGATCAGGCAATCCTTGTTGTCATCGGCCCGGCCAGGCACTGAGAGCAGCAGGGTAGGTTTGTCCACCACCAGGACAGCGGCGTCCTGGTGAATGATGCGGATATTCGACAGCGGCATTAAAACAGCCTCGTAACAAACGCCAACGGCGGCTCGATCAGCCCGGCTTCTACAGGAGCAGGCTTGCTCCTGTAGAAAAACCGAGGGATCGAGCCGCCGTGGCTCCAGCCTGGTCGATCAGCGATCAGGCAGGGTGATATTGAGTTCCAGGATCGAGCAGCTGCCCTGGTTTTCCAGAGCGACATGCACGTCATCGGACCCGATATTGACGTACTTGCGGATTACTTCCACCAGTTCCTTCTGCAAGGCAGGCAAGTAATCGGGGGTAGTGCGTTGGCCGCGTTCATGCGCCACGATGATCTGTAGACGCTCTTTCGCTACCGACGCGGTGCTTACTTTTTTGCTGGCACGAAAGAAGTCAAAAAGGTTCATTTACCTACCTCCAAACAGGCGCTCGAAGAATCCCTTCTTCTCGACATTGAGGAACCGGTGTTCCTTTTCCTTGCCCAGCAAGCGATCAACGGTATCGCTGTAGGCCTGGCCGGCATCGCTCTGGTCGTCGAGAATCACCGGCACGCCCTGGTTGGAGGCCTTGAGCACCGCCTGGGATTCCGGGATCACGCCCAGAAGGCGCACTGCAAGGATTTCCTTGACGTCTTCGACACCGAGCATTTCCCCTTTTTCGACGCGCTCCGGGTGGTAGCGGGTGATCAGCAGGTGTTCCTGGATCGGCTCTTCGCCTCTTTCGGCGCGGCGGGACTTGCTGGCCAAAAGGCCGAGCATACGGTCGGAGTCGCGCACCGAGGAAACTTCAGGGTTGGTCACGACAATCGCTTCGTCGGCGAAGTACATGGCCAGGTGGGCGCCTTTCTCGATACCGGCCGGGGAGTCGCAGACCACGAAATCGAAGGTCTCCTTGAGCTCCATCAGCACTTTTTCCACGCCTTCCTGGGTCAGCGCGTCTTTGTCGCGGGTCTGGCTGGCGGCCAGTACGTAGAGGTTTTCCAGGCGCTTGTCTTTGATCAGGGCTTGCTGCAGGTTGGCTTCGCCGTTGACCACGTTGACGAAGTCATACACCACGCGACGTTCGCAACCCATGATCAGGTCGAGGTTACGCAAGCCGACGTCGAAGTCGACGATGACAGTTTTGTGGCCGCGCAGAGCGAGGCCGGTACCGATAGCGGCGCTGGTGGTGGTCTTACCCACACCACCCTTGCCGGATGTAACCACGAGAATCTTGGCCAAGGTGTTTCACCCCTAAGGAAGAAGGACTTTTTAGCCCCTGAAAAACATCTCTATGAAAACTACTGCAGTCGGACAGCCTTGGCTGGAGGTCGGTTAACACCTGCTCCTACTTCGTTTGAGCCGTATTCGCTAGGTTTTAGAGATGCCTGGAAAATGCGGCAGTATCCGTTAAAGACGTGTGATGTTCAACACGTCACCCGACAGGCTGACCTGGACCCCGGCGCCCCACAACGGGTCGCGCCGCAGGTCCTCGGAAACCTTGTACTGGCCGGCGATGGACACCAGTTCAGCGCTCAACTGCTGACAGAAAATCCGTGCCTTGGTGTCGCCCTTGACCCCGGCCAGCGCTCGACCGCGCATCGGGCCGTATACATGGATGTTGCCATCGGCCAGAAGTTCCGCACCCGGACTGACCGACGAAGTCACTACCAGATCACCACCCTGGGCATAGATCTGCTGTCCGCCGCGTACTGGCGAAGTGATGATGCGGGTGGGCTTGATGGTCGGCTCAGGCGGTTTTTCAGGCTTTTTCCGGGCTTCGTTTTCCTGCGGTTCCAGCGGCCGCTCGCGGGCGCCGGAGGGAGGCAGGACCGGCAGATCAACGGCGATCGCCGCGGCGATGTCTTCGATGCGGCTGGCGCGGATCGCCAGGGTGCGCAGACCATGGTGACGGCAGACGCGCATCAGGCCGGGCAGATCGACGGCGCCTTCGCTGGCCGGCAGTTTGTCCAGCGCCAGCACCAGCGGGGCGTTACTGAAGAAATTCGGGGCTTGCGCGACCTTCGCCGCCAGTTGGCGATCGAGGCCTTCGAGGTCGTTGCGGGCCAGTTCCAGCACGGTGATGGCCAGCATGCTGCCCTTCAACTGGAACACAGGATCCAGGTCTTGCGATTCGGTTTGGCTCATGGTCGGCATAAAGCGGCTTGTCACTAAAAGTGCCGAGACTTATAACGAGAACGCCCGCGGGCCGCAAGCCGGGTCGAACCGATGTAGAATGCGCGACCTTGTTGTCTGTCCGGAATCTGTAATGGATCGCCCGCGTTTTCGAGCTGCATTTCTTTATCCCCGTTTTTGGCCGCTGTGGCTGGGCCTGGGCCTGCTATGGCTGGTGGTCCAGTTGCCCTATCCGCTGCTGCTGTGGATCGGCCGTGCCCTGGGCGCGTTGATGTACCGGGTGGCCGGCGAGCGTCGGCGGATCGCCAAGCGCAACCTGGAACTGTGTTTCCCCGAGAAGTCCGCGGCCGAGCGCAAGCGCCTGCTCAAGGAAAACTTCGCCTCCACTGGCATCGCCTTTTTCGAGATGGCCATGAGCTGGTGGTGGTCCAAGCCGCGCCTGGCGCGCCTGGCCCATGTCGAAGGGCTGGAGTACCTCAAGCAGGCGCAGCTGGAAGGCAAGGGCGTGATCCTCATGGCCCTGCACTTCACCACCCTGGAAATCGGCGCGGCGTTGCTGGGCCAGCAGCACACCATCGATGGCATGTACCGCGAGCACAAGAACCCGCTGTTCGATTTCATCCAGCGCCGTGGCCGCGAACGGCACAACCTGGATTCCCTGGCCGTGGAGCGTGAAGACGTGCGCGGCATGCTCAAGCTGCTGCGTGCCGGGCGTGCCATCTGGTACGCACCGGACCAGGATTACGGCGCCAAGCAGAGCGTGTTCGTGCCGCTGTTCGGCATCCAGGCGGCGACGGTTACCGCCACCAGCAAGTTCGCCCGGCTGGGCAAGGCCCTGGTGGTGCCTTTCACTCAGCAGCGGCTGGCCGATGGCAGTGGTTATCGCTTGGTGATTCACCCGCCGTTGCAGGATTTCCCGGGTGAGACCGAAGAGGCCGATTGCCTGCGCATCAACCAGTGGATCGAAGGCGTGCTGCGCGAGTGCCCGGAGCAGTACCTGTGGGCGCACCGCCGCTTCAAGAGCCGCCCGCCAGGCGAGCCGAAGCTGTATAAGAAGCGCGGTTGAAATTATCGCGTTAGGCTCTAGGACGAAAGGTCGGCGAGCGAAGGTCAGGCAAGGCAAAAACAGGCGAGGAAGCGGAGTGTAGGGGCCTACATGAGCATTCCGAGCCTGTTTTTAACGCAGCATGGCCGAGCGTAGCCACTTTTCGTACAGAGCCAAGATTGAAAGCCCTTTATCAGCGCCATGGAGTGTAGCGATGAGCCCAGCGGAACCGGTCACAGGATTGATTCTTTCCGGCGGTGGGGCTCGTGCGGCATATCAGGTGGGGGTATTGGCGGCAATTGCCGAGTTGCTGCCGGCGGGGGCGAGCAATCCGTTTCCAGTGATTGTCGGGACCTCGGCCGGGGCGATCAACGCGGTCAGCCTGGCCAGCGGCGCGCTGGATTTCACCGCGGCCATCGAGCGTCTCACGGCGTTCTGGCAGGGCTTTCGCAGCCATCAGGTGATCCGCAGCGACTGGCCCGGGGTGATCCGCCAGGCCACCCGGTTCGTCGGTCACAGCCTGCTCGGCCTGGGCGCGCAGGTGCCGGTGGCGCTGCTCAACAGTTCGCCGCTGCGGCAGTTGTTGAACGATAAGCTGCAGCTGTCCGGCATTCGTCAGGCGATCGCGCAAAAGCACCTGCAGGCGGTGGCGGTCACGGCCTTCGGTTACGAATCGGGCCAGGCGGTGACGTTCTACCAGGGCGGCGGCACCATCGATGCCTGGCTGCGCCATCGGCGTATCGGCCTGCCCACCGAACTCACGGTCGAACACTTGCTGGCCAGTTCGGCGATTCCGTTGCTGTTCGCTCCAGTGAAAATCGACCAGGAGTTTTTCGGCGACGGCGCGGTGCGGCAATCGGCGCCCATCAGTCCGGCGTTGCACCTGGGGGCCAGCCGGGTGCTGGTGGTCGGGGTCAGCGGCAACCCTCGCGGCATCGATCCGCAGGTGCCCCAGCAACGCAGCTACACCGGACAGCAGCCGACGCTGGCGCAGATCGGCGGCCACATGCTCAACAGTACCTTCATTGACAGCCTGGAGAGCGACATCGAACTCTTGCAGCGACTCAACCAGTTCAGTCATCTGCTGCCGTCGGGCACGCCCGTCCGCGCCCTGGGCGTGGCGCCGGTGGAGGTGCTGGTGATTGCGCCCAGCCAGCCGATCGACGAGATCGCTGCCCGGCACCGGCATGAGCTACCGGCGGCACTGCGCCTGTTTCTGCGCGGGCCGGGGGCAACCAAGACCAGCGGTGCCGGAGTCCTGAGTTACCTGTTGTTCGAGTCGGGGTATTGCAGCGAACTGATCGAACTGGGACGCAGCGATGCCCTGGCCAAGCGCGACGAGCTGCGGCGCTTCCTGGGATTGGCGGCAGAAGTCGAGACGGCCTGAAAAAGCATCGCGAGCAAGCTCGCTCCTACAGGGAGTTCATTATCTCTGTAGGAGCGAGCTTGCTCGCGATAGCGTTTCTAAGGGCAATGCTCAGGCCGTCAGTTTGTCATCGCGAAAATCCCGCAACGCCTGCTCGATCTCTTCCCGGGTGTTCATCACGAACGGGCCGTACTGCACGATCGGCTCGCCCAGGGGCTTGCCGGCGATCAACAGCACACGGGCGCCATCGGCACTGCTCAACTGGATCTCGCCCTGGTCGGACAGGCGCACCAGCTTGCTGCTGGCGACCGGTTGCGGATGCCCGGCCAGCTCAACCTGGCCTTCATAGACATACAGCAGGGCCCGGTGCCCTTCGGGCAGACGCGGGCTGATGCTGGCGCCAGCAGGCAAGCGCAGGTCGAAGTAATGGGGCTCGGTGTCCGGCCGTTCGACGGCGCCGGTCTGTTGCACCTGGCCGTCGTCGAAACGGCCGGCGATCACCACCACTTCCACGCCATTGGCGGTGGTCAGGCGCGGGATGTCCTGGGGTTGGATGTCCCGGTAGCCGGCCTTGTCCAGCTTGTGTTTGCCCGGCAGGTTCAGCCATAGCTGGAAGCCGCGCATCACGCCTTCTTCCTGCTCCGGCATCTCGCTGTGGATGATGCCTTTGGCAGCGGTCATCCACTGCACGCCACCGCCTTCCAGCAGGCCGACGTTGCCCAGGTGATCCTCGTGGCGCATGCGGCCTTCAAGCATGTAGGTGACGGTTTCGAAACCGCGATGGGGATGGGGCGGGAAGCCGGCGATGTAATCGTCGGGGTTTTCCGAGCCGAACTCGTCGAGCATCAGGAACGGGTCGAAACGCTCGACACCCTGGCCACCGAAGACCCGGGTCAGTCTGACGCCGGCGCCGTCCGAAGCGGGCTGGCCGGTATGGACGCTGAGTACTTTGCGAAATTGAGTCATCGATGCAACTCCTGATCAGATTGGAATGAGCGACATGCTATGCCAGCTCAACTGATCGATGGTTGCGAATATCGGGGTGTTATTATCGATTTGTTCGATGTAATCCGTTCCCGCGACCCGCACGGGAACGGCGCTCACAGCATCAGAAGTGGTACTTGAGCAGCAGGCTGGCGGTGTTCTGGTCGGTGTCGAAGTACGGGGTGTCCTTGACTCCGTACTTGTTCTTCCAATAGTCGTATTCGATACCGACATACAGCTGTTTGTCGCCCAGTTTCAGCGCCTTGCCCAGGTCATACTTGATCTGCGGGTTGATGTGCAGGTTGGCGTGGTACTCGCCTTTGGAATTCTTGTCGTTGTCCACTACCCAGTCGATGAAGCCGTCGATCAGGATGTCCGAACGGCCCGCCGGAATGGTGTAGGACCATACCGGGGTGATCTGCCAGACATTGTCGCCGGCACGGCTGCCTTCGGTCTGGCGGTTGTAGAAGTTCAACTGGAAGTAATCGAACCCCGGGGATCGCCAGGTCAAAACCCGGACCGATCAGGTAGGACTCGTTATCGCCTTCGCCGAACTCGTAAGTCATGGCCAGTAATACATCCTTGATCGGACCGAACTCCAACTTCTGATCAAAGATCTTGCCGAATGAAAGACGCGGGCTGAACTCGCCGTAATAAGTATTCGGACCGACGTTGCCGTCCTTTTTACCGTTGTAGAAGATCTTGTCGATAAACAGGAAGTTGTCGCCGTACTTCCAGGCATCGGCATGTTCGAACGTAACGGTCTGTTGGATTTCTGGATTGATCGCGAAGTCTTTGCCGTAGAGGTAAGTCAGGCTGTTGTTCTGCCATTGCAGCAGATCGCCGGCGGTGGCCTGGGCCCCTGCCAGCAAGGATCCGGCAAGCATCAGGCCTTTACAGATGCGGTTCATTCGGTTGCTCCCAAAAAGTAAGTGGTTCCACGTTTTTTTCTTTAAAGCCGGTGCTCTGGTGTGGCACCTTTCAGTGGCTGAAAAATCATCCGATCGGTCAGCTTTGTTGCTGATAGCAAGAGCTGAGCCAAGGCGAAAAAAAAACGCAAAAACTCCCGCGCGGCTGTACGAATACAGTCGATCGAGAGTGAATTCGGTTCTAAATCGGTACGCCTTGGTACTTTCCAGAGGCCTGGATAAGTTGGCTTTCTGGTCAGTTTTTAAATCCGGGCTTTTTTTTTCACCGGATTCAGGCGGCCGCGGAGAATACTGACTCCCACGGCCTTGCTCAAGTGCTCTGCAATAGCGCACTTGAAACAACTTTGGAGCACGTTTGCCGGCCATCCTAGAAATGCACCTTCACCAGCAGGCTGGCGGTGTTCTGGTTGGTGTCCAGGTTCGGGCTGTTCTGGATGCCGTACTTGTCTTTCCAGTAGCTGTATTCGAGGCCGACATACAGCTGCTTCTCGCCCAGGCGCAGGGCCTTGCCCAGGTCGTATTTGATCTGTGGGTTGATATGCAGGTTGGCGTGGTAGGTGCCGCGGTCGTTCCGGTCGTTGTCCACCACCCAGTCCAGGTAGCCGTCGATCAACAGGTTCGAGCGACCCAGCGGGATGCTGTAGGACCAGGAGGGGGTGATTTGCCAGACACCGTCGCCGGGGCGCGGGCCTTCGGTCTGGCGGCGGTAGAAGTTCAGGGTGAAATAGTTGAAGCCCGGAACGGCGAGGTCGAAACCGGGGCCGATCAGGTAGGCCTCGCTGTCGCCTTCGCCATATTCGTAGGTCATGGCCAGCAACACATCCTTGACCGGGCCGAAGGCCAATGAGCGGTCGAGGATCTTGCCGAACGACAGCCTGGGGCTGAACTCGCCGTAAAAGGCGTGGCGGCCTTTGTTACGGTCTTCCTGGCCGTTGTAGAAAATCTTGTCGACGAACAGGAAGGTGTCGCCGTACTTCCAGCGGTCGGCGTGTTCGAAGGTCACCGTCTGCTGGATCGACGGGTTGATCGCGAAGTTCTTGCCGTACAGGTACGTCAGGCTGTTGGTCTGCCACAGCAGCAGGTCGCCAGCCATGGCCTGGGTTGTCGCCAGCAGTGTGCCGCCGAGCAGCAGGCGTGCGTGTGCATGTCTCATCGTGTTGCTCCCTGTTTGTTTTTATTGTCAAGGCGCAGGCAGCCGCCGACTGCGACCGGGCGCGGTGCCGGGTCTGCCTGTCGTGCGTGTATTTCGGGTATCGACGGTCAAGCAGGGGCGACCGCCAGGCCGCCCCGTTCAGGCTTCAATGCTGGTGGGCGTGTCGGGGATTGCTGGCGGCCCGTTCGGTACCGCCCAGGATGTTGAACAGCAGGTTCAGGGCCAGGGCACTGAGAGTGGCCATGGCGATTCCGCTGTGGGTGATCGGGCTCATCCACAGCGGCAGGTGGGCGAAGAATTCCGGGCGGACCACCGGAATCAGGCCCATGCCGATGCTCACCGCCACCAGCAGTTGATTGCGGCGGTCGGCGATGTCGGCTTCCTGGAGGATCTTGATCCCGGTCGCCGCCACCATGCCGAACATGGCGATGGCTGCGCCACCCAGTACCGCCGGTGGAATCGAGGCCACCAGGAAAGCCGCCTTGGGCAGCAGGCTCAGGACTATCAGCAGGCCGCCGGCGACTAGGGTCACCGAGCGGCAACGCACGCCGGTCATCTGTACCAGGCCGATGTTCTGGGCGAACGAAGAGTGGGTGAAGGTGTTGAGGAAACCGGCGAAAAACGAGGCGCCGGCATCACACAGCAGGCCGCGACGCAGCATGCGCGGGGTGACTTCCTGGCCAGTGATCTTTCCCAGGGCGAGGAACATCCCGGTGGACTCGACGAAGATGATCACTACCACCAGGCACATCGAAAGGATCGGCGCCAGATGGAACTGCGGCATGCCGAAATGCAGCGGAGTGACCACCTGCACCCAGGGCGCCTGGGCCATGCCGCTGAGGTCGACCATGCCGATCAGGCCGCAGAGCACGTAGCCCAGGCCCATGCCGATCAGCACGGAAATATTCACCCAGAAACCGCGCATGAAACGGTGCACCAGCAGGATGGTGCCCAGTACCAGCGCGGCGATGGTCAGGTAGATCGGGGAACCGAATTCGGTATTGTGGCTGCCGCCGCCCGCCCAGTTCACCGCGACCGGGAACAGCGACAGGCCGATGGAGGTGATGACGGTGCCGGTGACCAGGGGCGGGAAGAAACGCACCACCTTGGACATGAAGGGCGCGATCAGCATGCCGAAGAAACCGGCGGCGATGGTCGCGCCAAAGATCCCCTGCAAACCGATGCCCGGCATGCCGGCCATGGCCACCATGCTGCCCACGGCGGCAAAGCTGGCGCCCATCATCACTGGCATGCGGATGCCCATGGGGCCGATGCCGAGGGATTGCACGATGGTGGCGATGCCGGCGACCAGCAGGTCGGCATTGATCAGGAAAGCGATTTCTTCACGACTCAGACCCGCGGCCTGTCCGATGATCAATGGCACCGCGATGGCGCCTCCGTACATCAGCAGGACATGCTGCAAACCGACCAGGATCAGTTGCAAAAGGGGCAGTCGCGCAATGGCGGGTGCGTCGGGGATGCGCGGTTCGGTTAACGCGGACATGCAACACCTCGGATCTTTTTATTCTTGTGATTAGAAAGCTGTGTGGTTGCGAACAGCTTTTTTGCAGCAGGCCAACCGCGTGGCGGTTGATCGCGGGCAAGCTCACTCCCGTAGGAGCGAGGCTTGCCCGCGATGTTTTTCAGCGGTGACTCAGTTGGTGCGTGCCCCCTGGGTGATCCAGGCGCCGATCAGGTCACGTTCCTGCTGGGTCATCTGGGTGATGTTGCCCAGCGGCATGATCTGGCTGGCGACTGCCTGGGCCTGGATCCGTGGGGCCTGGAGCTTGATCTGCTCCGGGGTATCGAACATCACGCCGGCCGGCGCGGCACTGAACAGCGGGCTGGTGGGCTTGGCCGAGTGGCAGACGGTGCAACGTTCCTGGATCACGTTATGCACCTTGTCGAAGCTCGGGCCCTGGGTTGCCGTGGACGCTTGCGTCGGAGCAACTTCGGGAGCCGCCGGAGCTGCCGGAGCCGCTGCGGTTTCAGGCTTGGCGCCGCCGCCGATGGCGGTTTCCGGCAGTGGCTGGTATTCGATCTTCGCTGGCGCCTTGGCCACTTCCGGACCCTTGGCCATTTGCGCGGGGCCGGTGACGTAGGCCAGGCAGATCATGCCCAGGGCTGCGACCGGCAGGGTCCAGGCGAACTTGTGGCTGTCGTGGCGGGTGTTGAAGTAGTGACGCACCAGCACTGCCAGCACCGCGATCCCGGCCAGGATCAACCAGTTGTACTGGTTGCCGTAGGTGCTCGGGAAGTGGTTGCTGATCATGATGAACAGCACGGGCAGGGTGAAGTAGTTGTTGTGGCGCGAACGCAGCAGGCCCTTGGCCGGCAGGGTCGGGTCCGGCGTGCGGTTTTCCGCGATGGCGGCCACCAGCGCGCGCTGGGCCGGCATGATGATGCGGAACACGTTGCCGACCATGATGGTGCCGATGATGGCGCCGACATGCAGATAGGCGCCGCGACCGCTGAACACCTTGCTGAAGCCATAGGCCGCGGCGATCAACAGCACAAACAGGATGAAGCCGAGCAGGGCGGGTTTCTTGCCCAGGGGCGAGTCGCAGAGGAAGTCGTAGACGAACCAGCCGGCGATCAGCGAACCGATGCCGATGGCCACGCCTTCAGGGCCGGTCAGGCCGCTGCCGGGCGCTACCAGGTAGAGCATCGGGTTGTAGTAGAACACCAGGCAGAGCAGGGCGATCCCCGACATCCAGGTGAAGTAGGCTTCCCACTTGAACCAGTGCAGGTTCTCCGGCATGGACGGTGGGGCCAGCTTGTATTTTTCCAGGTGATAGATGCCGCCACCGTGGATTGCCCAGAGGTCGCCCGACAGGCCGTCCTTGGGGTTGACGCGATTGAGGTTGTTTTCCAGCCAGACGAAGTAGAACGACGCGCCGATCCAGGCCACGCCAGTGATCATGTGAACCCAACGCACGCTCAGGTTGAGCCATTCCAACAGATGTGCTTCCACAGTCTTTACCTCTCGCCTGTCACCCTTGTTTTCGGGTGATCAGACCTTCTCTTATTGGTGGGGGGCGAGGATCAAACACTCATCCTCTTCAAAGAAATGCTCATCGCAGTTATTGCCTGTGCCACTGCGATCAACCACCAGGAAGTCATCCCGCTTTTCGATCGTCAGCACCGGGTGGTGCCAGACGCCGCGATGGTAATTAATGCCCTGCCTGCCATTGCTGACGAAGGCGCGGACCAAGCCCGATACAGGTGCATCGCCAAGTGGCGCGACCACGATCAGAAAGGGGTTGCCGAGCAGCGGAATGAAAGCCTGGCTGCCCAGCGGATGGCGCTCCAGCATGCGTACGGTCAAGGGCATGTCCAGCGCGTCGGCGCGGAAGATGCTGATGATCGCCTTGTCGTCCGGCGTGGCGGTTTCCACGGTAGCCAGACGATGGAAGCGCATGGTCGAACCGTTGTTGATCATGAAGTGATCGCTGCCGTCGGTTTCGATCACGTCACCGAAGGGGGCGAAGGCTTCTTTGGTCAGCGGTTCGATCATCAATGTGCGCATGCTGTTCTTCTTAATCTGTGAGTTCGGTTTTTCGGCAAGTCATGTTTTTTGCAGGAGCGAAGCTTGCTCGCGATGGCGTCAAACCAGACAGCAGATGTCGACCTGACAACCGCTATCGCGAGCAAGCTTCGCGCCTACAGGCTCGGCATTACTTCGCGACCTTGCCGAAGATCCGCAGGCGGCTGACGCCACCGTCCGGGAACACGTTCAGGCGGATATGGGTGATCGGGCCCAGGGCCTTGATCTGCTCGGCGAAGGTGTGTTCGGCGTGCATTTCCAGCTTCTGGCTCGGCAGCAGTTCGCGCCAGAACAGCGACTGGGTTTCGATCTGGCTGTCGGTGCCGCCCTTGACGAAGGCGCCCTGGATCGAGCAGCTGTCCGGGTAGTTGCCCTTGAAGTGCAGGGTGTCGACGATGATCTTCTCGATCTCGCCCGGATGGCCCAGGGCGACGATCACCCAGTCATTGCCCGGCGTGCGGCGGCGGGCGGTTTCCCAGCCATCGCCCATGTTGATGCCGCGGCCCGGGTTGAGGATGTTGCTCATGCGGCCGAAGTGTTCATCGGAGCAGGCCAGGGCGCGGCCACCGTTGAGGGCGGCTGCCAGGTCGACCTGTTCGTTGTCGCCGACCGCCGACCAGTCGCGGTACGGGATGCCGTGCACGCGCAGACGGGCCACGCCGCCATCCGGGTAGATGTTGAAGCGCAGGTGGCTGAACGCCTGGTCGTTGCTGATCTCGTGGTAGTGATGGCTGTTGCCTTGCAGCTCGACGGCCGGCAGCACTTCCACCCACTGGGTGTTTTCGTTCGGCTCGCCTTCGGTCAGGAAGCAGGCTTCCAGGGAGGCCGATGGCGGGAAGTTGCCGGTGAAGAATGAGGTGTCGATGTCCACACCCTTGATCTGGCCAGGCACGCCCAGGCGGATCACAGCGCTGTCGTAGCCTTCGAAGCGCTTGCGGCGCGACTCCCAGCCGTCCATCCACTTGCCGTTGTCATCGAATACGCCCTCCTTCCATACGGCCGGGGTCGGCTGGAACAGACGGTTGGCGTCCGCGAACCAGTCATCGGTCACCGAGATGATCTTGGTGCCCAGGCGGGCGTCGGCCAGGTTGACGAACTTCTCGAAAGGTACGGCGTAAGCTTTCATTCTTCTTGTCTGCCTTTAATTGAGTGGCTTGGGATGCTTGCAGGGCCCTGGGTACGTTTCGTACTCGGGCCAGGCTTGCTAGAGAGTCAGTAATCGGAACAGGGCGATCTTGTTGATCTCCGCCAGCGCGCACCGGAATTCGGTGTCCACCGAGTTGTGGATGCGGGCTTCGAACGCCGCGAGGATCTGATGCCGGTTGCTGCCTTTTACCGCCATGATGAAGGGAAACTTGAACTTGGCCTTGTAGGCATCGTTCAGCTCGGTGAAGCGCTGGAACTCTTCGGCCGTGCATTGGTGAATACCGGCGCCAGCCTGTTCATGGGTGCTGGCTTCGGTCAGCTGCCCCTGGACGGCGGCTTTGCCGGCCAGGTCCGGGTGAGCGTTGATCAGGGCCAACTGGCTCTGGTGATCAGCGCTCAACAGGATGTCGCTCATGCGCTGGTGCAGGGTGTCGATCCGGTCGATCGATGCGTCCTGGCCCAGGTCGAAGGCCTTTTCGGCGACCCATGGCGAATGTTCGTAGATATCGGCGAAGGCTTTGACGAAGGCGTCGCGGCTCAGGGTCGAGGGTTTCAGGGTTTGGAAGGTGCTCATTTCGCAGCTCCCGGGAACGGGTGGGTTTGTTGCCAGTGGCGGGCGATATCCACGCGGCGGGTGAACCAGACCTGATCGTGACCCTTGGCGTACTCGATAAAGCGTTTCAGGGCGGCCAGGCGCGCCGGACGGCCGATCAGGCGGCAGTGCAGGCCGATGGACAGCATCTTCGGCGCCTCGGCGCCTTCGGCGTACAGCACGTCGAAGGCATCCTTGAGGTACTGGTAGAAATCGTCGCCCTGGTTGAAGCCCTGGACCTGGGTGAAGCGCATGTCGTTGGTGTCCAGGGTGTAGGGGATCACCAGGTGCGCCTTGCCGGTCGGGTTGTTGGGTTCCCAGTAGGGCAGGTCGTCGTCGTAGGTGTCGCAGTCGTAGAGGAAACCGCCTTCTTCCATCACCAGGCGCCGGGTGTTCGGGCCGGTGCGGCCGGTGTACCAGCCCAGCGGGCGTTCACCGGTGATTTCAGTGAGGATGCGGATCGCCTCGAGCATGTGCTCGCGTTCCTGGGCCTCGTCCATGTACTGGTAGTCGATCCAGCGGTAGCCGTGGCTGCAGATCTCGTGGCCGGCTTCGACCATGGCGCGGATCACGTCCGGATGGCGCTGGGCGGCCATGGCGACGGCGAAGATGGTCAGCGGAATGTCGAATTCCTTGAACAGCTTGAGGATCCGCCAGACGCCGGCGCGGCTGCCATACTCGTACAGCGATTCCATGCTCATGTTGCGCTCGCCCTGCAGGGGCTGGGCGGCGACCATTTCCGAAAGGAAGGCTTCTGATTCCTTGTCGCCGTGCAGGATATTGCGCTCGCCGCCTTCTTCGTAATTGAGCACGAACGACAGGGCGATGCGGGCATTGCCCGGCCAGTGAGGGTGAGGAGGGTTGGAGCCGTAACCGATCAGGTCGCGTGGGTAGTCAGCGCTCACTGCAGTCTTCCTTCTTATCGTGATAACGGTGGCGTGGCGGGGCCTGAGGGGGAAAGGCAGGCTGGCGTCACAGCGATGGAACGATTGTATACAACTTTTCAATCAGTTTGTAAGCCCGATTTTTTGCATTTTTCATCGATTGTGTTCATCCCTGGGTACTGCAAGAAACCTGCCTGGTTGGTCAGCTAATGGATGAAAAGTCTTCTGCTCTCATGGTCTAGCCGCTGATCAAGGGAATACGGGGACTTGCTCGAAGTACCCGGAAATGGGTGATTTTTATTGTGTACAATTTTTTTTAAAAGTGTCTTAATAAATTCCTTGCCGCATCCTTTCGTGCTCCGAAACGGTGCGGTCTCCTTATCAACTGACTTCAGGAGGCGCGAGGTCTGGACGTGTGAGCGCGCACAGACACGCAGAATCAATGGGACGTTTGACTACACACGTGTTGGATGCCGCGCATGGCTGCCCAGGCAGCGCCATCAAGGTCGAGCTGTACCGGGTCGAAGGTGCCCAGTTGGAACTGGTCGCCAGTGCCCTGACCAACAGCGATGGCCGTTGCGATGCGCCGTTGCTGCAAGGCGATGACTACCGCACCGGGGTTTACCAGCTGCAATTCCATGCCGGCGATTACTACCGTGCTCGCGGCGTGCAACTGCCTGAGCCAGCGTTTCTCGATGTGGTGGTGCTGCGTTTCGGCATCTCGGCCGAGCAGGAGCATTACCACGTACCGCTGCTGATCTCGCCCTACAGTTATTCGACCTACAGAGGAAGCTAGGACTTTCCCCCCACGAAGCCTGCGCAAATAGCTTCTTTGGTCTTTCGCCCGCTCACACTGCGGGCTTTTTTTCGTCCCCGGAAAAGTGCTGCTTGTGAGGACGCTATCGCGGACAAGTCGGATTGCCGCCCGCGCGCTCCTGCAGGATTTGCACTGCTTCTGTAGGAGCGAGGTTTGCCCGCGATGCTCTCAGCGGCTCAACAGCGATGCAGCGCCCGCGCCGCTGAACAGCCCGGCGCTGACCCGGTTGAACCAGCTCTGGCCCTTGCCGCTGCGCAGGTAGCGCGCCGCGCCATGGGCGCCCAGGCCGTAGGCCAGCTTGCACAGCAGGTCGAGCAGGGTCCAGGTGACGATCATGATCAGCAGCTGCGGCAGGAAGGGTTGTTCGGCACTGAGAAACTGCGGCAGAAACGCGGCGAAGAACAGAATGTCTTTCGGGTTGCTCGCGCCCAGCACAAAAGCGCGCCCGAACAGTGCGCGAAAGCGCGGTTTCGGTGCGGCCTGGGGCACTTCGGCGCCGAGGGAGGGCTGCCGCGATTGCTGCCAGCTTTGCCAGGCGAGATAGAACAGGTACAGCGCACCGACGATTTTCAGGGCGCTGAACAGCTGCTCCGAAGCCAGCAGCAGGGCGCCCAGGCCCAGGGCCGAGGCACTCAGCAGGCAGATCGAGGCAAACACGCCGCCGAGAAACGCCGGGTAGGACCGGCGCAAACCGTAATTCAGACTGTTGCTGATCATCAGCAGGGACAGCGGGCCCGGAATCAGGATCACCACCAGTGCCGCGCCGCTGAACAGCAGCCAGGTTTCCACGCTCATTGCCTTTCTCCTTATGTGCAAAAGCCTCACCCGACGGGGTGAGGCCGTTTGAAACCGATGTGCCTACAAGAAAATGAACTTGGCGATAAAGATCGCGCACAGCACCCACAGGCTGATAGAGATTTCCTTGTACTTGCCCGTCCCGGCCTTCAAGGCCACGTAGGTGATGAAGCCCAGGGCGATACCGTCGGCGACCGAGAAGGTCAGCGGCATCATGATTGCGGTGACGATCGCCGGAATGCTGTCGGTGGCCTCTTCCCAATCGATGTGGGCCATGCCGCCCATCATCAGCATCGCCACATAAATCAGCGCACCGGCGGTGGCATAAGCGGGGATCATGCCAGCCAGCGGTGCGAAAAACATGGCTGCGATAAATAGCACACCTACGGTCACTGCGGTAAGACCAGTCCGACCACCAGCGGCGACGCCCGCGGCACTTTCCACGTAGCTGGTCACGGGTGGAACGCCGACCACCGCACCGAATACGCTGGAGGCGCTGTCCGCCTTCAGGGCGCGGGAGAGGTTCTCGATCTTGCCGTCGGGGTTGACCAGGCCGGCGCGCTGGGCCACGCCCATCAGGGTGCCGGCGGTATCGAACATGTGCACGAAGAGGAAGGCCAGCACCACGCTGATCATGCTGACGTTGAACACCCCGGCGACGTCCATGGCCATCCAGGTCGGTGCCAGGCTCGGCGGGGCCGACATGATGCCCTCGTAGTGCACCAGGCCCAGGCCCCAGCCGGCCAGGGTCACGGTGATGATGCTGATGAGGATTGCGCCGAACACCCGGTGGTAACTGAGCACGGCAATCATCAGGAAGCAGATCGCCGCCAGCAGCGGGCCGGGTTCGCGCAGGGAGCCGAGCTTGATCAGGGTGGCCGGGCTATCGACCACGATGCCCGCGGTCTTCAAGCCGATCAGCCCGAGGAACAGGCCCACGCCGGCGCCCATGGCGAAGCGCAGGCTGGCCGGAATGCTGTTGAGCAGCCATTCGCGGATCCGCGAGAAGGTCAGGAACATGAACAGCACGCCGGACACGAACACCGCACCGAGGGCGGTTTCCCAGTTGTAGCCCATGGTTCCGACCACGGTGTAGGTGAAAAAGGCGTTCAACCCCATGCCGGGCGCCAGGCCTACCGGCCAGTTGGCGTACAGCCCCATCAACAGGCAACCCAGGGCGGCGGCGATGCAGGTGGCGACGAAGGCCGCGCCGTGGTCGATGCCGGCGTCGGCCATGATGTTGGGGTTGACGAAAATGATGTAGGCCATGGTGATGAAGGTTGTCAGACCGGCGATCAGCTCGGTCTTCACCGTGGTGCCATGCAACCTGAGTTTGAAGATGCGCTCCAGCCAGCCACTGTTCAGCGGCGGCGAGAGTTCCAGCGTAGGGGCTTCGGATTTGCGGCTTTCCACAGCGAGTACTCCTCAAGAGTTTTATTATTTTTTCCAGAGCCGGACACGTGAGGGTGGGCAGCGGCTCTTTGAGGCATGTAAGGCTTGCGGGCTTTTATTGACCTATGGGTCAGGAACTCGCACGTGGCGAATTATGCTTTTGTATACAAAGAAAGCAAATAATGTTTTTTAGGTTGTGTGCGAAAAGTTCGCCAGAAATGCTATATGCCTGTAGCCGCTGGCGCAGCCTGCGATCGAGCGTGCAGCGCTCGCAATGGGGCTGACGCGGTCTTGCAGAAGCATCGGCTATGCAGATTGACGGCCGCTGCGCAGGCTGTGGTGTCAGCGGTTTTCGCCCAGGGCCTTGTTCACCGCCAGCCAGCCATCCACCGCTGCTTCGCCGGCCTCGGCGAATACCCGTTGCAGCAGTTTCACCTGCTCGCGCCGCAGCGATTGCTCAAAGCGCGCGCCGTCCTCGGTCAGTTCCAGCAGGCGTTTACGCTTGTCGCTCTCTGGGGCAACGCTGTTGACCAGGTGCATCTCCATCAATTGGCGCAGCGGAATGTTCAGCGCCTGCTTGCTCACGCCCAGTGCCGTGAGCAGTTCCTTCACACTCAGCCCCGGATAACGGGCAATGAAAAACACGATGCGCTGATGCACGCGACTCAGGCCGCGGCGCTCGAGCATTTCGTCGGCCTTGGCGGTGAACGCCTGGTAACCAAAGAAGAAAGCTTCCATGGCGGCTTGTTGCGTGGTCTGGTTTTTAAGGTCAAGCATATTGACGTATCTGCGAAAGTCGGCGTAATTTCGGTCAAGCAGTTTGACGTATTTTCCTCCGCCTTCGCTACGGGTGACCCTCATGGCCTTCTCCGAACGTGTTTCGCGTCTTAAAAGCTCATTGATCCGTGAAATCCTTGCCGCCGCGCAGCGTCCGGAAGTGATGTCGTTCGCCGGAGGCCTGCCCGCCGAAGCGATGCTGCCGAAGACCGATTGGCAGGCGATGCCGGTGTCCATGGGCCAATACGGCATGAGCGAGGGCGAGCCACAGTTGCGCGAGGCCCTGGCGGCGCAGGCCCGGGCGCTGGGCGTGCCGTGCGAGGCGAGCCAGGTGCTGGTGGTCAGCGGTTCCCAGCAGACCCTCGATCTGGCGGCCAAGCTGTACATCGACAAGGGCACCGAGATCATGCTGGAAGCGCCGACCTACCTGGCAGCGTTGCAGATCTTCCAGCTGTTCGGCGCCGATTGCCTGACCGTGCCGCTTCAGGCCGATGGGCCGGACCTGGCGCAATTGCGCGCCCGCCTGGAGCAGCATCGTCCCGCGTTCATCTACCTGATCCCGACCTTCCAGAATCCTTCGGCGGTGCGCTACAGCGAGGCCAAGCGCGATGCCGTGGCGGCGTTGCTCGATGAGTTCGAGGTGACCCTGATCGAGGACGAACCTTACCGCGAGCTGACTTTCGATGGCGGCAGCGCCACGCCCATCGTCGGGCGCCTGCGCAAGGCCAGCTGGATCTACACCGGCACCGTGTCGAAGACGCTGCTGCCAGGGCTGCGGGTCGGTTACCTGATCGCCAGCCCGGACCTGTTTCCCCATCTGCTGCGGTTGAAGCAGTCGGCGGACCTGCACACCAATCGAGTCGGCCAATGGCAGGCGCTGCAATGGATAGGTACCGAGCAGTATCAGCAGCATCTGGGCGAGTTGCGTGATTTCTACCGGGTCCGCCGCGACGCTTTTCAAGCAGCCCTGCAACGTCATTTCGGCGATCTGGCCGACTGGCAGGTGCCCCAGGGCGGGCTGTTTTTCTGGTTGACCTTGAAACAGCCGCTGGACACCCGCACTTTGCTGAAGGCGGCGCTGGAGCAGGATGTGGCATTCATGCCGGGCGAACCCTTCTTCTCCGAGCCGGACCGCAATCCAGGTCACCTGCGGTTGAATTTCAGTCATATCGATCCGGCGCGTCTGGACGAAGGTCTCAAGCGGCTGGCCACCGTGGTACGTCAAGCACAGGCTGCACAGGCAGCCTAAGAGGAGAGGGCCATGTACAAGGTTTATGGGGATTACCGGTCCGGCAACTGCTACAAGGTCAAGCTGATGCTCAATCTGCTGGGCCAGCCTTATGAGTGGCACGCCGTGGATATCTTGAACGGGGATACGCAGACCGAGGCGTTTCTGGCGAAGAACCCCAACGGCAAGATCCCGGTACTGGAGCTGGAAGACGGCACTTGCCTGTGGGAGTCGAACGCGATTCTCAACTTCCTCGCCGATGGCAGCGAATTCCTGCCGAGCGAGCCGCGTTTACGCACGCAAGTGCTGCAATGGCAGTTTTTCGAGCAATACAGCCATGAGCCGTACATTGCCGTGGCACGTTTCATCCAGCTTTATCTGGGCCTGCCGCAAGAGCGCCTTCACGAATACGAGAAGCTGCAAAAGCGCGGCTACAAGGCCCTGGACGTGATGGAGCACCAGTTGGCGCGCACGCCGTATCTGGTAGGCGAGCAGTATTCGATTGCCGATATCGCGCTCTATGCCTATACCCATGTCGCCCATGAAGGCGGCTTCGATCTGGCGCGCTACCCGGGCATCCAGGCCTGGATGCAGCGGGTGGAAAGCCATCCACGGCATGTCGGGATGCTCGACTGAGCTTCTGCGGGAAACAAAAAACCGACCCTTGGGTCGGTTTTTTATGGTCTGGTTCTTGTGGGGGCTGTTCTGGCGCTATCGCGGGCAAGCCTCGCTCCTACAGAAACTCGGTCGTAAACCTGTAGGAGCGAGGCTTGCCCGTGCTGACGTCCTTCAGAACGCCACCAACCATTCAAGCTGTTGCAAAGCGCTTGTCCAGATAATCGATGATCACCTTGGACTCGTACATCCAGGTGGTCTGGCCGTTTTCTTCGATGCGCAGGCACGGCACCTTGATCTTGCCGCCTTGCTCCAGCAGGGTCTGGCGGTCCTGCTCGTTGTTTTTCGCGTCACGCAGGGTCACTGGAACGTTCAGGCGGTGCAGGGTGCGACGGGTTTTCACGCAGAAGGGGCAGGCGTGGAACTGGTACAGGGTCAGGCCCTTGGCGGCCTGTTCGACCTGGGTTTGGGCCGCGGCGGGGCGCTGCTGCTTGCGTGGGCGGGTGATGAAGTCGATGAAGATGATGAGCTGGCCCAGGCCGACTCGAAGCGCTTTGACGATCACGATATTGCCTCTTGCCCATGAAAGAAGGGGCGGCAGCTTACCTGATTTTTGCCAGGCGAAAAAAAACCGGCGATGAACGCCGGTTCTTTCGGGCAGCCGATTACTTGATCAGGCTGAGAAACTCGCTGCGGGTCGCCGCGTTTTCGCGGAATTCGCCCAGCATCACCGAGGTGATCATCGACGAGTTCTGCTTCTCCACACCGCGCATCATCATGCACATGTGCTTGGCCTCGATCACCACCGCGACGCCCAGGGCGCCGGTCACTTGCTGGACCGCATCGGCGATCTGGCGGCTGAGGTTTTCCTGGATCTGCAGGCGGCGCGCGTACATGTCGACGATGCGCGCGACTTTCGACAGGCCCAGCACCTTGCCGCTTGGAATGTAGGCGACGTGAGCCTTGCCGATGAAAGGCAGCAGATGGTGCTCGCACAGCGAGTAGAGCTCGATGTCCTTGACCAGCACCATTTCGCTGTTATCGGAGCTGAACAAGGCACCGTTGGTGACTTCTTCCAGCGTTTGTTCATAACCGCGGCAGAGGTACTGCATGGCTTTGGCGGCACGTTTTGGCGTGTCGAGCAGGCCCTCGCGGGAGACGTCTTCGCCCAATTGGCCGAGGATCGCCGTGTAATTCTGTTCCAGGGACATGAAACTACCTGTGGGATTTTACGCAAAGGGCAAGGGTACGGTGGCGGACTCGACGCTGCAAGCGCGACGAAGCGGCTTTACTCGTCGCGACCTTCCATCATGGTGCGTTTGAGCATCACATAAACGGCCCCAGCGCCGCCGTGCCTGGCCTGGCACGAGGTGAAGCCGAGCACCTGGGGATGCTGGCGCAGCCAGGTGTTGACGTGGCTCTTGATCATCGGCCGCTTGCCGTCCAGGCGCACGGCCTTGCCGTGGGTGACGCGCACGCAGCGGATTTCGAACTTGGTGGCTTCGGCGAGGAACGCCCAGAGGGTTTCCCGGGCCTTTTCCACGTTCATGCCGTGCAGGTCGAGGCTGCCCTCGAAAGGGATCTGGCCGACCTTGAGCTTGCGCATCTGGCTTTCCTGAACCCCGTCGCGGGCCCACATCAACTCGTCTTCCGGGCCGACGTCGATCACGAACTGATCGGACAGCCCGTCGACGGTCGTGGTCTCGGTGCGCACGCTGGCAGCCTGGCGCAGCTTGGCGATCTGCGCCCGGTCAGCCTTGGGTTTGCCGGTTTCGGCGCGATCGTGCTTGATCGGCTTGACGCCTTGGATCGCGCTTTTGAACAGGGAAAAATCGTCGTCTTGCATGTCAGCCTCCGCGAAGACCGAGCAGTTTACCCAACTCGAAGGGAGAGGGGCGGGACAAAACGTGTTGCCATCGATTCAGTCATGTTTCTTCATCAGGTGTGGAGCCATGTTCAAGGTCTGCGGCTGGCGCATGCGGCGCCGGCAGCGACGCCACAGCCAGACGCCGACATACAGCAGTAACAGACCGACCGCTAGAATCACCGCGGAACCTGCCGGACTTGCATTCAATTCGCCCAGCGCCGGAGGGCGCCCCAACAGGCTGGCGGCCCCGGCCATCGCCAGCAGCACACCGAAGGTCGCCAGCAACGCGGAGAATCCCGCGCCCAGGCGCAAACGCCAGTTCCGCGGGCCTTTGGGCCGCAGACGACGTGCGTCAAAACCATCGGATATCTTCATTCCGACCTTCCTCAATGGGTATCGGCCCTTCGACCGAAAGATGACCGGGTGGTTCCTGAGGCTAAGGCAATTACGGCAAATGAGAGGCTTTTACGGATGAGCGGCCCGTGGACCGCTCATTGCAGGTCGATCAGATCAGATCTTTGGTCAGGGCGAGGGTGGCGAAGTTGTCCGCCATGATGGCCATTTCGGTCTGCTGGACGTGCTCGGCGCTGAGGATGCCGCCTTTGTAGGGCAGGTCGCGGGTGGCGCAGGCGTCTTCCACCAGGGTGCAGCGAAAGCCCAGGTTCTTCGCCGCGCGCACGGTGGTGCTGACACTGGAGTGGCTCATGAAACCGCAGACGATCAGGTCCAGGGAGCCCAGGTCCTGCAGGCGCTTTTCCAGCTCGGTGCCATGGAAGGCGCTCGGCAGCAGCTTGCCGATGATGGTCTCGTCGCCCTGGGGTTCGAGGCCGGGGATGAATTCGCCGCGCTCACCCTGGGGGTCGAACAGACCGCCGACGGTGCCGAGGTGGCGCACGTGCACAACCGGGCGGCCGGCGGAGCGGGCGGCAGCGACCAGTTGCTTGATGTTGGCGACCGCGGCGTCCATGCCGGACAGGGCCAGCGGACCGCTGAGGTACTCTTTCTGGGCGTCGATGATCACAAGGGTCGCGTGGCTCAAATTAGCCGCTGCATAACCACGACCGCTGAGTTGAAACATCGTCTTTGGAACGGACATTCTGGGGCTCCTGTGAGTGGGGCTTTTGCGACATTGTCCTCTGGCGGAGCGCTTCTGTGAATCGCTACTAACGTAAGGTGCGTGGTTGCTGGCCTACAGCCGTGTCAAGGGCTATGGAGAATCGGGTCGAATGCGGGGAAAACCGCCTGGACGTCCCGCAGACTCAGATTTTTCATGCGTCGTCCTCAGACGTTTTGGCTGTTAGAATCGCCAGTCGTTTTTTCAGGAGTCTGTCCCGTGATCACTTCCCGCCTGCGCACCCTGCGCGACCACATCCGTTGGGCTGTCAGCCGCTTTCATGGGGAGGATCTGTTTTTCGGCCATGGGACCGACAACGCCTGGGACGAAGCCCGCCAGTTGGTACTGGGTGCCTTGCACCTGCCGTGGGAAATAGCCGACAGCTATCTGGACTGCGCGCTGGAAGATGACGAACTGGTCAATCTGCAGCGTCTGCTCAAGCGGCGCATCGAAGAGCGCGTGCCGACCGCCTACCTGCTGGGCGAGGCCTGGTTCTGTGGCCTGTCGTTCATTGTCGACGAGCGTGTGCTGATCCCGCGTTCGCCGATCGGCGAGCTGATCGAAAAACGTTTCGAACCCTGGCTGGGCGCCGAGCCTGCGCGGATTCTCGACCTGTGCACCGGTTCCGGCTGCATCGGCATTGCCTGCGCCTACGAATTCCGCCATGCGGAAGTGGTGCTGGCCGACTTGTCGTTCGAAGCCCTCGAGGTGGCGAACCAGAACATCGAGCGCCATGGCGTCGATGAGCGGGTGTTCACGGTGCAGGGCGACGGTTTCGAGGGCTTGCCGGGCCAGCGTTTCGACCTGATCGTGTCGAATCCGCCGTATGTGGATGCCGAGGACTTCGCCGACATGCCCGAGGAGTACCAGCATGAACCGGAGCTGGGCCTGGCTTGTGGCGACGATGGCCTGAACCTGGTGCGGCGCATGCTGGCCGAGGCGGCGGATCATCTGACCGAGAAGGGCCTGTTGATCGTCGAGGTCGGCAACAGCCAGGTCCATGTCGAAGCCCTGTACCCGGAAGTCGACTTCGCCTGGCTGGACTTCGAGCGCGGCGGCCATGGCGTGTTCATGCTCACCGCCGAGCAGTGCCGGCAGCACCAGGCGTTGTTCAGCTCCCGGGTCTGATCGGCGTTTCTGTAGGAGCGAGCGGGCGGCGATCCGACTTGCCCGCGATCCAGGCACCGGGGTGTGCCTGGACGGACGCTATCGCGAGCAAGCTTCGCTCCTACAGGTATCCGCGTAAGTCTGGAATCAGCGGTGGGTCGCGATCCAGATCAGCAACCCGGCCTGGAACACCGCAAAGGCCACCAGGCAGGTGATGGTAAAGCGCAGTCCGGTGTCTTCGCGCTTGTACTTGGCAACCTTTTCTTCGTGCTTGCGCAGTTTGACTTCCTGCTCTTCGAGGTTCTGCTCGGCCTGTTGCAGCATCTGCGCGGCTTCGAGGATCTCGACGAATTGCAGTTTTTCGGTGTTCCAGTTGGCCAGCAGTTCGCCGACCTGCACATCCTTGACGCTGCCCTTGAGATGCTGGGCATCGGCGTAAACCACATCGAAACCCTGGACCCTCAGGAAATGATCGCGTCGCAGGCGCGTGGCCTCGTTCAGCGCATCCTTGTTCGCCAGTTCGAAACCGTCCACGCGGTAGTGTGGCCATTTCTTCTGCGCCCAACTCGCCCCCTGCGCCAACAGAAAGCGGCCGATGCCACGGTTCGCCGGCTCGATCTGCAGGTTTTCCGGTTCGAAGCGCACCCGCCGAGTCGTATGGTCGACCCATACATCCAGGTGATTCTGTTCCTTGCGCACCCGTTGGCCCGGCAGCTGGAGGGTCATGCGCAACAGGCTGCGCTCCTTGTTGCTGCGCTCGGCATAACCGAACTCGATAAAGCGCAGCGGCCGTCCGCCCGTGGCGCGATCGGTTTGCAGCGGGGCCAGGCGAAGCATCCGGTGATGCTCGGCGTGGACATCCGCCCACGGCAACACCACGGCTTCGGGAGCGGGGTTTTCAACCTCGGTTTCGGGAGGGTTCTGGGTATCGGTCATAACGGCGAGATCCTGTCCAAGCGCTACTTGCCGACGGCAAGTGAACGGCCGGCAAAGGCTTATCGGCCGTTTTTTTCAGGACTGGAGGGGAAAACGCGTCAACGGGCGTGAAGTCCGTCAATAAAACCGATGATGCGGCTGCCGAGTTCCGAGGCCAGGGGCAGTTGCGGGTCCTTGTAGGAGGCCAGTTGCCGCTTGACGTCGTTGGGCACGATGCGCAGCACATGGTTCATGCCCTCGATCAGCGCCAGCTGGGCATCCGGCTTGGCGACCTTGAGCATCCGCGCGTCGTCGACGCCGACCTGGATATCGTTGCTGCCCTGGATGATCAGGGCCGGCATTTTCAGGCGGGCGAACGCGGCGGCCGGGTCTTCTTTGAACAGGGTGATCAGGTACGGCTGCACGCTGGGGCGGAAGATCACTTCCAGCGGCGGCGGCACGTCGGTGTCGACCCGGCCGGCCTTGAGGCTGTCGAGCAGTTCGTTGCTGCGCAGCATCAGCGGTGCCGGCAGGCGATAGCTCAATTGCTGGCGCAGCACCTGGTCCACCGGGCGGGCGGTGCCGGAGATGGAAATCACTGCCGCCGCATCGACCTGGGGCGCCGCCAGGGTGGCGATCAGCGCGCCTTCGCTGTGGCCGAGCATGATCAACGGGCCCAGGCGCGGGTCGGCCTTGAGTTTTTTGCCCCAGGCCACGGCGTCGGCGACGTAGGCGTCGAGGGTCAGGTTGCGTTCGTCCGGGGTGGCGGCAAGGCTCGCGGCCACGCCGCGCTTGTCGTAGCGCACGCTGGCGATGTTGTGCTTGGCCAGTACCCAGGCCAGGCGCTTGAGACTGTCGTTGCGCCCGCCGTCGGGGTTGTTGCCATCGCGGTCGGTAGGGCCGGAGCCGGAGACGATCAGCACCACCGGCACCGGGGCGTCGGACTTGGGCAACAGCAGCGAGCCGTATAACTCGCCATTGCCAGTGTCCAGGCTGATGGGACGTTGCAGCACGGCCGCGTGGACCAGGCCGGTGAACAGGGTAAGGCTCAAGAGAAGAACTCGCAGCATCATCACGCCATCATGGAGAAGGTGCCGGTTGGACTTCCCGGCACGGATAAGGTTCGAGGATGAACTAGTTGGGTAGGCTGCGTATACTGGCGCGCTCAGTAATCCAGATTGAGTTATTTCGGCTGATTTCACGGAGCGTCCCGCATGTCTGGCAATACCTACGGCAAGCTGTTCACTGTCACCACCGCGGGCGAAAGCCATGGTCCGGCGTTGGTCGCCATTGTCGACGGCTGCCCACCGGGTCTTGAGCTGTCGCTGGACGATCTGCAGCGCGACCTGGACCGGCGCAAGCCCGGCACCAGCCGCCATACCACCCAGCGCCAGGAAGCCGATGAAGTCGAAATCCTCTCCGGCGTGTTCGAAGGCAAGACCACTGGCTGCTCCATCGGCCTGCTGATCCGCAATACCGACCAGAAGTCCAAGGACTACTCGGCGATCAAGGACCTGTTCCGCCCGGCCCACGCCGATTACACCTACCACCACAAATACGGCATCCGCGACTACCGCGGCGGTGGTCGCAGCTCCGCGCGGGAAACCGCCATGCGCGTGGCGGCCGGGGCCATCGCCAAGAAGTACCTGGCCAGCCAGGGCATCGTGGTGCGGGGCTACATGAGCCAGCTGGGCCCGATCGAAATCCCGTTCAAGACCTGGGACTCGGTGGAAGACAACGCCTTCTTCAGCCCTGACCCGGACAAGGTGCCGGAGCTGGAAGCCTACATGGACCAGCTGCGTCGCGATCAGGACTCGGTGGGGGCGAAGATCACCGTGGTCGCCGAGGGCGTGATGCCGGGCCTGGGCGAGCCGATCTTCGACCGCCTGGACGCCGAGCTGGCCCACGCGCTGATGAGCATCAACGCGGTCAAGGGCGTGGAGATCGGCGCCGGTTTCGCCAGTGTCGCCCAGCGTGGCACCGAGCATCGCGACGAGCTGACCCCGCAAGGTTTCCTCAGCAACAACGCCGGCGGCATCCTTGGCGGGATTTCCTCCGGCCAGCCGATCGTCGCGCACCTGGCGCTCAAGCCGACCTCCAGCATCACCACCCCGGGCCGCTCGATCGACATCGACGGTAACCCGGTGGACGTCATCACCAAGGGGCGTCACGACCCGTGCGTCGGCATCCGCGCCACGCCGATCGCCGAAGCCATGATGGCCATCGTGCTGATGGATCACCTGCTGCGTCACCGTGGCCAGAACGCCGACGTGCGCGTCAGCACGCCGGTGCTGGGCCAGTTGTAATGGCGTCCCTGCCAGTCGCCACGGTCTGACGGCCGTGGCGGCGCTCCCGTACTGGCGGCTCTCCAGTTTCTATCTGTTCTATTTCGCCTTGCTGGGTTCGACCGCGCCATTTCTGGCGCTGTATTTCGATCACCTGGGGTTTTCCAGCGCGCGCATCGGCGAGCTGGTGGCGATTCCCATGCTCATGCGCTGCGTGGCGCCGAATATCTGGGGCTGGCTCGGCGACTACACCGGCCAGCGCCTGGCCATTGTGCGTTTTGGCGCGATCTGCACGTTGCTGAGCTTTTCGCTGATTTTCGTCAGCAAGAGCTACGCCTGGCTGGCGATGGTCATGGCCCTGCATGCGTTCTTCTGGCATGCGGTACTGCCGCAGTTCGAAGTGATCACCCTGGCGCACCTGCAAGGCCAGACCGCCCGCTACAGCCAGATCCGCCTATGGGGCTCGATCGGTTTCATCCTCACGGTGGTGGCGCTGGGGCGGCTGTTCGAGTGGCTGAGCCTGGATATCTACCCAGCGGCGCTGGTGTTGATCATGGCCGGCATCGTGCTCAGCAGCGCCTGGGTGCCCAATGCCCAGCCAGTGGCCCAGGGCAGTCGCCTGGCGGCTGGAGGCTTTCTTGGCCAACTGCGCAGCCCCGGCGTGCTGGCCTTCTATGCCTGCGTGGCCTTGATGCAAATGAGCCACGGTCCTTACTACACCTTCCTGACCCTGCACCTGGAACACCTGGGCTACAGCCGCGGCTTGATCGGCTTGTTGTGGGCGCTGGGGGTGGTCGCCGAGGTGCTGATGTTCCTGGCGATGAGCTGGATTCTCTCGCGCTTTTCGGTGCGGCGGGTGCTGCTGGCGAGTTTCCTGCTGGCGGCCCTGCGCTGGCTGCTGTTGGGCGCCTTTGCCGAGCACCTGTGGCTGCTGTTGTTTGCCCAGGTGCTGCATGCCGCGACCTTCGGCAGCTTTCATGCCGCGGCCATTCATTTCGTGCAACGCAGCTTCGGTGACCGTCAGCAGGGCCAGGGCCAGGCCCTGTACGCGGCCCTGGCCGGCACCGGCGGCGCATTGGGCGCGCTGTATTCCGGCTACAGTTGGAACGCCCTGGGCGCGACATTGACCTTTAGTATTGCAAGCCTCGCAGCGCTGGCGGCAGCCGTTATCATTGCCACACGTATGCAAGAGGAGAGGCCATGAGCCTTAGCCGCGAACAGCTGGCACAGGACATCATCGAGGTCGGGCGCTTTCTGTATGCCCGCGGTTGGTCCCCGGCCACCAGCAGCAACTATTCCACGCGCCTGTCGCCAAGCGCGGTATTGCTCACGGTCTCGGGCAAGCACAAAGGCCAGTTGGGCCTGGATGACGTGCTGGTCACCGACTTGGCGGGCAACAGCCTGGAGCCGGGTAAAAAACCGTCGGCCGAAACCCTGTTGCACACCCAGCTGTACAACTGGAACCCGCAGATCGGCGCCGTGCTGCATACCCATTCGGTGAATGCCACGGTGCTGTCGCGCCTGACCGCCGAGGACTTCATCGAGTTCGAGGGTTACGAGCTGCAAAAGGCCTTTGCCGGCATTGCCAGCCACGAGTCGCGGGTGCGCGTGCCGATTTTCGACAACGATCAGGACATCGCCCGGCTGGCGAGCAAGGTCCAGCCCTGGCTCGACGCCCATGCCGATTGCGTTGGCTACCTGATTCGCGGTCATGGCCTCTATACCTGGGGCGCGCGCATGAGTGACGCGCAGCGCCAGATCGAGGCCTTCGAGTTCCTGTTCGAGTGCGAGCTGAAGACTCGCGCCCTGTTAAACCGTTAAGGCTTTCTTCGACTGAAGTAGCCACCGCCTGATGACATGCACTGCCTGGCCGGCCTGGAAAAAGCCGGAGGGCACTGCCGATAACGAGGAATTGCCAAGATGAGCAGCCTGTCCGTTTACCACGTATCCAGCCCGGACCTGCCGAACAAGGTGCTGACCCATTTCGACGATATCGCCGCGACCCTGGCCGAGCAGGGCGTGCGTTTCGATCGTTGGCAAGCCGCCACCAGGATCCAGCCGGGCGCCAGCCAGGAGGAAGTGATAGGCGCCTATCAGGAACAGATCGACCGCCTGATGACCGAACGCGGCTACATCAGCGTCGATGTGATCAGCCTCAATAGCGATCACCCGCAGAAGGCCGAGCTGCGCGCCAAGTTCCTCGACGAACACCGCCACGCTGAGGACGAAGTGCGCTTTTTCGTCGCCGGTCGTGGTCTGTTCAATCTGCACATCGGCGACTACGTGTACGCCGTGCTCTGCGAGAAGAACGACCTGCTTTCGGTGCCGGCCGGTACCGCGCACTGGTTCGACATGGGCGAGAACCCGTACCTGGTGGCGATCCGCATGTTCAACAACCCGCAAGGCTGGGTCGCCAACTTCACCGGTTCCGATATCGCCAGCCAGTTCCCGCTTCTGGAGGATTGAGCGGATGCCGATCAAGGCCATTCTCACCGACATCGAAGGCACCACCAGCGCGGTGAGTTTTGTCTTCGAGGTGCTGTTCCCCTACGCGGTGCAGCAACTGCCGGACTTCGTGCGCAAGCACGCCACCCGGGCCGATGTCGCCGAGCAGTTGCAGGCGGTGCGTGAGGCCAGCAGCGAGCCGGCGGCGGATGTCGAGCGGGTGATCGAGATCCTCCTGGGCTGGATCGCGGAAGATCGCAAGGCCACGCCACTCAAGGCCTTGCAAGGCATGGTCTGGGAGCAGGGGTACCGGGCCGGGCAGCTCAAGGGCCATGTCTACCCGGATGCGGCGGCGGCGTTGCAGCACTGGCATCAGGCTGGTTATCGGTTGTACGTCTATTCGTCGGGCTCGATCCAGGCGCAGAAGCTGATTTTCGGTCACTCCACTGCCGGGGACCTGGCGCCGCTGTTCAGCGGTTTTTTCGACACCACTTCCGGGCCCAAGCGCGAAGTGCAATCTTACCAGCGCATTACCCAGGCCATCGGTTGTGCACCTGGGCAGATTCTCTTTCTGTCCGATGTCGTCCAGGAACTGGATGCGGCCAAGTCCGCCGGCCTGGCCACCTGCGGCCTGGTGCGCGAAGGCGGGGTGTTGGCGGGGCATGCGAATGTGGCGAGCTTCGCCGAGATCGATCCGCAGCGTTTCTGAAAGCAATCAGGCCGTGTCAGCGTAAGGCTGGCACGGCCTGATTGGGGCTATCCGTCATGTCTGCGTTGTCACCGCGAATCCGCAGCGGTACGGATTTAAAGCGAGTGATACGACGGCAGGGCAAAACGGTTCTGGCTTTGCAGCAGGGAAATCTGTGGCAATTCGCTGGCCTGTTCAGCCAGGTCGCGACGCAACGCGCTGATCACCCACGACAGCTGATCGCCCGCATGCAACTGCGCATAAGAGATCGAGCGCTTGAGCTGTTTACCTTCGCTGTTACGCAGCGTCAGCAGGATGCCGCCATCGGGCCGTGGCTGAGTGGTCACTTCGTAGTTGGAGAACAGGGAAGCGAATTTTTCTTGGATCAGGCTCATGTCTATCAGCTCCATTGGTTCTTGAATGGCAAACCTGGAGTGATAGGTGCAGTGATTGTGCCAGTACTGTATTTTTAAAAAATCTTTATAAATCAGTCGTTTACTATTTTTTGTGATTTACGTGTCCGTGCAATTTGCATGAATGGCCATCGTGCATCCTGCATTTTGCGAGATCGGCGCCGTGGGCAAGGGCAGGGGCGTAACCCTGTGACTGGCGGTTCACGCAAAAGATTCAGCCGGCAAGCCCGGCCCTCGAGTGCGAGGAAGCCGGCATCACGGGGGAGATACAAAACTTTGCAAAAACTCCGTGTACAGGCCAAGAAGCGCTGACGTATTTTTTCGCCAGCAACAGGCTTTGCCGCGATCCTTTTGCAAAGCCCCAAGCCTCGATGTTCCGGGCTGTACAAGTCAATCAGACGCTTCACCGACATGGACAGTCATGCGTCGTGATCCTCTGGGTCGCAGGCGCCTGATAATAAGAAAATAGGACGTCATCCATGAACGCCATGCTCTGTATTACTGCCAATAGCTTGCCCCCTGTTCTTCTCCAGTTTGCCGTGGCGGCCCGCCCTCGGCCCCCAGCCGAATAGCCCCATCGACCCTTGTCTGCCTGCCGGTCTGGCCCGTGCAGGATCCTTTTGCGTCGAACAGGAGCCGTCATGAGCACTCGTCAGCACGACATGATCACCTGGGGCATGATGCTGCGAAAGTTGCCCTCCATCGCCCGGGCGTTGCCGCGGGTCATCAAGGGCATGCAGATAGCCAACGTCAAGCGTGCCGATCAGCCCTGCGGGCTGGGCTGGACCTTCGAGCAGGCCACGCAACGCAACCCTGACGGCCCGGCGCTGCTGTATGGCGACCGGGTGTTGAGTTATGCACAGGCCAACCAGTGGGCCAACCGGATCGCCCATTACCTGGCGAGCCAGGGCATCGGCAAGGGCGACGTGGTGGCGATCTTCGTCGAGAACCGTCCCGAGTTGCTGGTGAGCGTGCTGGCGGTGGCCAAGCTCGGCGGTATCTGCGCCATGCTCAACACCGCGCAGACCGGCAGTGTGCTGGTGCACAGCGTGAACCTGGTGAAGCCGGTGGCGATGATCGTCGGCGTCGAACTGCTGGATGCCTATTCGGCGATTCGCGACCAGGTCGCCATCGACGAGGCGCGTACCTGGTTCGTCGCCGACCCAGATGTGGCGCCCGGGCCAACGCCCGCCGGCTGCATCGACCTGATGGCCGCCAGCGCCGCCAGCGACTCGGGCAACCCCCCGAGCACCGCGCGGATCTACCTCGACGATCCGTGCTTCTATATCTACACCTCGGGCACCACCGGGCTGCCCAAGGCCGGCATTTTCAAGCATGGCCGCTGGATGCGCACCTCGGCCAGCTTCGGCATGATCGCCCTCGATATGCAGCCGGCCGACATCCTCTACTGCACCTTGCCGCTGTATCACGCCACCGGGCTGTGCGTGTGCTGGGGCTCGGCCATCAGCGGGGCCTCGGGGTTTGCCATTCGCCGCAAGTTCAGCGCCAGCCGGTTCTGGGAGGATGCCCGCCGGTTCAAGGCCACCACCATCGGCTACGTGGGCGAGCTGTGTCGTTACCTGATCGACCAGCCCGCCAGCGAGCACGACCGTGACAACAGCGTGGTGAAGATGGTCGGCAACGGCCTGCGCCCCGGCGTGTGGGGGGCGTTCAAACAGCGTTTCGGCGTCGAGCATATCTGCGAGTTGTATGCCGCCAGCGACGGCAATATCGGCTTTACCAACGTGCTCAACTTCGACAATACCGTGGGCTTTTCCCTGGCGCCCTGGGCGCTGGTGGAGTACGCCCACGACACCTGTGCGCCGATCCGCAACGGCTCGGGTTTCATGCAGAAGGTCGCCCGGGGCGGGCAGGGCTTGCTGCTGGCGAAGATCGACGACAAGGCGCCGCTGGACGGCTATACCGAGCCGGAAAAGAACCTGAAGGTGATCCTCACCGACGTGTTCGAGAAGGGCGACCGTTACTTCAATACCGGCGACCTGCTGCGCGATATCGGTTTTGGCCATGCGCAGTTCATCGATCGCCTGGGCGATACCTATCGCTGGAAGGGCGAAAACGTCTCCACCACCGAGGTGGAGAACATCCTCCTGCAACATCCGCAGGTCGCCGAGGCGGTGGCCTATGGCGTCGAGGTGCACAACACCAACGGTCGCGCCGGGATGGCGGCGATCACTCCGGCCGAGTCCCTGGCGACCCTGGATTTCACCGAGCTGTTGCAGTTCGCCCGCGAGCATCTGCCGGGCTACGCGGTGCCGCTGTTCCTGCGGGTCAAGGTGAAAATGGAGACCACCGGCACCTTCAAGTACCAGAAGACCCGGCTCAAGGAAGAAGCCTTCGACCCGTCGAAAACCGGCGGCGACCCGGTGTACGCCTGGTTGCCGGGATCGGCGACCTACGTCCAGGTCACGGAGGCGGTCCTGGCGGATATTTGTGCCGGCCGGCACCGTTATTGATTCTGGCTATGGCCGCTCTTGAGAAAAAAGGGATGACAGGGCTGGAGGCGCTTGGGGACACTAGCGGCTTTCCGATTGGCCGAAAGTGGAGTTCCCGATGTCAGACAACAGCCGCCAGATGACCGCAGAAGAAGCCGCCGCGTTTACCGAGCAGGTCTTCAACGTCGCCCGTCAAGGCGACGCCCAGATGCTCGACAAGCTGGCGAGCAGCGGTCTGCCGGTCAACCTGCGCAATCACAAGGGCGACACCCTGCTGATGCTGGCCAGCTACTACGGGCATGTGGACGCGGTGCAGGTGCTGCTCAAGCACAAGGCCGACCCCGAGATCCGTAACGACAACGGCCAGAGCCCGATCGCCGGCGCGGCCTTCAAGGGCGACCTGGCAGTGGTCAAGGCGCTGGTGGAAGGCGGCGCCGAGGTGGAAGGTTCGTCCTTCGACGGGCGTACCGCGCTGATGATGGCGGCGATGTTCAACCGCACGGAAATCGTCGACTACCTGATCGGCAAGGGCGCCAACCCGCGAGCCACCGACGCCAACGGCGTGAGCGCACTGGACGCGGCGAAGACCATGGGCGCCGTCGACACCACCGCGCAGTTGCAGAAGTTGCTGGGCTGAGCTGAATGGCGCATGCCGCCGGGCCAAGGCCAGGCCTTGGTCGCGGCGGTAGGTTCGCGGGGCGGGTTTAGGCTATCCTGCGCGCCCGCCATTGACCCGTAACAGGATTCGCCCATGAAAACCGTCCTCGCCGAACTCATCACCAAAATCAGCTCCGGCTGCATGGGCGAAGAAGAAATCCTGCGGATCGCCGACGAGGCCGCCCAGGCCTACGCCGATCCCCAGGCCTTCCTGGCCGCCAACCCGGACATCAACTACGACGACAGCTTCCCGATCCCGCTGGGCGAATGGGTGGTGGTCGGCAGCCTGCCGGAAACCGTGCTGTTCCAGGCCGACACCTACATGGACCTGTTCGCGCAGATCGTCGCGTCTTTCGGCCCGGGCGTGGCGTTCAACATCAAGCCCAAGCAACTGGCCAAGACCGAGGCCCTGACCGCGCTCAACCGCATCCAGATCCAGATGGGCAGCATGAACCCGGAAAACGGTGGCTACGTGCTGATGAACTTCAGCCAGCTGCTGGACGACGAGCTGCAAGTGGTACTGGTCTACGGCAACGATGTGCCGCGCGTGCTGGAGCTGTGCGCCGAAGCCGGTATCGCCGCCGCTCCGTCCCTGGAAGCGCTCAAGGTCGCGGTTCACGTCTGAGCTGCCGAGCCACGGACCTGACCGCGCGGGCGATAAAAAGGAACCCAGGCGCTGGCCGGCTATCCTAAGTGGGCAAGCCCTCACTTAGGAGCGACACCATGGGTTCCACCTTCAATACGCTGGTCGGCCTGATCATCCTCGCGCTGGACATCTGGGCGATCATCAATGTGCTAAAAAGCAGTGCCGAAACCGGGATGAAAATCCTCTGGGTGCTGCTGATCATCCTGTTGCCGGTTCTGGGCCTGATCATCTGGGCGATTGCCGGGCCGCGCGGTAACGTGAGGTTCTGAAGGCTGGCGCGGGTTCGAAAAGGGGCCGCCAGGCCCTTTTTTATGTGACCAAATATGCGCTGCACGAAATTTTCACAAAGTCTCCATGACAATTCGCCAGCGCTGTTTTTCCGCTGCACCCCGTGCGATCTCCGGTTGCGATCCCTGACTCTGGCCATTGCCGGCCGGGTGAGGGCGCCTGCCAGTAATCAATGGCAATGCCGCTGCTGATCGTGCAACATTTGCGCACCGCGCCATCCCCCCAGCCCTGAATGGCTACAAGAGGGCAAAGCGCAGCTGCATTTTTTTCGCAACTTCAACTTCCATTGGGTCCTAAAACGATATGGCAAACCCGGACGCCCTGAGTCAGCAGCGAGCCTCGAGTCGCCTGCTGCAACCGACCGTCAAATCGCATCTGGCTTATACGCTGCTCTGCGCGCTGGCCATGATGGTCATGCTGTCCTTGCTGCGCGTGGCGCTGCTGGTCTACAACCGCGAGATGATCCTCGACACACCGGCCTCGACCTTCCTTGAAGCCTTCGCCAACGGCCTGCGCTTCGACGTGCGCCTGGTGGTCTACCTCAGCATCCCGCTGCTGCTGGCCCTGTTCAGTGCCCGGGCCATGGCGGCTCGCGGTTTCTTCCGCTTCTGGCTGACCATCGTTTCGAGCATCGCGCTGTTCCTCGGCCTGATGGAGATGGACTTCTACCGCGAGTTCCACCAGCGCCTCAACGGCCTGGTCTTCCAGTATGTGAAGGAAGACCCGAAAACCGTGATGAGCATGCTCTGGTACGGCTTCCCGGTGGTGCGCTACCTGCTGGCCTGGGCGCTCGGCACCTGGCTGCTGAGCCTGGCGTTCAAGGGCGCCGACCGCGCGACCCGGCCACGCGGCCCGTTCAGCGGCGGCAGCATCGGCACCCGGCAGGTCGCCCCGTGGTACGCCCGTATCGGCGTATTCGTGGTCTGCCTGCTGGTCTGCGTGGTCGCCGCCCGCGGCACCCTGCGCCAGGGCCCGCCGCTGCGCTGGGGTGACGTCTACACCACCGAATCGAACTTCGCCAACCAGCTGGGCCTCAACGGCACGCTGTCGCTGGTCGAAGCGGCCAAGAGCCGGATGGGCGAAGACCGCAGCAATATCTGGAAAGCCACCCTGCCGCAGCCCGAGGCGCAGCAAGTGGTGCGCGACCTGCTGGTGATGCCGGACGACAAGCTGGTGGACGCCGATATCGCCGCCGTGCGCCGCGACTACACGCCACCGGCCGACAAGACCCTGCCGATCAAGAACGTGGTCGTGATCCTGATGGAAAGCATGGCCGGTCACTCGGTGGGCGCCCTGGGCGCTCCGGGCAACATCACCCCGTACCTGGACCAACTGTCCAAGGAAGGCCTGCTGTTCGACCGCTTCTTCTCCAACGGCACCCATACCCACCAGGGCATGTTCGCCACCATGGCCTGCTTCCCCAACCTGCCGGGTTTCGAATACCTGATGCAGACCCCGGAAGGCAGCCACAAGCTGTCCGGCCTGCCGCAGGTGCTGAGCGCCCGCAAGTATGACGACGTGTACGTCTACAACGGCGATTTCGCCTGGGACAACCAGTCGGGCTTCTTCAGCAACCAGGGCATGACCAACTTCGTCGGTCGCAACGACTTCGTCGATCCGGTGTTCTCCGATCCGACCTGGGGCGTGTCCGACCAGGACATGTTCAACCGTGGCCTGGAAGAGTTGAAGGCGCGGGAAAACGGCAAGCCGTTCTATGCCCTGCTGCAGACCCTGTCCAACCACACCCCGTACGCCTTGCCGACGCCGTTGCCGGTGGAGAAGGTGACCGACCGTGGCAGCCTGAACGAACACCTGACCGCCATGCGTTATTCCGACTGGGCCCTGGGCCAGTTCTTCGAGAAGGCGCGCAAGGAGCCGTACTTCAAGGAGACGCTGTTCGTGATCGTGGGTGACCATGGTTTCGGCAACGAGCGCCAGATCACCGAAATGGACCTGGGCCGCTTCAACGTGCCGATGCTGATGATCGCCCCGGGCATCCAGGAGAAATTCGGCCAGCGCAACCACACCGTGGGTACCCAGGTCGATATCGTGCCGACCATCATGGGCCGCCTGGGTGGCGAAGTGCGTCACCAGTGCTGGGGCCGCGACCTGCTCAACCTGCCGCAGGGCGATACCGGCTTTGGCGTGATCAAGCCGTCGGGCAGCGAGCAGACCACCGCCATCGTCACCGCCGACCAGATCCTGGTACTGCCGCGCGAGAAGGAAATGGCGCCGAAGATCTACCAGTACGAACTGGGGGCCAATCCCCATGCCGAAGTCGTGCCGGACGCACCGCGTACCGCCGAGTTGAAGCACAAGCTCGAAGCCTTCCTGCAAACCGCTACCAAGAGCCTGCTGGATAACACCGCAGGCGTGGTGCACGGCACGCCGGACTGATTCATCGCGCGAATGAAAAGAGGCCCTCGGGCCTCTTTTTTTTCGACGGTTGAACAGTACCGAGCTTGAACGAGCGATGCCTATATCCGGCCCAGTAGCACGAGAATCAGCAACACCACCAGGACCACACCGATGATGCCGGATGGGCCATAACCCCAGCTTCTGGAGTGCGGGAACACTGGAAGACCACCGATCAGCAGAAGAATCAGAATAATGATCAGGATTGTGCCCATGTCGTTGTCCTTATTGGATGATCGAAGGCGCGGCTGGATTCAAGGCAATTAATCCGCACCGCTTAATCATTCCGACTCTGGGCTTTCAAGGATGATTCCAAGTTTTCTTAATGCTTTTTGCACGCAGGACTATTTCCTTTCGTACCTGCTGCCGGTGGCCATCGAGTTGAACTTGCAACACCGCGGGAAGTCGCACCGAGGCCCCGGTTTGCCTGGGGCATTCAGCAATCTGATGGTGCGTGGGCGGCATAAAATCCTTCGCTACACTCGCCTCATCTTTCCCGGAACAACAAGGCAACTCTTATGCAAAATCGCATGATGATCACTGGCGCCGGATCCGGCCTGGGTCGCGAAATCGCTCTGCGCTGGGCGCGCGAAGGCTGGCAGTTGGCCTTGTCGGATGTCAGCGAGCCCGGCCTGCAGGAAACCCTCAGGCTGGTGCGCGAAGCCGGCGGCGACGGCTTCGTGCAACGTTGCGACGTGCGTGACTACAGCCAGTTGACAGCCTTCGCCCAGGCCTGCGAGGTCAAGTTCGGCGGCATCGATGTGATCGTCAATAACGCCGGCGTGGCGTCCGGCGGTTTCTTCAGCGAGTTGTCCCTGGAAGACTGGGACTGGCAGATCGCGATCAACCTGATGGGCGTGGTCAAGGGTTGCAAGGCGTTCCTGCCGCTGCTGGAAAAGAGCAAGGGCCGGATCATCAATATCGCCTCGATGGCGGCCTTGATGCAGGGCCCGGCCATGAGCAACTACAACGTGGCCAAGGCCGGTGTGGTGGCTCTCTCCGAAAGCCTGCTGATCGAGCTGGCCCAGCAGGAAATCGGCGTGCACGTGGTATGCCCGTCGTTCTTCCAGACCAACCTGCTGGATTCGTTCCGCGGCCCGACCCCGGCGATGAAGGCCCAGGTCGGCAAGCTGCTGGAGAGCTCGCCGATCAGCGCGGCGGACATCGCCGATTACATCTACACCCAGGTCGCCGCCGGCGAATTCATGATCCTGCCCCATGAACAGGGGCGCATGGCCTGGGCCCTGAAGCAGAAGAACCCGCAACTGCTGTACGACGAAATGACCCTCATGGCCGACAAGATGCGCGCCAAGGCCAAGCAAAACGCCAGCTGAGCTTGCCGCTGACCCTGTGCGTCGTTAGGGTTGCCAGCATCTGGCATCCCTGACGAGACCTTGCATGCTCAATTACCTGTGGTTCTTCCTCGCCGCGCTGTTCGAGATCGCCGGCTGCTACGCCTTCTGGATGTGGCTGCGCCAGGGCAAAAGCGCCTGGTGGATGGTCCCGGCGCTGGCGAGCCTGATGCTCTTCGCCCTGTTGCTGACCAAGATCGAAGCGAGCTACGCCGGCCGCGCCTATGCGGCGTACGGCGGGATCTACATCATCGCCTCGATCGGCTGGCTGGGCATGGTGGAGCGGGTGCGGCCGCTGAGTTCGGACTGGCTCGGGGTGGCGCTGTGCGTGATTGGCGCGAGCATCATTCTGTTCGGGCCGCGCTTTACCAACGGTTGAGGCGCTGGCCGGGTTTTGGGCGCCGCCATGGCGCCCGATCCCGGCCGAAGATCAGTCGAACAATTCCTTGGGCACGTCGTGCTTGAGCATCAACTGGCACTGCTCGCTGTCCGGATCGAACACGATCACCGCCTGGCCCTTGGTCAGCGCCTGGCGCACGCGCAGGACGCGGGTTTCCAGCGGGGTGTCGTCGCCATTGTCGGTGCCGTCGCGGGTGACGAAGTCTTCGATCAGGCGGGTCAGGGTGTCGACTTCCAGTTGGTCATGGGGAATCAGCATAGGGGCCTCCGGCAAACAATCCCGGATCCTACTGCGCCGGGCCCCGCGCGGCTAGGCAAACCTCGCGCGGGGCCCGGCTTTTCACTTCAGGGCTTATCACCTCAGGACTTTTGCCCCACCAGGCTGTCCACCGACGGCACCCGGGTGTCGCTTTCCATTTGTGCGTCGTGCTCCAGCTGATGGCTGAAGCGGTCCAGGGAGCCCTGGGCCGGCTGCGCGTCGCTGGCGAACACCGGCGGGCTGAGGATGTAGGCGCCCAGCAGGCGACTGAGGGCCGCCAGGCTGTCGATATGGGTGCGTTCATAGCCGTGGGTAGCGTCGCAACCGAAGGCCAGCAGGGCGGTGCGGATGTCATGGCCGGCGGTGACCGCCGAATGGGCATCGCTGAAGTAGTAGCGGAACAGGTCGCGGCGCACCGGCAGTTCGTGCTCCGTGGCCAGGCGCAGCAGGTGCCGCGACAGGTGATAGTCGTAAGGCCCGCCGGAGTCCTGCATGGCCACGCTCACCGCGTGCTCGCTGGAGTGCTGGCCGGGGGCGACCGGGGCGATGTCGATGCCGACGAATTCGCTGACGTCCCAGGGCAGGGCCGCCGCCGCGCCGCTGCCGGTTTCTTCGGTGATGGTGAACAGCGGATGGCAGTCGATCATCAGCGGCTCACCGCTGTCGACTATGGCCTTGAGCGCGGCCAGCAACGCGGCGACCCCGGCCTTGTCGTCGAGGTGGCGGGCGCTGATATGGCCGCTTTCGGTGAATTCCGGCAAGGGGTCGAACGCGACGAAATCGCCGACACCGATGCCCAGCGACTCGCAGTCGGCGCGGGTGGTGCAGTAGGCGTCCAGGCGCAATTCGATGTGGTCCCAACTGATGGGCATCTCGTCCACCGCGGTGTTGAAGGCGTGCCCGGAGGCCATCAGCGGCAGCACGCTACCGCGCACTACGCCGTTGTCGGTGAACAGGCTGACCCGGCTGCCCTCGGCGAACCGGCTGGACCAGCAGCCCACCGGGGCCAGGGTCAGGCGGCCGTTGTCTTTCACCGCGCGCACGCTGGCGCCGATGGTGTCCAAGTGCGCCGAGACGGCGCGGTCCGGGCTGTTCTTCTGGCCCTTGAGGGTGGCGCGAATGGTGCCGCGGCGAGTCAGCTCGAAGGGAATGCCCAGTTCCTCCAGGCGCTCGGCCACGTAACGCACGATGGTGTCGGTGAAGCCGGTGGGGCTGGGAATGGCGAGCATTTCCAGGAGGACTTTCTGCAGGTAGTTGAGGTCCGGTTCGGGAATCGATCGGGTCATGGAAACTCCTGGTGAAGTGGAGCCAGTGGGTGCGTCATCGCGGGCAAGCCTCGCTCCTACATGAATATCTGTGCCGTTAGGAGCGAGGCTTGCCCGCGATGAGGCCGGTACTGTCAGCACATGGCTTTCAAATCGCCGGCTGACTGTGGGGAAACAGCAGGTCGACGAACCTTTCGGCCGTCGGCTGCGGCTCATGGTTGGCCAGGCCGGCGCGCTCGTTGGCCTCGATGAACACGTACTGCGGCTGGTCCGCCGCCGGCACCATCAGGTCGAGGCCGACCATGGGGATATCCAGCGCCCGCGCCGCGCGGATCGCGGCGTCCACCAGTTCCGGATGGAGAATCGCGGTGACATCCTCCAGGGTGCCGCCGGTATGCAGGTTGGCGGTGCGTCGCACGAACAGCCGTTCGCCGGCCGCCAGGATGCTGTCGTAGCCATGCCCGGCGGCCTGAAGGGTGCGCTGGGTTTCGTGGTCCAGGGGGATCTTGCTTTCGCCGCCGGTGGCGGCCTGGCGACGCCGGCTTTGTGCCTCGATCAGCTCTCTGATGGAATGCTGGCCATCGCCGATCACCTCGGCCGGCCGGCGAATGGCCGCGGCGACCACCTCGAAGCTGATCACCAGAATGCGCAGGTCCAGACCCTCGTGGAAGCTCTCGAGCAACACCCGGCTGTCGAACCGCCGAGCGTTGTCGATCGCCTGTTGCAGCTCTTCGATGGTACGCAGATCCACGGCCACACCTTGGCCTTGTTCCCCGTCGAGTGGCTTGACCACCACCCGTTCATGCTCGTCGAGAAACGCCAGGTTGTCGTCGGCGTTGCCCGCGAGTTGTTGCGCCGGCAGGTTCAGCCCGGCCTGTTTCAGCACCTTGTGGGTCAGGCTCTTGTCCTGGCACAGGCTCATGCTGATGGCGCTGGTCAGATCGCTCAGGGATTCGCGGCAGCGCACCCGGCGGCCGCCATGGCTGAGGGTGAACATCCCGGCTTCGGCGTCGTCGACCTGCACGTCGATGCCGCGACGATGGGCTTCCTCGACAATGATCCGCGCATAGGGGTTGAACGCCGCCTCGGGCCCGGGGCCGAGGAACAGCGGCTGGTTGATGCCGTTCTTGCGCTTGATGGCGAAGGTGGAGAGGGTGCGAAAACCCAGCTTGGCGTAGAGGCTCTTGGCCTGGCGATTGTCGTGCAGTACCGACAGGTCGAGGTAGCTCAGGCCGCGGCTCATGAAGTGTTCGATCAGGTGCCGGACCAGCACTTCGCCGACCCCCGGGCGGGTGCAATGCGGGTCCACCGCCAGGCACCACAGGCTGCTGCCGTGCTCCGGATCATGGAAGGCCTTCTGGTGATCCAGGCCCATGATGCTGCCGATCACCGCGCCGCTGTCTTCGTCTTCGGCCAGCCAGTACACCGGCCCGCCGGCATGGCGCGGGGTCAGCAGATTCTGGTCGACCGGCAGCATGTTGCGGGCCAGGTACAGCTGGTTGATGGCCTGCCAGTCCGCCGCGCTCTGCGCCCGGCGGATGCGGAAGCCGCGAAACACCCGGGTGGCCTGGCGGTAGTCGCTGAACCACAGGCGCAGGGTGTCCGACGGGTCGAGGAACAACTGGGTCGGCTCCAGGCCGAGAATCTGCTGCGGCGCGGCGACATACAAGGCGATGTCGCGTTCGCCGGGGTGTTCGTTGAGCAGCTCCTCGGCCAGGCTCGTCGGGTCGGGAAAGGTATGGCCGATCAGCAGCCGGCCCCAGCCGCAGTGCACGGCGATGGGGTCGGTGCCGAGGGCGCTGCGGTCTTCGGCGAAACGCGCCTGCAGACGCTCGTAGGAGGGCGCCTGACCGCGCAGCAAGCGTTGGCTGTAAGCCGTGGCGTGGGGTTTCATGGGTCAGATTCCTTGTTCGCTGAGCCACAGGTTCAGCGCGGCCAGTTGCCACAGCTTGGAGCCGCGCAACGGCGTCAGTTGGCCTTGTGGGTCGGTCAGCAGGCGGTCGAGCATCGCCGGGTTGAACAGGCCGCGGTCCTGGCTTGGGTCGAGCAGCAGCTCACGCACCCAGTCCAGGGTGTCGCCCTGCAGGTGCTTGAGGCCGGGCACCGGGAAGTAGCCTTTCTTGCGGTCGATCACCGCGCTGGGGATCACCAGGCGCGCGGCTTCCTTGAGCACCTGCTTGCCGCCATCGGCCAGCTTGAACTTGGCGGGTACTCGCGCCGACAGTTCCACCAGCCGGTAGTCGAGGAACGGCGTGCGCGCCTCCAGGCCCCAGGCCATGGTCATGTTATCCACACGCTTGACCGGGTCGTCGACCAGCATCACCGTGCTGTCCAGGCGCAGGGCCTTATCCACAGGCGCGGTGGCGCCGGGCTGGGCGAAGTGCTCGCGGACGAAATCGCCGGCGGCGTCGTTGGCGGTCAGCCACTGCGGCTGCACGGTGGCCGCGTAGTCGTCGTAGCTGCGGTCGAAGAACGCCTCGCGGTAGGCCGCGTAAGGGTCGCTGGCGCCATCCACCTGCGGGTACCAGTGATAACCGGCGAACAGCTCGTCGGCGCCCTGGCCGCTCTGCACCACCTTGCAATGCCTGGCGACTTCCCGCGACAGCAGGTAGAAGGCGATGCAATCGTGGCTGACCATGGGTTCGCTCATGGCGCGGAACGCCGCCGGCAGCTGTTCGATGATCTCGCGCTCGTCGATGCGTAACTGATGGTGATCGGTGCCGTAGTGCTGGGCGATCAGGTCCGAATACTGGAACTCGTCACCGCGTTCGCCCCCGGCATCCTGGAAGCCGATGGAGAAGGTCGACAGGTTATCCACACCCACTTCGCGCAGCAGGCCGACCAGCAGGCTCGAATCGACGCCGCCGGACAGCAGCACGCCGACATCCACCGCCGCCCGTTGGCGGATCGCCACCGCTTCGCGGGTGCTGTCGAGCACCCGATCGCGCCAGTCTTCCAGGCTCAGCCCGGCTTCATCGGCGCGCGGGCCGTAGGGCAGGGTCCACCAGGTTTGCTGCTCGGTGCGGCCGTCGGCTTCGATGCGCATCCAGGTGGCCGGCGGCAGTTTCTCGATGCCCGCCAGCAGGGTGCGCGGCGCGGGCACCACGGCATGGAAGTTCAGGTAATGGTTGAGCGCCACCGGGTCGAGCAGCGGGTTGATGTCGCCACCCTTGAGCAGCGCCGGCAAGGCCGAGGCGAAACGCAGGCGCTGGCCGGTGCGCGACAGGTACAGCGGCTTGACGCCCAGGCGGTCGCGGGCGATGAACAGGCGCTTGGCGTCGCGTTCCCAGATGGCGAAGGCGAACATGCCATTGAGCCGCGGCAGCAGCTCGGCACCCCAGGCGTGATAACCCTTGAGTAGCACCTCGGTGTCGCCGCCGGAGTAAAAGGCGTAGCCCAGGCTTTCCAGCTCGGCGCGCAGTTCGGGGAAGTTGTAGATCGCGCCGTTGAAGGCCAGGGACAGGCCCAGTTGGTTGTCGATCATCGGCTGGGCCGAGCCGTCCGACAGGTCCATGATTTTCAGGCGTCGGTGGCCCAGGGCTATCGGGCCCTGGCTATGGAAGCCCCAGGCATCGGGGCCACGAGGGGCGAGGTGGTGGGTGATTCGTTCAACCGCTGCCAGGTCGGCGGGTTGATGATCAAAACGTAGTTCTCCAGCTAATCCGCACATAAGACTAAAACCCTTGTGTTTCTTAGTGTGTGACGCTATTGGAGTTTTTCGTGTACCAAATTTGTACCTGTTTCAGCAAAATTCAGTTTCTCCAATTCAGCCCAATCACTCGGCGAGTTGATCCACTTGGCGTAGGTTGAAAGCAGGACCTGTACGCTGTGCGGCGATGAACGCAGGGTTCATGCCCGACATCAGGCACATCGTTGCGTAGGTGTGGCGCGTGTCATACATTCGACGTTGCCTGATCCCAAGCTTTCGCATCGCGCTTACCCAATAGCGCTTAGCGCCAGTCTCTGACTTCACGTACAGCTCTGACCTATCCCCAGCGCCACTTGGCGCAAACACGTAATCCGAGTGAGCCATGGTTAATGGCTTAGCTTTATCGAGTGCCTGAAGAGCGCGATCGTTCAATAAAACCTCACGAACGGTCTTCGTCTTCGTCCTTTCCTTGATCTCCCCGTAGATCCGAATTCGGCAAACCCTTGCCGTTTTCTTCCTTGTATCTATCTCCTCCCAGCGTAGTGCCATCGCCTCACCCGGGCGCATTCCGGTATAGAAAGAGAACTCGAAGAACGCTGCATATATCGATTGAAGGCCGCCCGTAATCTCATAAAGCTTATCGATCATGAGATCAGCCTCTTCCCGGGTGAACGGATCAATCTCACGCTTCACCACCCGCGATGGCGGGATTCCTTTCAGCGACTGGTCGATTATCAGGAGAACGGGGACTTTCTTTCGTCAACGGTAAACCGTGATTTCGACAGGATCTGGCAGGCCCTCAAGCAGCTTCTGAGGTGGTCCGATAGATCGCTTCGGCTCGGAGATAGCGATGTTGATGGGGCTGGGTGGTATCGAGCTGGGGGGTAATGGCATCAGGGAATTGAGCGATCCTGTCGAGATGCAGGATGCCGCGACCAAAAACTGGACCGAGCAGTACATCGGCGACCTGATCGGAACCGGCCAGGGCCCAATCAACTCAGCAGCGAATATTCTGTACGTCGGCCCTGATGGGGTCACCGTAACGGTCCAGAGCCTATCAGGGTCTGCTGGCTCTAACCTGATCGGGTTCCTTCAGGCGGGGACGGGCGCTGTATCCAGAACACTTCAGGCTAAGGCCAGAGAGGCAATAAGCGCACTCGATTTCGGCGTCATCGGAGACGGTGTTGTTGATGACACCGCGAAGCTGCAGCTCGCGATAAATGCTGCAAGGTTCTTCTCAAAAACTCTTTACATTCCAAAGGGAATTTACAAAACAAGTTCTGCATTAAATATTAGCGGCGTTCGAGTTGCAGGTGATGCACTTGGATACAGGAACGGAAGTGGCACAGTAATTCAAGGTAGCGGTGCGCATGATATTTTCGCTCAGTCCACAGCGACACTTGATGATACTTGGATTGAGCTTCACGACATTCGCATAAAGGGCGGGCTGTGGGGTGTTAAGTGCCGATATATGATCAGTTCAGAATGGTCAAATGTCGTCATCACTGATTGCCAGAATGGTATCCAGATGGGCAACTCCACCGATGTCGGACCACTTCTGAATATGTTCAATCATATTGATATCGATGTGGTAGATACGGCGATGGATCTTAACGGCAATGGCTTCGTCAACTCCAACGTATTCAATCAGTGTCAGTTTAAAGGCTTGCAGTTTGCTGCAAGGGTTCGATGCACTGGCGGTATCGGCGCTGTAGGAAACGTGTTCAACAGTACGAACTTTATGGGAGACCGCTATGGCGCGACTGTCGAGAACACAAAAAACACAGCATTCAATAAATGTTATTTCGAATCGCACGGACCATCTGTAGGATTTCTTGGCGTCAACATTGGATGGTCGTTTGATGATTGCACTTTTGCGGGGCTGAGAAACGATAACCCAACAACGAAAACCTCATTTCTTTATCACTTCGTTGGAGACGTTTGTCGCGGATCTGTTAAGGGAGGCTATGTTTACATCCCAGCCGGGACAGTATTCAACAACCAGAGCCTTCTGGCTTCTGAGGACCCTGCAAACTTCTTTGAAAACTTGATCGATGAGCCAGAGCAAGATGTTGCAGCATCTGGCTTTGTTATTTTCAACACCAGCCTTCTCAGTCAGAACCTGATCTACTCAAAAGCATCTACCTACACCCCAACCTGGAGCGGGACTGTAGGGAATGGAACCATCCGCGGACGCTGGGTCCGAGACGGGAACATCGTCACGGTGAGTGTGTACCTGCTCTTCGGGACGACCACTGCGCCTGGCGGAACCTTCTGGACCTTTGGATTGCCCTTCGCGTCGAGGGAGAATGCCGTTGGCTCAGTGCTGATGCGCGACGCCGGGACAAGCTTTTATACCGGGGTTGCCGCGCTCAACTCAGGCGTCAACAGCTTTACGATCAACATAAATGGCTCGGCCAACCTCGTAGGCCCGACTGTTCCATTCACCTGGGGATCAACTGACGACATCAGCATAACCCTGACCTATCAGTGCTGATTGAGATGGCCCCGGTTAAGCGCCGGGGCTTGCTGCCTTAGAAATACTGCTGCTGCGCGCCGGCCTTGTCATAAGCCTAAGCAGGGGGCTCTCGACGTACTTGAACGCGATAGCCCCGATCAGCAGCGACAGCAGCGCCGCGGTTAATACCATTTCTGGCCCTGGCTGCCCTGGCCATATCCAGCTGACAACCCATATTGCGATCGCATGGAACAAGTAGATTGAGTAGCTGGACTCGCCGAAGAATTGCACAACTCTGCCCTTGATAAGTTTGGAATCTTCAAATCCAAGGGCGCCCAGTACCAGGAGAACGCTGGGTATTCCCCACGCAATAACGCCATCTGAAACAGCGATGTTATGAATTGAAAATAGAAGTACGGAGGCGGCTATAAATAATGCAGCCTCTGGTTTTTTCGGCCTGTATCCTGACTTTATTACGTGTCCGATTACCAGACCGGCAGCGAACTCCAGAATTATTTGATTGAAATAGTATTGCTTAATAATCTGTATCTCTGGAAGCGCGGCGCCCAGAGTTATTATCAGGCATATGGTTGCCGGTATGGCCAACCGCCCGATGCACAGCATAAGTCCAAGAACTGCGTAGAAAAACATTTCATAGTTCAGTGTCCAGCCAGGGTAAAGAACCGGCATGTTAAATCCGGCAGGCGGCGGCGCAAAAAGAAACGACCTTATGATGTGTTCTGATGATGGCGGAACGTCTGGATAGCGTGCGTAGAAGTATGCAACAGCTATTGCTGATGCGATCCAGTACATTGGTATGACTCTAATGCACCGCTTCTTTAAGAAATCAAAAGGGCTTGTTGTTGGCTTGACGGATAAGTACATGACAACGCCGCTAATCACGAAGAATAAATCTACTCCGGCTGCACCAGCCCTGAAATTCATAAAAGGGAATAGTGATAGGGCGTGAAATATTACGACAGATATTGCACCTAGACCACGCAGAGCCTGTAGTGACTTTAATTGCTTGTTGCTCATTGACTTATCGATATCCATATATTCTTTTCTGCAAGCTGGCGTGATGGCGCGGACCGGAATGTATCAGAAATCAAACAGTCCAGACACAAGCGCAGGCATGGAGGCTGGCTTGACAATGGGTGGTTCGGTCAAACGTGGGAGGGGTGACTGGTCGGCAGGGCGCCGGAGGAGGGCATGTGGCTCTCGTACCACTTTTTGTACCATGTTCAGTTCCCGATAGGGGATATCAGGGACAATAAGAGGCGCTAGGCGCCCTTGTTTAGCGCATATCACATACTCCAGCTAATCCGCACATATGTCCTTACCGGTTTTTCCGTTGGGGAGGGGGGAATCGCGACCGGCCAGAAACGGCAGGTACCCGGAAACTGACCCAGGTGAAACCCTGGAGTTTTAGACCGATGGGTTATAAGCGGCGGGGTGCTAGTGCGTTGCGGGCCGAGGTAAAGGCCTTGATCTGCCTGGAGTTTTGCCGCTCGGGCAGGGCCCGTGGGCGTTTGCGCGGCGATGCCAGGGCGCCTGGCATCGCGGTTTGTTTTCATGGCTTGCCGCGAATCAACCGACGCAAGGCAAAGCGATTGGGGTGACAGGCTTCGGCCACGCTGCGTGGCAGGGGTAGCGGTTCATTGTCCAGCCAGGCGGCCAGCAACTCGCCCGACAGTGGCGCGGTGATCAGCCCGCGCGAGCCGTGGCCGCTGTTGATATACAGGCCGTCCAGCCAGGGGCAGGGCAGGTCCGGGACCTGGCGCGCATCCTTGCCCAGCACCGCGTAGACCTCGGCGAATGTCGCCTGGTCCGCCAGGGGACCGACGATCGGCAGATAGTCCGGGCTGGTGCAACGGAAGGCGGCCCGTCCTTCGAGGGTTCCCGCTTGCAGGCGGTCGGCTTCCAGGCGTTCCACCAGGTCCTGGGAGATCTCTTCGAGCATCTGCAGGTTGCCCGCGTGCTCGGCGGCGGTGGGCGTCAGGTCTTCGCTCTTGAAGTCGAAACTGGCGCCCAGGGTGTGTTCGCCCAGGCGCGCGGGGGCGACATAGCCTTCGGCGCACACCACCGTGGCCAGGTCCTGGCTGCGCGCGGTCTGCGGCAGGCGGGTGATCTGCCCGCGGATGCGCTTGAGCGGCAGCTCGGCGCTGGGCGGGAAGCGCTTGATCTCGGCGGCGCCGGCGAGGATCACCACCTCGGCACTGGCCAGCAGCCGCTCGCCGTCCCAGGCCTGCCACTGGCCATCGACCCGGCGCAATTCCAGTACATCGTGATGGGGCAGCAGGCGAATCTGTGGGTGCGCGGCTTGCCATTGGCACAGGGCCGGCGGATGCACCCAGCCGCCTTCCGGGTAGAACAGCCCGCCGTGAGCCAGGCCGATGCCGGCCAGGGCCTGGGCCTGGGGCTGGTCCAGCTGATGCAACAGGTCCGTCGGGAAGGCGGCCGCCAACTGCGCCTGGCGCTCGGCTTCCTTGGCGTTGAAGGCCAGTTGCAGCACGCCGCAGCTGTCCCAGTCGACGCCCCGTTGCAGCTGCTCGAGCAGGCGCCGGGTGTAGCCGAAACCGCTGAGAATCATCTGCGACAGGGCGGTGCCATGGGCCGAGAGTTTCAGGTACAGCACGCCCTGCGGGTTGCCCGAGGCTTCCTGGGCCAGTTGCCCGTGGCGCTCCAGCAGGCTGACCTGCCAACCCCGCGCGGCGAGGCTGGCGGCGCTGGCGCAACCGGCCAGGCCGGCGCCGATCACCAGGGCATGTTTGTCCTGGATCCGTTGAGTGGGGCGGGCGAACCAGGGCTTGCTGGCGGCAGGCTTCGGCGTGTCTTCGGGCCAGCCGAGAAACTCGCCGCGCAGCACTTCCCACTTGTGGCCGATGCCCGGGGTGCGTTTCATCTTGAAGCCCGCGGCATTCAGCAGGCGGCGCACCCAGCCGGTGCTGGTGAAGGTGCTGATGCTCGAACCCGGAGCGGCCAGGCGCGCCAGTTCGGCGAACAGCTCGGCGGTCCACATCTCGGGGTTTTTCGCCGGGGCGAAGCCGTCGAGGAACCAGGCATCGACCTGCCCGTCGAGTTGCGGCAACTGCTCCAGGGCATCGCCGATCAGCAGGGTCAGGGTAACGCGGCCCTCGTCCAGCACCAGGCGTTGAAAGCCCTGATGCACGGCGACATAGGCGCGCAACAGGCGCTCGGCCAGGGGTGCGAGCTCCGGCCACAGGGCCAGGGCGCGCTGCAGGTCGGCTGGCGTCAGCGGGAATTTTTCCACGCTGACGAAATGCAGGCGTGCGCTGGGGTTGGCCTGTTGCTCGAACAACTGCCAGGCGCAGAGAAAATTCAGGCCGGTGCCGAAGCCGGTCTCGCCGATGACGAAGCGGCCACTGGGCGGCAACGCGGCAAAACGCTCGCGCAGGCGGTTCTGTTCGAGAAACACATGGCGGGTTTCATCCAGGCCCGAGTCGGTGGAGAAATACACGTCGTCGAAAACCCGCGAACGCGGGCGGCCCTGGTCGTCCCAGTCGAGTTGGGCATGGGACTGGGCATGGGGCTGGGTGTGGGACAGTTCAGCGGTCATGTTCGGCTCGGTAACGGCAAGGCGACCATTCTAGCCGATCGACACAGGGGGTAATGATCCACGGCAATGGCTGGCATCTTCCCTGCCGACAAATCAGGTGTCGATCCGCTAGTCTTGCTCCATCTTGCCAGGGAGTCGCTCATGTTCGAATCAGCCGAAATCGGTCACGCCATCGACAAAAAAACCTTTGACGCCGAAGTCCCGGCCCTGCGCGAAGCCCTGCTGGAAGCCCAGTTCGAGCTGAAGCAGAAAGCTCGTTTCCCGGTGATCGTATTGATCAACGGCATCGAAGGCGCCGGCAAGGGCGAGACGGTGAAACTGCTCAACGAGTGGATGGACCCACGCCTGATCGAGGTCCGCACCTTCGACCAGCAGACCGACGAAGAGCTGGCGAGGCCACCGGCCTGGCGCTACTGGCGGATGCTCCCGGCCAAGGGACGCATGGGCGTGTTTTTCGGCAACTGGTACAGCCAGATGCTCCAGGGACGGGTGCACGAGCTGTTCAAGGACGGCCGTTTCGACCAGGCCATCGCCGGCGCCGAGCGCCTGGAGAAGATGCTGTGCGACGAAGGCGCGCTGATCTTCAAGTTCTGGTTCCACCTGTCCAAGAAACAGATGAAGGCCCGCCTCAAGTCGCTGCAGGACGACCCGCTGCACAGCTGGCGCATCAGCCCGCTGGACTGGCAGCAGTCGGAGACCTACGACAAGTTCGTCAAATATGGCGAGCGGGTGTTGCGCCGCACCAGCCGCGACTACGCGCCCTGGCATGTGATCGAAGGCGTGGACCCGCATTACCGCAGCCTGGCGGTGGGCAAGATTCTCCTCGAGGGCCTGCAGAGCGCGCTCAACCGGCCCGCGGTCGAAGCCGAGCCCCATGTGGCGCCGTTGGCCGAGGCGGTCGACAAGCTGACCCTGCTCGACAGCCTGGACATGAGCCAGCAACTGGACAAGGACGACTACGAGGAACAATTGATTACCGAGCAGGCGCGCCTGGCCGGCCTGCTGCGTGACAAGCGTATGCGCAAGCACGCGCTGGTGGCGGTTTTCGAGGGCAACGACGCCGCCGGCAAGGGCGGGGCGATCCGCCGGGTAGCGGCGGCGCTGGACCCGCGCCAGTACAGCATTGTGCCGATTGCCGCACCGACCGAGGACGAGCGTGCCCAGCCTTATCTGTGGCGCTTCTGGCGGCATATTCCGGCGCGGGGCAAGTTCACCGTGTTCGACCGTTCCTGGTATGGCCGGGTGCTGGTGGAGCGGGTCGAGGGCTTTTGCAGCCCGGCGGACTGGTTGCGCGCCTATGGCGAGATCAACGACTTCGAGGAGCAGCTCGAGGACGCCGGAGTGATAGTGGTCAAGTTCTGGCTGGCGATCGACAAGCAGACCCAGCTGGAGCGTTTCCAGGCCCGCGAAGAGATCCCGTTCAAGCGTTTCAAGATCACCGAGGACGACTGGCGCAACCGCGACAAATGGGATGCCTACCGCGCCGCCGTCGGCGACATGGTCGACCGCACCAGCACCGAGGTCGCGGCCTGGACCCTGGTGGAGGCCAACGACAAGCGCTGGGCCCGGGTCAAGGTGCTGCGCACCCTCAATCGCGCGCTGGAAGAGGCATTCGACAAGTCCGAGAAAAGGGACAAGAAAGGCAAGAAGAACAAGAAATAACCGTCGCCGGCGATGAGCGGGTCAAGGCACGGGCCCGGCGGCGCGATGGTTTTGCATATGCCGGATGAATGATCGTCGCGGTCGGGCAAGGGCTGGATTTATGCTCGACCCACTCACAACCGACAACAACAATGAGGTATGCCATGCGTGAAGTGGTGATCGTCGATAGCGTGCGGACCGGCCTGGCCAAGTCCTTTCGCGGCAAGTTCAACCAGACCCGTCCGGATGACATGGCCGCCCATTGCGTCAATGCGCTGCTGACCCGCAACGGTATCGACCCGGCCAGCGTCGAGGACTGCATCGTCGGCGCCGGTTCCAACGAAGGCGCCCAGGGCTACAACATCGGGCGCAACGTCGCGGTGCTGTCCCGCCTGGGCACCGGTACCGCGGGCATGACCCTCAACCGTTTCTGTTCTTCCGGCCTGCAGGCGATCGCCATCGCGGCCAACCAGATCGCGTCCGGTTGCAGCGACATCATTGTCGCCGGCGGCGTCGAGTCCATCAGCCTGACGATGAAAAGCGTCAACACCGACAACCTGATCAACCCGCTGCTCAAGGAGCAGGTGCCGGGCATCTATTTCCCCATGGGCCAGACCGCCGAGGTGGTCGCCCGGCGTTACAACGTGAGCCGTGAGGAGCAGGACCTGTACGCCCTGCAAAGCCAGCAGCGCACCGCGGCAGCCCAGGCGGCCGGGCTGTTCGACGACGAGATCGTGGCGATGGCGGTGAAGTACCGGGTCGAGGACAAGAACAGCGGCCAGGTGCAGATCCTCGACGGCGTGGTCGATCGTGACGACTGCAACCGCCCGGACACTACCCTGGAAAACCTGGCCGGCTTGAAACCGGTGTTCGCCGAAGACGGTTCGGTGACCGCGGGTAACTCCTCGCAGCTGTCCGATGGTGCGTCCATGACCCTGGTCATGAGCCTGGAGCGGGCCCTGGCGCTGGGGCTCAAGCCCAAGGCGTTCTTCCGCGGTTTCACCGTGGCCGGCTGCGAGCCGGACGAAATGGGCATCGGCCCGGTGTTCTCGGTGCCCAAGCTGCTCAAGGCCAAGGGCCTGCAAGTGGACGACATCGACCTCTGGGAGTTGAACGAGGCCTTCGCGTCGCAATGCCTGTACAGCCGCAACCGGCTGCAGATCGACAACGCCAGGTACAACGTCAACGGTGGCTCGATCTCCATCGGCCACCCGTTCGGCATGACCGGTTCGCGCCAGGTCGGCCACCTGGTGCGCGAACTGCAACGGCGCAACCTGCGCTACGGCATCGTCACCATGTGCGTGGGTGGCGGCATGGGCGCGACCGGGTTGTTCGAAGCGGTGCGCTAAGTCCGTCAGGCGGGGGCGGATCTGTCTGCCTTACGAACCTATCGCGGGCAAGCCTCGCTCCTACAGATACAGCACTGTTCTGTAGGAGCGAGGCTTGCCCGCGATGCTTTTTACGACCAGCACAATCCCAATCACGCTCAGCCGGCAATTGTCCCTGTGTTCGCCGCAGCCCCGGGCCTAGAATGCGGGCTCCCTCCATCAGGCTTTTGGGGTTCGCATGCACATCTCGTCCGGTCGCTGGGTCTACGGCTTGTTCCTTGCGCTGCTGACGGCGCTGTTGTGGGGCATCCTGCCGATCAAGCTCAAGCAGGTGTTGCTGGTGATGGACCCGGTGACCGTGACCTGGTTTCGCCTGTTGGTGTCCGGTGGGTTCCTGCTGATCTACCTGGCGGCGGTCAAGCGTTTGCCGAGCTGGCGGGTGCTTGGGCCGCGCGGCGGCTGGCTGGTATTGATGGCGGTCTGCGGGCTGGTGGGCAACTACGTGCTGTACCTGATGGGGCTGAACCTGCTGAGCCCCGGCACCGCGCAACTGGTGGTGCAGATGGGGCCGATCCTGCTGCTGATCGCCAGCCTGTTTGTGTTCAAGGAGCGTTTCAGCCTGGGGCAGGGGATTGGCCTGGCGGTGCTGCTGATCGGTTTCGGGCTGTTTTTCAATCAGCGCCTGACCGAGCTGCTGACGTCCCTGAGCAACTACACCGCCGGGGTGCTGACGGTGCTCGCCGCCTCGGCGGTCTGGACCTTCTACGCCCTGGGCCAGAAACAGTTGCTGACGGTGTGGAATTCCCTGCAGGTGATGATGGTGATCTACCTGTTCTGCGCGCTGTTGCTCACGCCGTGGGCCCATCCCCTCGAGGCGCTGGAGTTGAGCCCGCTGCAAGGCTGGCTGTTGCTGGCCTGTTGCCTGAATACCCTGATCGCCTACGGTGCCTTTGCCGAAGCGCTGGCCCATTGGGAGGCGTCGCGGGTCAGCGCCACCCTGGCGATCACCCCCTTGGTGACCTTCGCCGCGGTGGCTGTGGCGGCCTGGTTGTGGCCCGAATATGTGCATGCCGAACAGATCAACGGCCTGGGTTATGGCGGGGCGGTGTTGGTGGTGCTGGGCTCGGCGTTGACGGCCCTGGGGCCGTCGCTGATGGCCGGGCTCAAGGCGCGGCGGGTGCGTATGCAAGTGCCGGAGAGCTAGGGCGCGTTATCCTTGATCGCGGGCAATCCCCCTATCCTGTAGGAGCGAGGCTTGCCCGCGATAGCGTCTGTTCAATCACCGCCTTCCATCAGCCCTGCTTGCCAGCCTCCAGCATGTTTTCCGGCCGCACCCAGGCATCGAACTCTTCGTCCGTCAGATACCCCAGCTCCAGGGCCGCTTCACGCAAGGTGCGGTTCTCGGCATAGGCCTTCTTGGCGATCTCGGCGGACTTGTCGTAGCCGATATGGGTGTTGAGCGCGGTGACCAGCATCAGCCCGCGTTCCAGGTGGTCGGCCATCTGCACCGGGTCGGGCTCCAGCCCGGCGATGCAGTGCTGCTGGAAGTTGCTGCAGCCGTCGGCGAGCAGGCGTACCGATTGCAGCAGGTTGTGGATGATCACCGGCTTGAATACGTTCAGCTGCAGGTGGCCCTGGCTGGCGGCGAAGCCGATGGCGACGTCGTTGCCCATCACCTGGCACGCCAGCATCGACAGGGCTTCGCACTGGGTCGGGTTGACCTTGCCTGGCATGATCGAGCTGCCCGGTTCGTTGGCCGGCAGCCTGACCTCGGCCAGCCCGGCGCGTGGCCCGGAGCCGAGCAGGCGCAGGTCGTTGGCGATTTTCATCAGGCACACCGCCAGGGTCTTCAGGGCGCCGGAGAGGGTGGTCAGAGGTTCATGGCCGGCGAGGGCGGCGAACTTGTTCGGCGCGGTAACAAACGGCAGTCCGGACAAGGCCGCCAGCTCGGCGGCGATCGCCTCGCCGAAACCGTGGGGCGAGTTCAGCCCGGTACCGACGGCGGTACCGCCCTGGGCCAGTTCGCAGACCGCCGGCAGGGCCGCGCGAATGGCGCGCTCGGCGTAGTCCAGTTGCGCGATGAAGGCCGACAGCTCCTGGCCGAAGGTGATGGGCGTGGCGTCCATCATGTGGGTGCGCCCGGTCTTCACCAGCTTCATGTGGCGTGCCGCGAGTTCGGCCAGGCCGCCGGACAGCTCGGCGATCGACGGCAACAGATGCTGCTGCACCGCCTGGGCCGCGGCGATGTGCATCGCCGTGGGGAAGCAGTCGTTGGAGCTTTGCGAGCGATTCACGTGGTCGTTGGGGTGCACCGGCGACTTGCCGCCGCGCGGGTTGCCGGCCAGTTCGTTGGCGCGACCGGCGATCACCTCGTTGACGTTCATATTGCTCTGGGTGCCGCTGCCGGTCTGCCAGACCACCAGCGGGAACTGGTCGTCATGCTGGCCGTCCAGCACCTCGTCGGCGGCCTGTTCGATCAGCCGGGCGATATCGGCGGGCAGGTCGCCGTTGCGGTCGTTGACCCGGGCCGCGGCCTTCTTGATCAACGCCAGGGCATGCAGGACCGACAGCGGCATGCGCTCGTTGCCGATGGCGAAGTTGATCAGCGAACGCTGGGTCTGGGCGCCCCAATAGGCGTCGTCCGGGACTTCAACCTGGCCAAGGCTGTCGGTTTCGATTCGACTCATCGTGCTCACTCCTGTAGGTCTGATTGCGCAGTTTAGGCCGTGATCCACAGCCTGGGTTCCATAAAGCGCCTTTCTGTGTCATTTGGTCGAGCAAATGCAGGCACCACAAGGCTTGGGGTTGAGCGACAGAGTTTTTTAGGCGCAGAATGGTCGCCCTTGGGGTTATACCTCGCCTGCTAGAAAAGGAAACTCGATGACTCGTCTTCGTGCCATCTGTACCGCGGTTGCTCTGGTTTGCGCCAGCGGCCAGGTGCTTGCCGATACCGCCAGCCACAACGCCAGTGCCGAAGCTTTCCTGACCCTGGCGCACGCTGACAAGCTGGGCACTCCGGTGTACATGCAAGTGCAGCAAATGTTTGCTCAGCGTTTTGAACAGACCAAAGCCCCAGAGTCGAAAAAAGCCGTGCTGGAAACCTACCAGGCCAAGGCCAACGCCGCCCTGGACCAGGCCATCGGCTGGAACAAGCTGAAGCCGGACATGGTCAAGCTCTACACCAGCAACTTCAGCGAATCCGAGCTCAAGGACCTGGTGGCGTTCTACCAGTCGCCGCTGGGCAAGAAAGTCCTGGAAAAAATGCCGCAGCTGACCCAGCAATCGGCCCAGATGACCCAGGCCAAGCTGGAAAGCGCGGTACCGGTAGTCAACAAGCTGCTGGCCGACATGACCGCCGAGCTCGAGCCTAAGGCCGCACCGGCGAAGAAGAAGTAAGCGGAGCCAGGAATGACCATGCAACAACGTATCGAATCGGCACTGGGCGCATTGCAGCCTGAGCATTTGCAGGTGCTGGATGAAAGCCACATGCACAGCCGCGGCCTGGAGACCCACTTCAAGGCCGTGCTGGTCAGCGAGCAGTTTGCCGGGCTCAACAGCGTCAAGCGTCACCAGAAGGTCTACGCGACCCTGGGCGAGCTGATGGGCCAGTTCCATGCGTTGGCGCTGCATACCTACACGCCGCAAGAATGGGCGAAGATTGGCGTGGCCCCGGCCTCGCCGACCTGCGCTGGCGGCAGCAAGCATTAACCACAGGTTTTTTGCTAGAATCCGCAACGCGCCGCTCAGTCGGCGCGTTTTTTTTGCATCCGGTTCACCCTTTACGAGGGTAGCCACCTGGAGAATTACCCATGACACAACCTATTGTCGTGGCGGCACTGTATAAGTTCGTCACCCTCGAAGATTACGTTTCCCTGCGCGAACCGCTGCTCAACGCGATGCTCGACAACGGCATCAAGGGCACCCTGCTGATCGCCGAAGAAGGCATCAACGGCACCGTGTCCGGCAGCCGCGAAGGCATCGACGGGTTGCTGGCCTGGCTCAGGAACGACCCGCGCATGGTCGACATCGATCACAAAGAGTCCTACTGCGACGAGCAGCCGTTCTACCGCACCAAGGTCAAGCTCAAGAAAGAGATCGTGACCCTGGGCGTGCCCGGCGTCGACCCGAACAAGAAGGTCGGCACCTATGTCGAGCCGCAGGACTGGAACGCGCTGATCAGCGACCCGCAAGTGCTGCTGATCGACACCCGCAACGACTACGAAGTGTCGATCGGCACCTTCGAAGGCGCCATCGACCCGAAGACCACCAGTTTTCGCGAGTTCCCCGACTACATCAAAGCCAACTTCGACCCGAGCAAGCACAAGAAGGTCGCGATGTTCTGCACCGGCGGCATTCGTTGTGAGAAGGCTTCGAGCTATATGCTCAGCGAAGGTTTCGGCGAGGTCTTCCACCTCAAGGGTGGCATCCTCAAGTACCTCGAAGAGGTGCCGCAGCAGGAGAGTAAATGGCAGGGCGACTGCTTCGTCTTCGATAATCGGGTGACTGTGCGTCACGACCTCAGCGAAGGCGACTACGATCAATGTCATGCCTGCCGCACGCCGGTAAGCGTCGAAGATCGCGCCAGCGAGCACTATGTACCGGGTATCAGCTGCCCGCATTGCTGGGACACGCTGAGCGAGAAAACCCGCCGCAGCGCCATCGACCGGCAGAAGCAGATTGAACTGGCCAAGGCTCGCAACATGCCGCACCCGATCGGTTACAACTACAAGCAATCTTCTTCCGAGGCCTGAGCCATGTCTGCCCGCCTGCTCTATGTGATGGACCCGATGTGTTCGTGGTGCTGGGGCTTCGCTCCAGTGGCCGAGGCCCTGGTCGAGCAGGCGCGCGCAGCGGGCGTCGAGTTGCATCTGGTGGTGGGCGGCCTGCGTACCGGCAGTGGCTCGGCACTGGAGCCGACCACTCGCCGCTACATCATCGAACACTGGCAGGCGGTCACCGAGGCCACCGGCCAGCCGTTCAAGTTCGAGGGCGCCTTGCCCGACGGTTTTGTCTATGACACCGAGCCTGCGTGCCGCGCCATTGTGACGGCGCGCAGCCTGGCTCCGGATTGCGCCTGGAAACTTTTGCGGCTGATCCAACAGGCTTTTTACGTCGAAGGCCGGGATGTCACTCGCGCCAGCGTTCTGGTGGAACTGGCCGAAGCAGCGGGTGTGCCGCGCATCGAGTTCGCCGAGGCTTTTGATCGCGCCGAGCAGCATGCCGCCACCGCCGCCGATTTCACCTGGGTCCAGGACCTGGGGATCGCCGGCTTCCCGACCTTGCTGGCCGAACGCAATGGCCAGCTGGCCTTGTTGACCAATGGCTATCAGCCCCTGAGTGAGCTGTCTCCACTGCTCGGCCGCTGGCTGGAGCGTGCCGCCTGTGCGTGATCTGGTTGGTGATCCACAAGCGCCGGAACCCGTCGATCGCCTGAGCTGGGCGGAAGTCCGCCGGCTGGCACTGCAGCATAAAAAAGCGTTGTGGATCGCCAATGGCGTGGCCGTCCTGGCGACGCTGTGCAGCGTGCCGATTCCGTTGCTGCTGCCATTGCTGGTGGACGAAGTGCTGCTGGGGCACGGCGATGCCGCGCTGAAGGTGATGAACCACGCCTTGCCCGCGGGCTGGCAGAGCGCCGCCGGCTATATAGGCCTGATGTTGCTGATCACCCTGATGCTGCGTTGCTCGGCGCTGCTGTTCAACGTGCTGCAGGCCCGGTTGTTTGCCGGGTTGGCCAAGGACATCGTCTATCGCATCCGCCTGCGGCTGATCGAGCGCCTCAAGCGCATTTCCCTGGGCGAATACGAAAGCCTGGGCAGCGGTACGGTGACGACTCACCTGGTCACCGACCTCGACACCCTGGACAAGTTTGTCGGCGAAACCCTCAGCCGTTTTCTGGTGGCCATGCTCACGCTGGTGGGCACCGCGGGCATCCTGATGTGGATGCACTGGCAACTGGCGCTGCTGATCCTGCTGTTCAACCCCCTGGTGATCTACGCCACGGTGCAGCTGGGCAAGCGGGTCAAGCACCTGAAGAAGCTCGAGAACGACAGCACCTCGCGGTTCACCCAGGCCCTGACCGAAACCCTGGATGCGATCCAGGAAGTCCGCGCGGGCAACCGCCAGGGCTTTTTCCTCGGCCGTCTCGGCCGGCGTGCCCAGGATGTGCGGGACTACGCGGTGGCCTCGCAATGGAAGAGCGACGCCTCCAATCGCGCCAGCGGGCTGCTGTTCCAGTTCGGGATCGATATCTTCCGCGCGGCGGCCATGCTCACCGTGCTGTTTTCCGATCTGTCCATCGGCCAGATGCTGGCTGTGTTCAGCTACCTGTGGTTCATGATCGGCCCGGTGGAACAACTGCTGAACCTGCAATACGCCTACTACGCCGCCGGTGGCGCGCTGTCGCGCATCAACGAGCTGCTGTCGCGGGCCGACGAGCCGCAGTACGCCGGCGGTGTCGACCCGTTCCAGGGGCGCGAGACCGTGGGGATCGAAGTCAGCGGCCTGAGCTTCGGCTACGGCGACGAGCTGGTGTTGGATCAGATGAACCTGTCGATCGAACCGGGGGAGAAGGTGGCGATCGTCGGCGCCAGCGGCGGTGGCAAAAGTACCCTGGTGCAGCTGTTGCTGGGGCTCTATACACCGCAGGCGGGCGTGATTCGTTTTGGCGGCAAGACCCAGCAGGAAATCGGCCTGGAAACCCTGCGCGAAAACGTCGCGGTGGTGTTGCAGCATCCGGCGCTGTTCAACGACAGCATCCGCGCCAACCTGACCATGGGCCGCGAGCGCAGCGACGAGGCCTGTTGGCGGGCGCTGGAGATCGCCCAGCTGGATTCGACGGTGCGCGCCCTGGCCAACGGCCTGGACAGTGTGGTCGGCCGCTCCGGCGTGCGTCTGTCCGGCGGCCAGCGCCAGCGCCTGGCGATCGCGCGGATGGTCCTGGCCGAGCCCAAGGTGGTGATCCTCGACGAAGCCACCTCCGCCCTGGACGCCGCCACCGAGTACAACCTGCACCAGGCGCTGACCCGTTTCCTGCATGGCCGGACTACCCTGATCATTGCCCACCGCTTGTCCGCGGTAAAACAGGCGGATCGGGTTCTGGTGTTCGATGGCGGACAGATTGCCGAAGATGGCGACCATCAGCAGCTAATTGCCGACGGCGGCCTTTACGCCAAGCTTTACGGGCATTTGCAGCAAGTCCAACGACCTTGAGTTTTATCCGGTTTTCTGTGCTTAGTGCTTGAATTCTCTGGTGGAAATGACCCTCCTGGGGCACGGCCCTGTCGTGTCTCGACTGGCAGCGTGCTCGAACGTCACGGCCTGTGCGTTCGAAGCCGCGGAAATTAGCCTAGTCTGTGCTGTCAGGAGCGTTATTTTCTCGGGTGTTCATCTGGCAGTGCTTATGCAAGGGACCTCATGAAGCAAAAGCGGACTCTCGGAACGCCACGGTTATTGGGCATCGTCTGGCCATTTATTGCGGTGGTGTTGTTTCAAGCGCTGTTGGGTGGCCTCAGCTTATATGTCCTTTCGGCGGTACGTGGTTACGTTGCCGGGGAGAGCCTTTGGTCCAAGGGCCAGAAGGACGCCATCTACTACCTCAATCTCTACGCCGACAGCCGCGACGAATCGATCTTCCTGAAGTACCAGAACGCCATTGCCGTGCCTCAGGGCGGGCATGAGCTGCGGGTCGCGCTGGATCAGCAACCGCCCGACCTGAATGCCGCGCGGGCGGGGATTCTCAAGGGCGGCAACCACCCCGACGACAGCGACAGCGTGATCTGGCTGTACCTGAACTTCCGCCATTTCAGCTACCTGGAAAAAGCCATCGACCTGTGGACCGTGGGCGACAGTTATCTGGTGCAGCTCGATAGCGTGGCCCATGAAATGCACCGCAGCATTACCAGCAACCAGGCCTCCGAAGCCGATATCCAGCGCTGGAAGAACCAGATTTTCGCCATCAACGATGGCGTAACGCCCGCGGCCAAGGCCTTTAGCGATGCACTGGGCGAGGGCTCGCGGGTCATCCTGCGGCTGTTGCTGATCACCAACCTGGCCACCGCGCTGGGGCTGATTGTCCTGGCGTTGCTGCGCACCCATAAGCTGCTGGCCCAGCGTCATGAATTCGCCAGCGCCTTGCAGCTGGAAAAGGAGCGGGCGCAGATCACCCTGCAATCCATTGGCGACGGCGTCATCACCACCGACGTGGACGGCGCCATCGCCTACATGAACCCGGCCGCCGAGGAAATGACCCACTGGAAGGCCGAGCAGGCCGTGGGGCTGCCGCTGGCGGCCTTGTTCAATCTGCTCGATGAAAATGCCCAGACCGACGGCTTCACCCTGATCGAACATATCCTCAGCGGCCAGCTCAGTGGTGGCAGCGAGCATTCGAAGCTGATCCAGCGCCTGGATGGCAGCACGGTGTCGGTGACCCTGGTCGGCGCGCCTATCCAGAACGCCGGCAAGGTCAGCGGCACGGTGCTGGTGCTGCACGACATGACCCAGGAACGCCAGTACATCGCCAATCTGTCCTGGCAGGCGACCCACGATGCCTTGACCGGCCTGGCGAACCGCCGCGAGTTCGAATACCGCCTGGAGCAGGCGCTGCACAACCTGAGCCGGCAGTCGGGGCGGCATGCGCTGATGTTCCTCGACCTGGACCAGTTCAAGCTGGTCAACGACACCTGCGGCCATGCGGCAGGGGACGAGCTGCTCCGGCATATCTGCGCCTTGCTCCAGTCGGGCCTGCGCGAGGGCGATACCCTGGCGCGCCTGGGTGGCGACGAATTCGGCATCCTGCTGGAAAACTGCTCGCCGGAAGCGGCGGAAAAGATCGCCGAAGGCCTGCGCCAGACGGTGCAGAACCTGCATTTTGTCTGGAAGGGCCGGCCCTTCGTGACCACGGTCAGTATCGGCCTGGTGCACGTGGCGCACACCCCGACCACCCTCGAAGCATCACTGCGGGCAGCGGACATGGCGTGCTACATGGCCAAGGAGAAAGGGCGCAACCGGGTTCAGGTCTATCACGCGGACGACTCGGAGCTGTCCCTGCGGTTCGGTGAAATGGCCTGGGTCCAGCGCCTGCACATGGCCCTGGAGGAAAACCGCTTCTGTCTTTATGCCCAGGAAATAGCCGCCCTGGGGCATGTGGACCGGCTTGGCGGGCATATCGAGATTCTGCTGCGCCTGCACGACGAGGCCGGGCGGATGATCCTGCCCGACAGTTTCATTCCGGCCGCCGAGCGTTACGGCCTGATGACCTCTCTGGACCGTTGGGTGGTGGAGAATGTGTTCAAGATCATCGCCGAATGCATCCGCGAGGAGCGTGAAGGGCCGCTGGCGATGTGTGCGATCAATCTGTCGGGCGCGACCATCGGTGACGAGGCTTTCCTGGACTTCCTGCGCGAGCAGTTCATCGTCCATGGCGTGCCGCCGGACCTGATTTGTTTTGAAATCACCGAGACCAGCGCTATCTCCAATCTCGGCAGTGCGATTCGATTTATCAACGAGCTCAAGGGCTTGGGCTGCCATTTTTCGTTGGACGACTTTTGCGCGGGAATGTCGTCATTCGCTTATCTCAAACATTTGCCTGTAGACTTCCTGAAGATCGATGGAAGTTTCGTAAAGGATATGCTGGACGACCCGATCAATCGCGCGATGGTCGAGGTGATCAACCATATCGGTCATGTGATGGGCAAACGCACGATTGCCGAGTTTGTCGAAACACCGCAGATTGAGCAGGCATTGTTGGAGATCGGCGTGGATTACGCTCAGGGCTACCTGATCGAGCGCCCGCAACTCTTTACCTGCGACAGCCTGCAGTGCCGGCCTTCACGACCACAGCCTCTGCTATTCAAGGCTCCTGGCACGTTCCGTTGAATCTCTCGCTGATCCGTACCATCACCATCAAAAGGAGCCCCGACAGTGATCGACGCATTCAACAGGACCGGTCCGCTCATGGACGCTGCAAGCTATCCGGCCTGGGCCCAGCAGCTGATCCAGGATTGCAGCGAGAGCAAGCGCCGCGTGGTCGACCATGAACTGTACCAGCGCATGCGTGACAACAAGCTCAGCAACAAGACCATGCGCCAGTACCTGATCGGTGGCTGGCCGGTTGTCGAGCAGTTCGCCCTGTACATGGCGCAGAACCTGACCAAGACCCGTTTTGCCCGTCACCCCGGTGAGGACATGGCGCGGCGCTGGCTGATGCGCAATATCCGGGTCGAGCTCAATCATGCCGATTACTGGGTGAACTGGAGCCGCGCCCACGGCGTGAGCCTGGAAGATCTGCAGGCGCAGCAGGTCCCTCCGGAGTTGCATGCCTTGAGTCATTGGTGCTGGCACACCAGCTCCGCCGACTCGCTGATCGTGGCGATCGCTGCGACCAACTATGCAATCGAGGGGGCAACGGGTGAGTGGTCGGCGCTGGTCTGCTCCACTGGCGTGTATGCGGCGGCCTTTCCCGAAGAAGAGCGCAAGCGGGCGATGAAGTGGCTGAAAATGCATGCCCAGTACGACGATGCGCATCCTTGGGAGGCGCTGGAAATCATCTGTACCCTGGCCGGCATGAAGCCGAGCAAAGCCTTGCAGAGCGAACTGCGCCAGGCGATCTGCAAGAGTTATGACTACATGTACCTGTTCCTGGAGCGTTGCCTGCAACAGGAAAAGACCCCCGCGGCCCGTGAGCGGATGGCGCTGGTCGAAGGTTGAGTGGCTGCCTCCGATGGAGGCGGCCCAGCCATTCTCTCAGCCGGCCATCGCCAGGCGATTGCGGCCTTCGCGCTTGGCCACGTACAGCGCGCTGTCCGCACGGCGCAGCAGGCTCTCGGCTGATTCCCCTGGCAGCAGGGTCGAGCAACCCAGGCTGACCGTCAGCTCGATCAACTTGCCATCCGCCCAGTAATCCTTGGCCTGGGCCGCCTGGCGCAGCCGTTCTCCCACCATGGCGGCAGCATCGCGGCCGGTGTTGGACAGCAGGATCAGGAACTCCTCGCCGCCAAAACGAAACACCATGTCGACGTTGCGCAACTGCGCCTTGATGGCTGCGGCAACGGCCTTGAGCACTTCATCGCCGGCGCTGTGGCCGTGGCTGTCGTTGATTCTCTTGAAGTGATCGATATCCAGCATCAGCAGCGACAGCGGGTGCAAGTGGCGGCGGGCCATTTCAATTTCCCGCTGCAGCGTCTGGTCCATGGCGATCCGGTTGCCGGTGTCGGTCAAGGGATCGCGCAGGGCGCTACGGGTGGCGGCCCGATAGAGCAGGGCATTGCGCATCGGGTAAAGCAGGGTGGACAGCAGGGATTCCAGATGGCTCTGTTCCTGGTCGCTGAAGCGCTGATTGCGCCGAAACACCAGCTCACCCATGGTCTCGCCTTCATGGCTCAGGCTGTAGCTGATGGAGTGGTGGCCGCGCTGGCCGAACTCCAGGCGCAGGTCGCTGGGCTTGTGCTGGTAAACCAGGGCATCCAGGGGCACAAGGCGTTGGGTTTCGCGGAAGAACAGGCCGAGAATGCGTTGCGGTTCCAGGCTGGTCTGCAATTGCAGGCTCAGTTGCTGGCGCAGCTGGGCGAGGCTGACCGGGCGTTGCAGGAGTGGTGACTGCTGGCCAAAGCCCAGGCGTTGCAATTTGGCACTATCGAAGTCAATTGCGTTGGTCTGGGTCGGTGTTTTCATATGGCGTGAGCCCCTGAGCACGTAATGCAATCTTTACTGGCTGGGTGAGAGCGGCTCATGGCTGCACGTCATACTGTTCCATCAGTCCCGCAGGACAAAGTGCCCACAGTCTAATCCGCTTTAGAGCCCGTTATAAGCCCCGACCCGATCGCCGCCGAGTTTCGCCAATACACTGCCTATCTGAGGGAGATTAGAGCGAAAGGCGTGCCATTTGCTTCATCTGAGCAAAATGCTTTTGAATTCAGATGGTTGGCTGACAGTGCCGAGGTTTGGCGTGGCCAAGGGTGGCATTTGTCTGGCGATGGCTCGGCAAAGGCCGGCGAAGAAAGGAGCGCCGCGACGGTATTCCGCCGCGGCCAAAAGAAAGGATTACTGGGCGTCGAATGCCTGGCCGTTGATCCCGCTACTGTCCGGACCCATGAGGTACAGGTAGACCGGCATGATCTCCTCGGGGGCCGGGTTGTTGCTCGGATTTTCCCCCGGGTAGGCCTGGGCGCGCATGCTGGTGCGGGTAGCGCCCGGATTGACGCTGTTGGCGCGCACCGGGGCAACGCCGTCGACTTCGTCGGCCAGGGTCTGCATCAGGCCTTCGGTGGCGAATTTCGAAACGCCATAGGCGCCCCAGTAGGCACGGCCCTTGCGGCCAACGCTGCTGGAGGTGAACACCACCGAGGCGTCCTGGGACAGCTTGAGCAGCGGCAGCAGGGTACTGGTCAGCATGAACATGGCGTTGACGTTGACTTGCATCACACGCATGAAGTTCTCGCCCGACAGCTGTTCCAGCGGCGTGCGTGGACCAATGATCGAGGCGTTATGCAGCAGGCCATCGAGGTGGCCGAACTCGGCTTCGACCATGGCGGCCAGTTCGTCGTACTGGTGCGGCAGGGCGGTTTCCAGGTTGAACGGAATCACCACCGGCTGAGGATGGCCGGCGGCTTCGATCTCGTCGTAGGCCTGGGTCAGGTTGGCTTCGGTCTTGCCCAGCAGCAGCACGGTGGCGCCGTGGGCGGCGAAGGTCTTGGCGGCAGCGGCACCGATGCCGCGGCCAGCGCCGGTGACCAGGATGACCCGATCCTTGAGCAGTTCGGGGCGGGCGGAATAATCAAACATAAAAACCTCGGGAAATCAGAAGCGAAAGCCTGGGCCGGTCAGCAGCTGCACAGCGCCTGATCCAGGACCTGGCGCAGTTCCAGTGGGTGATCGACCACCACGTCGGCGCCCCAATGCTTGGGATTGTCGTCCGGATGGATGTAGCCGTAGGTCACGGCGGCGGTCCTGGTGCCTGCATCGCGGCCCGATTCGATGTCGCGCAGGTCGTCGCCGACGAACAGGACGCTGGCCGGGTCGAGGTCGAGCATCTTGCACGCGAGGATCAACGGTTCCGGATCGGGTTTGCTGTTCTTTACGTGATCCGGGCAGATCAGCAGGGCGGAACGTTCCGCCAGGCCCAGCTGCTGCATGATCGGCTCGGCAAAGCGCACCGGCTTGTTGGTGACCACGCCCCAGAGCAGATTGGCCTTCTCGATATCGGCCAGCAGCTCGGCCATGCCGTCGAACAGCTTGCTGTGCACCGCGCAATGCTTGAGGTAGCGCTCCAGGAACTCCAGGCGCAGTTCCTCGAAGCCCGGGGATTCCGGGTCCATCGAGAAGGTCACGGCCACCATCGCCCGGGCGCCGCCGGAGATTTCGTCGCGAATATGCTTGTCCGCGATCGGCGCCAGGCCGCGGTCGGCGCGCATGGCCTGGCAGATGGCGATGAAGTCCGGCGCGGTGTCGAGCAGGGTGCCGTCCATGTCGAAAAGAACTGCTCTGATACGCATGGGCTTATTCCTCTCGCAGGGTCTGGATCATGTAGTTGACGTCGACGTCGGCGGCCAGCTTGTAGTGTTTGGTCAGCGGGTTGTAGGTCAGGCCGATGATGTCCTTGACGGTCAGGCCGGCGTCGCGGCTCCAGGCGCCCAGTTCGGAAGGGCGGATGAATTTCTTGAAGTCATGGGTGCCGCGCGGCAGCAGCTTCATGATGTATTCGGCGCCGATGATGGCGAACAGGTAGGCCTTCGGATTGCGGTTGATGGTGGAGAAGAACACCTGGCCGCCGGGCTTGACCATGCGGAAGCAGGCGCGGATCACCGAGGACGGGTCCGGTACGTGCTCGAGCATCTCCAGGCAGGTGACGACGTCGAACTGCTCGGGCATCTCCTCGGCCAGGGCTTCGGCGGTGATCTGCCGGTATTCGACGTTCACCCCGGACTCCAGTTGATGCAGCTGTGCCACCGCCAGCGGGGCCTCGCCCATGTCGATGCCGGTTACCGTGGCGCCGCGCTGGGCCATGGCTTCGCTGAGGATACCGCCGCCGCAACCGACGTCGAGGACTTTCTTGCCGGCCAGGTTGACGCGCTCGTCAATCCAGTTGACCCGCAGCGGGTTGATATCGTGCAGCGGCTTGAATTCGCTTTCGCGGTCCCACCAACGATGGGCGAGGGCTTCGAATTTGGCGATTTCGGCGTGGTCGACGTTGCTCATGGGTAATCCTCTGAATCTGGAAAATGCTTGCTATCGGTCTCGAGCCGCGGCTCGAGGGTTCCTGCTATTCGGTATGGCCGCTGATGCGCCGGCCCCAGGCTGTCGCCGTGGCGTGCAGCTGTTGTTCGTCCAGGCGCGTCAGGCGCCGGTCGTCGAGCAATTGCTTGCCGGCGACCCAAAGGTGTTTCACGCAATCGCGGCCGGTGGCATATATAAGCTGCGAAACCGGGTCGTAGATCGGTTGCTGCGCCAGGCCAGACAGGTCGAAGGCCACCAGGTCCGCGGCCTTGCCGAGCTCCAGCGAGCCGATTTCGCTCTCCAGGCCCAGGGCCCGCGCGCCGTTGAGCGTGGCCATGCGCAGTGCCTGGTGGGCATTCAGGGCGGTGGCCGAGCCCGCCACGGCCTTGGCCAGCAGCGCGGCGGTGCGGGTTTCGCCGAGCAGGTCCAGGTCGTTGTTGCTGGCGGCCCCGTCGGTGCCTACTGCAACATTGACGCCAGCCTGCCACAGCCGTTCCACCGGGCAGAAGCCGCTGGCCAGTTTCAGGTTCGACTCCGGGCAATGAATGACATTGCTGTTGGTTTCTACCAGCAAAGCCAGGTCGTCATCGCTGATTTGGGTCATGTGTACGGCCTGGAAGCGCGGCCCGAGCAGTCCCAGCCGCGCCAGGCGGGCCAGGGGGCGTTCGCCGTGCCGGGCGATGGCCTGTTCCACCTCGAAGGCGGTTTCATGGACATGCATATGAATGGATGCATCGAGTTCTTCGGCAATGATCCGGATCTTCTCCAGGTTTTCGTCGCCGACCGTATAGGGCGCGTGGGGGCCGAAGGTGATCTTGATGCGCGGATGATGCTTGAGGTCGCTGAACAGCTCGACGCCCTGGCGGATGGCCTCGTCGGCGCTGTGGGCGCCCGGAATCGGAAAGTCGAGGATCGGAATGGCGATCTGCGCCCGAATGCCGCTGTTGTGCACGCGCTCGCTGGCAACCTTCGGGAAGAAGTACATGTCGGAAAAACAGCTGATGCCGCCTTTGAGCTGTTCGGCGATGGCCAGGTCGGTACCGTCGCGGACGAAGGCTTCATCGACCCATTTGGCTTCGGCGGGCCAGATGTGGTTTTCCAGCCAGGTCATCAGCGGCAGGTCGTCGGCCAGGCCGCGGAACAGGGTCATCGCCGCGTGGCCGTGGGCATTGATCAGGCCGGGGCTGAGCAGCATGCCAGGCAGCTCGCGGACCTCGGCAGCCTGCAGCTTCAAGGCGTCGGCACGCGGGCCGATGAACACGATGCGGCCGTCGCGGATACCCAGGCCGTGCTCCTTGAGCACTACGCTGGCCGGTTCAACAGGCACCAGCCAGGTCGGCAACAGGAGTAGGTCGAGCGCAACGACAGGGTTCGGCATCGAAGATCGGTTCCAGGGCGTTTGTGGAGGATGGCGAAGTATACCCGAGCGTCTTCGCCGGGGGATCGCTATAATCGGCGGCTTTTGTTCATGAGTGCGGGGTGAGGGATGCGCGACCGACTGTTGGCTGCGGAGAAGGTGAAGGCCATCGATTGGCGGGATGACGCCCTGTATCTGCTCGATCAGCGTATTTTGCCCTTCGAAGAACGCTGGATCGCCTACACCAGCGCGGCGGGCGTCGCAGGCGCCATTCGCGAAATGGTGGTGCGTGGTGCGCCGGCGATCGGTATCAGCGCCGCGTATGGCGTGGTCCTGGCCGCGCGCGCGCGTTTTGCCGCCGGTGGCGACTGGCAGGCGGCGATGGAGGAAGACTTTGCGCTGCTCGCCGATTCGCGCCCGACCGCGGTCAACCTGTTCTGGGCGCTGAACCGCATGCGTGAGCGTCTGGAGCGCCTCAAGGGCCACGCCGACCCGCTGGCGGTGCTGGAAGCGGAAGCCCTGGCCATTCATGAAAGCGACCGCGAAGCCAACTTGACCATGGCCCAGCTGGGTGTCGACCTGATTCGCCGGCATCAGGGCAATGCCCAGGCCATCCTGACCCATTGCAACACCGGCGCCCTGGCGACCGGAGGCTTCGGCACGGCCCTGGGGGTGATTCGCGGGGCCTTTATCGAGGGGATGGTCGAGCGGGTGTATGCCAATGAGACCCGTCCCTGGCTGCAGGGCTCGCGGCTGACCGCCTGGGAGCTGGCCAACGAAGGCATCCCGGTGACCTTGAATGCCGACTCCGCCGCTGCGCACATCATGAAAACCAAGGGCGTGACCTGGGTGATCGTCGGTGCCGACCGCATTACTGCCAACGGCGACGTGGCGAACAAGATCGGCACCTATCAGCTGGCGGTCAATGCGATGCACCACGGGGTGCGTTTCATGGTGGTCGCGCCGAGTTCGACCATCGACATGGCCCTGGCCAGCGGCGAAGACATTCCGATCGAAGAGCGTGATGGCAAGGAGTTGCTCGAGGTCGGTGGCAAGCGGGTCGGGGCGGATGTGGAGGCCTACAACCCGGTATTCGACGTCACCCCGGCGGACCTGATCGACGCCATCGTCACCGAGAAAGGCATCGTCGAGCGTCCCGACACCGCAAAAATGGCCCAGTTGATGTGCCGCAAGCGCCTGCACTGAGGTCATTTTGCAAAAAGTTTCGCTGGCGGCTGTCGAGGGACGGTCGTCAGTCCGGAAAAAATCCGCATTTATGCGCGAAATCCGCCTCTGAGCTTCTCTCGTCTCTTATCAGCCTGTCATCGGTCAACTAACTATGCTCCATGCGCATCAGGGGGATAGGTGCGTGGCGGCGATTGTGATAACATCCGGCGGTTTCCAAGGTGGTCCGAAGTGACCGCCTTCACTGCGCAAATCCATGGCATAACTTGTTGATTTGTCGTAAGTCGGTGCATGGCACTAGGCCTGCAGCGGCGAGCTTCGTTCGTCCCATATGGATGTGACGAAGTTTCACCAGAAAAAGGAATCAGGCTTCTCATGGGCGAACTGGCCAAAGAAATCCTCCCGGTCAATATCGAAGACGAGCTGAAACAGTCCTATCTCGACTACGCGATGAGCGTAATCGTCGGGCGGGCACTGCCTGATGCGCGCGATGGCTTGAAGCCCGTGCACCGGCGTGTGCTGTACGCGATGAGCGAGCTCGGTAACGACTGGAACAAGCCGTACAAGAAATCTGCCCGTGTTGTCGGTGACGTGATCGGTAAGTATCACCCGCACGGTGATACCGCGGTGTACGACACCATCGTTCGTATGGCCCAGCCATTCTCCCTGCGCTACCTGCTGGTAGACGGCCAGGGTAACTTCGGTTCGGTCGACGGCGACAACGCGGCGGCCATGCGATACACCGAAGTGCGCATGACCAAGCTGGCGCACGAGCTGCTGGCCGACCTGCACAAGGAAACCGTGGACTGGGTGCCGAACTACGACGGCACCGAGCTGATCCCCGCGGTCATGCCGACCAAGATCCCCAACCTGCTGGTCAACGGCTCCAGCGGTATCGCCGTGGGCATGGCGACCAACATTCCGCCGCACAACCTCGGCGAAGTCATCGACGGTTGCCTGGCGTTGATCGACAACCCGGAACTGACCGTCGATGAGCTGATGCAGCACATCCCGGGCCCGGATTTCCCGACTGCGGCGATCATCAACGGTCGCGAAGGCATCATCGAAGCCTACCGTACCGGTCGCGGACGCATTTACATGCGTGCCCGCTCGATCATCGAGGACATCGACAAGGTCGGTGGCCGTCAGCAGATCGTCATCACCGAGCTGCCTTACCAGTTGAACAAGGCGCGTCTGATCGAGAAGATCGCCGAGCTGGTCAAGGAGAAGAAGCTCGAAGGCATCACCGAGCTGCGCGACGAGTCCGACAAGGACGGTATGCGCGTGGTGATCGAGCTGCGCCGTGGCGAAGTGCCGGAGGTGATCCTCAACAACCTCTACGCCCAGACCCAGCTGCAGAGCGTGTTCGGTATCAACATCGTTGCGCTGATCGACGGTCGTCCGCGGATCCTCAACCTGAAGGACCTGCTGGAAGCCTTCGTGCGTCACCGCCGTGAAGTGGTGACCCGCCGCACTGTGTTCGAACTGCGCAAGGCCCGTGAGCGTGGCCACATTCTCGAAGGCCAGGCCGTTGCCCTGTCGAACATCGACCCGGTCATCGCCCTGATCAAGGCTTCGCCGACCCCGTCGGAAGCCAAGGAAGCGCTGGTCAGCACGCCTTGGGAATCCAGCGCGGTGATGACCATGGTCGAGCGCGCCGGCGCGGATTCCTGCCGTCCGGAGAACCTCGATCCGCAATACGGTCTGCGCGACGGCAAGTACTTCCTGTCGCCAGAGCAGGCACAGGCCATTCTGGAACTGCGTCTGCACCGCCTGACCGGCCTCGAGCATGAAAAACTGCTGGCCGAGTACCAGGAGATCCTCAACCAGATCGGCGAGCTGATCCGCATCCTCAACAGCGCCACGCGCCTGATGGAAGTGATCCGCGAAGAGCTGGAAGTGATTCGCGCCGAATACGGCGATGTGCGTCGCACCGAGATCCTTGATGCCCGTCTCGACCTGACCCTGGGCGACATGATTCCGGAAGAGGAACGCGTCGTGACCATTTCCCACGGCGGTTATGCCAAGACCCAGCCGCTGGCTGCGTACCAGGCCCAGCGTCGTGGCGGTAAAGGCAAGTCGGCAACCGGCGTCAAGGATGAGGACTACATCGCTCACCTGCTGGTGGCCAACAGTCACACCACGCTGTTGCTGTTCTCCAGCAAGGGCAAGGTCTACTGGCTGAAAACCTACGAAATCCCCGAGGCTTCCCGTGCCGCCCGCGGCCGCCCGCTGGTCAACCTGCTGCCGCTGGATGACGGTGAATACATCACCACCATGCTGCCGGTCGAGGAATACACCGAAGGTCACTACATCTTCATGGCGACCGCCAACGGCACTGTGAAGAAGACCCCGCTGGAATCCTTCAGCCGTCAGCGCAGCGTCGGTCTGATCGCGCTGGAACTGGACGAGGGCGATGTGCTGATTTCCGCCGCGATCACCGATGGCGAGCGCGAAGTCATGCTGTTCTCCGATGGTGGCAAGGTGACTCGCTTCAAGGAGTCCGACGTTCGTGCCATGGGCCGTACCGCCCGCGGTGTGCGCGGCATGCGTCTGCCGGAAGGGCAGAAACTGATCTCCATGCTGATCCCGGAAGAAGGCAGCCAGATCCTCACCGCTTCGGCGCGGGGTTATGGCAAGCGTACGGCGATCACCGAGTTCCCTGAGTACAAGCGTGGCGGTCAGGGCGTTATCGCCATGGTCAGCAACGAGCGTAACGGCCGTCTGGTCGGCGCGGTTCAGGTGCTCGACGGCGAGGAAATCATGCTGATTTCCGACCAGGGCACCCTGGTGCGCACCCGGGTCGACGAAGTGTCCAGCCTGGGTCGTAACACTCAGGGCGTGACCTTGATCAAGCTGGCCAACGACGAAACGCTGGTAGGCCTGGAGCGGGTTCAGGAGCCGTCCGAAGTCGAAGGCGACGAATTGGAAGACGAAGATGGCGAGGTGCTCGAGGGTGCCGTGCTGGATGCGGCGACCGACTCGGATGATGCCGTCGAAGGCCAGCAGGCTGACGCCGCAGGCGAAGAAGAGTCGCAAGACTAAATAAATCGTAGCAGGGCAGAGTGTTTGCTCTGTCCGCTACCGTGAATGCATAGCGAGAGTGGATGTGAGCAAACGAGCCTATAACTTCTGCGCAGGTCCCGCTGCGCTACCTGAAGCTGTCCTGTTGCGTGCCCAGGCCGAATTGCTGGATTGGCATGGCAAGGGCCTGTCGGTCATGGAGATGAGCCATCGCAGCGATGAGTTCGTCTCCATCGCCACCAAGGCCGAGCAGGATCTGCGTGATCTGCTGAATATCCCCTCGAACTATAAAGTGCTGTTTCTGCAAGGCGGCGCCAGCCAGCAATTTGCTCAGATTCCACTGAACCTGCTGCCGGAAAATGGCACTGCCGACTATATCGACACCGGTATCTGGTCGCAGAAGGCCATTGAAGAAGCCTCGCGCTACGGCCATGTCAATGTGGCTGCCACCGCCAAGCCTTACGATTATTTCGCCATCCCTGGCCAGAACGAATGGCAGCTGTCGAAAGACGCGGCCTACGTGCACTACGCGCCGAACGAAACCATCGGCGGCCTGGAATTCCAGTGGGTCCCGGAAACCGGCGACGTTCCGCTGGTGGCCGACATGTCTTCCGACATCCTATCGCGCCCTGTGGATATCTCCCGTTTCGGCATGATCTACGCCGGCGCGCAGAAAAACATTGGCCCGAGCGGTATCCTGGTCAATATCGTTCGCGAGGACCTGCTGGGTCGCGCGCGCTCGCTGTGCCCGACCATGCTCGACTACAAGGTCGCGGCGGACAACGGCTCGATGTACAACACTCCGCCGACCCTGGCCTGGTACTTGTCCGGCCTGGTGTTCGAGTGGCTCAAGGAGCAGGGTGGGGTGGAAGCCATCGCCAAGCTCAATGACGTCAAGCAGCGCACCCTGTATGACTTCATCGACGCCAGCGGCCTGTACAGCAACCCGATCAACAAGTCGGACCGCTCGTGGATGAACGTACCGTTCCGCCTGGCCGATGACCGTCTGGACAAGCCGTTCCTGGCCGGCGCCGACGCGCGTGGCCTGTTGAACCTCAAGGGTCACCGTTCGGTAGGCGGCATGCGCGCCTCCATCTACAACGCCGTCGACATCAATGCGGTCAACGCGCTGGTGGCGTACATGGCAGAGTTCGAGAAGGAACACGGCTAATGTCTGAGCAAGAACTCAAGGCACTGCGCCTGCGCATTGACGCTCTGGACGAGAAAGTCCTGGAGTTGATCAGTGAGCGCGCGCGCTGCGCCCAGGAAGTCGCGCGAGTAAAGATGGCCTCGCTGGCCGAAGGCGAAGTGCCGGTGTTCTATCGTCCTGAGCGTGAAGCTCAGGTGCTCAAGCGGGTGATGGAACGCAACCAGGGGCCGTTGGGTAACGAAGAGATGGCGCGGCTGTTCCGTGAAATCATGTCGTCCTGCCTGGCGCTCGAGCAGCCGCTGAAAGTGGCTTACCTCGGTCCGGAAGGTACCTTCACCCAGGCAGCGGCCATGAAGCACTTCGGTCACGCGGTGATCAGCAAGCCAATGGCGGCGATCGACGAAGTGTTCCGTGAAGTGGCGGCGGGTGCGGTGAATTTTGGCGTGGTGCCTGTGGAAAACTCCACCGAGGGTGCGGTCAACCACACCCTCGACAGTTTCCTGGAGCACGACATGGTGATCTGCGGCGAGGTCGAGCTGCGTATCCACCATCATCTGCTGGTTGGTGAAAACACCAAGACCGACAGCATCAGCCGCATCTACTCCCATGCCCAATCCCTGGCGCAGTGCCGCAAGTGGCTGGATGCGCATTATCCGAATGTCGAGCGGGTTGCGGTTTCCAGCAACGCCGAAGCGGCCAAGCGGGTCAAGGGCGAGTGGAACTCGGCGGCCATCGCCGGCGACATGGCGGCGAGCCTGTATGGCCTGACCCGCCTGGCCGAGAAAATCGAGGATCGCCCGGACAACTCCACGCGCTTCCTGATGATCGGCAACCAGGAAGTGCCGCCGACCGGCGACGACAAGACCTCGATCATCGTTTCCATGAGCAACAAGCCTGGCGCTCTGCATGAGCTGCTGGTGCCTTTCCATGATAACGGCATCGATCTGACGCGTATCGAAACCCGGCCTTCGCGCAGCGGCAAGTGGACCTATGTGTTCTTCATCGACTTCGTCGGCCACCATCGCGATCCATTGATCAAGGGTGTGCTGGAAAAGATCAGTCAGGAAGCAGTGGCACTCAAGGTGCTGGGTTCCTACCCGAAAGCGGTTCTCTGAGGCTTTAACAATGAGTGGCGACTTCCTCGCTCTGGCGCAGCCGGGCGTGCAACAACTTTCGCCTTACGTTCCGGGCAAGCCCGTGGACGAACTGGCACGCGAGCTGGATCTCGATCCGGCGAAAATCGTCAAGCTGGCGAGCAACGAAAACCCGCTGGGTGCCAGTCCCAAGGCGCTGGCGGCGATTCGCGAAGAGCTGGCCGAGCTGACTCGTTACCCAGATGGCAATGGCTTTGCGCTCAAGACCCTGCTGGCCGAGCGCTGTGGCGTCGAGCTGGCGCAGGTCACCCTGGGTAACGGTTCCAACGACATTCTGGAACTGGTTGCCCGAGCCTATCTGGCGCCTGGCCTGAATGCGGTGTTCAGCGAACACGCCTTTGCGGTCTACCCGATCGTTACCCAGGCAGTGGGCGCCGAAGCCCGCGTGATTCCGGCCAAGGACTGGGGGCATGACCTGCCGGCCATGCTGCAGGCCATCGATGCCGATACCCGGGTGGTCTTTATCGCCAACCCGAACAATCCGACCGGTACCTGGTTCAGCGCCGAGGCGCTGGACGAGTTCCTCCAGGACGTACCGGCGCATGTGCTGGTGGTGCTGGACGAGGCTTACATCGAATATGCCGAAGGCAGCGATCTGCCGGATGGCCTGGACTTCCTGGCGGCCTATCCGAATCTGCTGGTTTCGCGAACCTTCTCCAAGGCCTATGGCCTGGCCGCGTTGCGCGTGGGTTATGGCTTGTCGACTCCGACAGTGGCTGATGTGCTCAATCGCGTTCGCCAGCCATTCAACGTCAACAGCCTGGCCCTGGCGGCGGCGTGTGCGGCGCTGGAGGATACCGATTACCTGGCCGAAAGCCGCCGTCTGAATGAGGCGGGCATGCAGCAGCTGGAAGCCGGCTTCCGGGAGCTGGGCCTGAGCTGGATCGCCTCCAGGGGCAACTTCATCGCGGTGGATGTCGGGCGGGTTGCCGCGCCGGTGTTCCAGGGCTTGTTGCGTGAAGGGGTGATCGTGCGTCCGGTGGCCAACTACGGCATGCCGAATCACCTGCGCGTGACCATTGGCTTGCCGGCTGAAAACACGCGTTTCCTCGAGGCTTTGGCCAAGGTTCTGGCTCGTGGTTGATGTCATTCCAGTGCAACCTGCGGTGCCTATGATCGGTCGCCTGGTGGTGGTCGGTCTGGGACTGATCGGCGGTTCCTTTGCCAAGGGCCTGCGTGAAAGTGGCGTATGCCGCGAGGTTGTCGGCGTCGATCTCGACCCGCAATCGCGCAAGCTGGCCGTTGAGTTGGGCGTGGTGGATCGCTGTGAAGAAGACCTGGCGCTGGCGTGCCAGGGCGCTGACGTGATCCAGCTGGCGGTACCGATTCTGGCCATGGAAAAGCTACTGGCGATTCTGGCCGGCATGGATCTGGGGCAGGCGATCCTGACCGATGTCGGCAGCGCCAAGGGCAATGTGGTGCGAGCGGCGACCGAGGCTTTTGGCGGCATGCCGCGGCGCTTCGTCCCGGGGCATCCGATCGCCGGTTCCGAGCAGAGTGGGGTGGAGGCCGCCAATGGCCAGTTGTTCCGTCGCCACAAGGTGATCCTGACGCCGCTGGAGCAGACCGACCCGGCAGCGCTGGCGGTGGTCGACAAGCTCTGGCGAGAGCTGGGGGCCGATGTCGAGCATATGCAGGTCGAGCGCCACGATGAAGTGTTGGCGGCGACCAGTCATCTGCCGCACTTGCTGGCGTTCGGTCTGGTCGATTCGTTGGCCAAGCGCAGTGAAAATCTGGACATCTTCCGCTACGCTGCGGGCGGTTTCCGTGATTTCACGAGAATCGCCGGTAGTGACCCGGTCATGTGGCACGACATCTTCCTCGCCAATCGCGAAGCTGTCCTGCGCACACTCGATACATTTCGCAACGACCTCGACGCCTTGCGCGACGCGGTCGATGCAGGGGATGGGCACCAGTTGTTGGGCGTATTCACTCGCGCCCGGGTTGCTCGCGAGCATTTCAGTAAAATCCTGGCCCGTCGGGCCTATGTGGACGCTATGAACTCCAATAACCTGATTTTCCTGGCAAATCCTGGTGGCCGCCTGACTGGGCGGGTTCGTGTACCAGGCGACAAGTCGATTTCTCACCGTTCGATCATGCTCGGCTCCCTGGCTGAAGGTACTACCGAAGTCGAAGGCTTCCTCGAGGGCGAGGACGCCCTGGCGACGCTGCAGGCTTTCCGTGACATGGGCGTGGTGATCGAGGGTCCGCACCATGGTCGCGTGACCATCCATGGCGTCGGGCTGCATGGCTTGAAGCCGGCTCCAGGCCCGATCTACCTGGGCAACTCTGGCACCTCGATGCGTCTGCTGTCCGGCCTGCTGGCCGCGCAGAGTTTCGATAGCGTGCTGACGGGCGATGCCTCGTTGTCCAAGCGTCCGATGAATCGCGTAGCCAATCCGCTGCGCGAGATGGGGGCGGTGATTGAAACTGCCGCGGAAGGGCGTCCGCCGATGACCATCCGTGGCGGTCACAAGCTCAAGGGCCTGACTTACACCATGCCAATGGCCAGTGCCCAGGTTAAGTCCTGCCTGCTGTTGGCTGGCCTGTACGCCGAGGGCAAGACCACGGTGACTGAGCCTGCGCCAACCCGTGATCATACCGAGCGCATGCTGCGTGGTTTCGGTTATCCGGTGGCGGTCGACGGCGCCACGGCCTCGGTCGAGTCCGGTGGCAAACTGCAGGCGACCCATATCGAGGTGCCTGCGGATATCTCCTCGGCGGCCTTCTTCCTGGTGGCTGCGTCCATCGCCGAAGGTTCCGAGCTGGTGCTCGAGCACGTTGGCATTAACCCGACTCGTACCGGGGTAATCGATATCCTGCGCCTGATGGGGGCTGATATCAGCCTGGAGAACCAGCGGGAAGTCGGCGGCGAACCGGTGGCGGACCTGCGTGTTCGCGCAGCGAAGCTCAAGGGGATCGATATTCCGGAAGAACTGGTCCCGTTGGCGATCGACGAATTCCCGGTGCTGTTCGTTGCCGCGGCCTGTGCCGAAGGGCGTACCGTGCTGCGTGGCGCCGAAGAGCTGCGGGTCAAGGAGTCCGACCGTATTCAAGTGATGGCGGATGGCCTGCTGGCCCTGGGCGTCAAGTGCGAGCCGACGCCGGACGGTATCATCATCGATGGCAGCCAGATTGGCGGCGGCGAAGTGCACGGGCATGGCGACCACCGTATTGCCATGGCCTTCAGCGTGGCCTCGTTGCGCGCCAATGCGCCAATCCGCATCCATGACTGCGCCAACGTTGCCACGTCCTTCCCGAACTTCCTCGCGCTGTGCGCGCAGGTCGGTATTCGCGTTGCGCAAGAGGCTCAGTCGTGAACATCAAGGCGCCAGTCATCACCATCGATGGGCCAAGTGGCTCGGGCAAGGGCACTATCGCCGGGATTCTGGCCAAGCGCTTGGGTTGGTGTCTGCTGGATTCCGGTGCCTTGTACCGTTTGCTGGCTTTTGCTGCGCGCAATCATGGTGTCGACCTGACCAATGAGGAATCGCTGAAACTGTTGGCGGCTCATTTGGATGTACAGTTCGTCGGCGCGACCGAAGGTCATCCGCAACGCATCATCCTGGAAGGTGATGACGTCACCGACGATTTGCGCAACGAGCAGGTGGGGGCCTGGGCATCCCAGGTCGCGGCGCTGCCGGCCGTACGCGATGCGCTGCTGCAGCGTCAGCGGGCTTTTCAGGAGCCGCCGGGGCTGGTGGCCGATGGGCGTGACATGGGGACAGTGGTGTTTCCCGATGCACCCCTGAAGATATTCCTCACTGCAAGTGCCGAGGAGCGCGCGCGTCGCCGTTACTTGCAGTTGAAGGGAAAAGTCGATGGTGTTAGTCTGTCGAGTCTGCTAGATGAGATTCGTGCGCGCGATGAGCGTGACACCCAGCGAGCAGTCGCCCCGCTCAAACCGGCGGTTGACGCGATACAGCTGGATTCCACGGAGTTGTCCATCGAGCAGGTGTTGGAACGCATCTTGAGTGAAATCGCCATTCGCGATATCGCCGGGTGACCAAGGAGGAGCGCAGGGGACCAGTCATAGTCCTGCGGTCCTTCTTTTATATGAACGTAACCCACATTGTCTGGGATGTGGCAGATGGGCGTATTCTTCGCCCTTATCAACAGGAATTAAAATGAGCGAAAGCTTTGCGGAACTCTTTGAAGAAAGCCTAAAAACCCTGAACCTTCAGGCAGGCTCCATCATCACCGGTGTTATCGTCGACATCGACTACCAAGCGCGTTGGGTAACCGTTCACGCTGGTCTGAAGTCTGAAGCGCTGATCCCGCTTGAGCAGTTCTACAACGATGCTGGCGAACTGTCCATCAATGTTGGTGATGAAGTTCACGTTGCTCTGGATTCGGTTGAAGACGGCTTTGGTGAAACCAAGCTGTCCCGTGAAAAAGCCAAGCGCGCTGAATGCTGGATCGTTCTGGAAGCAGCCTTCGCAGCCGAAGAAGTGGTCAAGGGCGTTATCAACGGTAAGGTTAAAGGCGGCTTCACTGTCGACGTTAACGGCATCCGTGCGTTCCTGCCAGGTTCTCTGGTTGACGTCCGTCCAGTGCGCGACACCACGCACCTGGAAGGCAAAGAGCTCGAGTTTAAAGTCATCAAACTCGACCAGAAGCGCAACAACGTTGTCGTTTCCCGCCGTAGCGTCCTCGAAGCCGAGAACTCCGCTGAGCGTGAAGCTCTGCTGGAATCCCTGCAGGAAGGTCAGCAAGTCAAAGGTATCGTCAAAAACCTCACCGATTACGGCGCATTCGTCGATCTGGGTGGCGTCGATGGCCTGCTGCACATCACCGACATGGCTTGGAAGCGCATCAAGCATCCTTCCGAAATCGTCAACGTTGGCGACGAGATCGATGTCAAGGTTCTGAAGTACGATCGCGAGCGCAATCGTGTTTCCCTGGGCCTGAAGCAGCTGGGCGAAGATCCATGGGTTGCTATCAAAGCCCGTTACCCAGAAAGCACTCGCGTTACCGCTCGTGTAACCAACCTGACCGACTACGGCTGCTTCGCTGAGCTGGAAGAGGGCGTTGAAGGTCTGGTGCACGTTTCGGAAATGGACTGGACCAACAAGAACATCCATCCTTCGAAAGTCGTACAAGTCGGCGACGAAGTGGAAGTTATGGTTCTGGACATCGACGAAGAGCGTCGTCGCATCTCCCTGGGTATCAAGCAGTGCAAATCTAACCCATGGGAAGATTTCTCTGGCCAGTTCAACAAGGGCGATAAAATCTCCGGCACCATCAAGTCGATCACCGATTTCGGTATCTTCATTGGTCTGGACGGTGGCATCGACGGTCTGGTTCACCTGTCCGACATCTCCTGGAACGAAGTGGGCGAAGAAGCCGTACGCCGCTTCAAGAAGGGCGACGAGCTGGACACCGTTATCCTGTCGGTTGACCCAGAGCGTGAGCGTATCTCCCTGGGCATCAAGCAACTGGAAAGCGATCCGTTCTCCGAGTACGTTCAAGAGAACGACAAGGGGGCAATCGTTAAGGGTGTTGTAAAAGAAGTTGACGCCAAAGGCGCCATCATCACCCTGGCCAACGATATCGAAGCTACTCTGAAAGCCTCCGAAATCAGCCGTGACCGCATCGAAGATGCTCGTAACGTCCTGAAAGAAGGCGAAGAAGTTGAAGCCAAGATCATCAGCGTTGACCGTAAGAGCCGTGTAATCCAGCTCTCGATCAAGTCGAAAGACGTTGAAGACGAGAAAGAAGCTATCCAGAGCCTGCGCGACAAGCCAGCTGCTTCGGATATCGCTGCTGGTCCTACCACTCTGGGCGACCTGCTGCGTGCACAGATGGAAAAGCAGAACTAAGTTCTGTCAGACCATAGAAAAAGGGCGACTTCGGTCGCCCTTTTTTGTGTCTGCGATTTGGATTCTGGCTTGCATCTGTCAAGGGGGAAACCAATAGAGTCATTCGGGTGTCTATTTTCTTAAGCGGATCAATAACCTATTCAGGGCTAGGCTTGCTTGAGCTGAATGATGGTGGGGCGATTGCCCGGTATAAGGAAGTAGATGAAAAATCTCATTGTGGTTTTTGCGGTTCTAGTCTTGGTGGGTTGTACGACCAACGCCAAGGTCCATGCAGTCCGTGGTGTCAGCGGCATCGAGATCGACTGCTCCGGTCTTGGGGCTGGATGGGACAAGTGCTACAGGCGCGCTGAGCGTGAATGCAAGGGGGATGGCTACAAAGTCATCACCAGATCCAGTGATGCCAAGGACGAGGAGGGTGACTATCCCTTTGGTTGGAATCCTGCGGGGTACCTCACGCGGACCATGCTTGTCATATGCCGCTAGTAGGATGGCGTGGAGGAAGGTCGAATTGCCGTTGGGTTTTCGTTCCGCGTGCTGTTGAATGCCTTTGCTTGTGGCGTTTTCGCAAGGTGGGAGATAAGTCAATGCTTGGGCTGTTCAAAATCCCCCGGTCGTGCTAAAACCTTTGAAGCGCTTATCTAGCTGCTTGAAAAAGAAGGGAAAAATATGACGAAGTCGGAGTTGATCGAACGAATTGTCACCCATCAAGGGCTACTCTCATCCAAGGATGTGGAACTGGCCATCAAGACCATGCTTGAGCAAATGTCCCAGTGCCTGGCAACCGGAGATCGTATCGAGATTCGGGGCTTTGGTAGCTTCTCTCTGCACTATCGTGCGCCGCGTGTCGGGCGTAACCCGAAGACTGGTCAGTCTGTCAGTCTCGATGGCAAGTTCGTTCCGCATTTCAAGCCAGGCAAAGAGCTGCGCGATCGTGTGAACGAAGATGAGGAGGAAGGGCTTTGACCAGGTCGGTTCAAGGGGCGGTTCATGCGTAATCTCAAGCGTGTACTTCTCGTGGCGCTCATTCTTTTGCTTGTTCTGGCGATCCTTGCTTTTGTGCTTGAGAATCAGCAATCCGTCTCTTTGTTATTCCTTGGCTGGGTTGGGCCACAGCTTCCGGTATCGTTGGTCGCAATCACTGCCTTATTGTTTGGCATGCTAATCGGTCCGCTGTTGGGTTGGCTAGTTGGCTTTGCTATTAGAGGGCGGCGTAGGCGCTTGGTCTAACTGGATTGGCGGCACGGCTCGCTCCTTTTTGTTGCGTGAGATTAACCATATCCTTGTAAGACCTTCTAAATGTAAAATTTAGCGTTTGCACAGATAGTGAGTGATTACGATACCTATCCAAATGGGCTATTTCATACCAGACTGATTCGGTGGTATGTCCTGCATTCATGGATAAGACGGTGCTATTAAGGTGGTTCTGTTGTCAGCTCAAGGGTATGGTGTCGCGTGAAAACTCTAGTAACCAATGCAGCTGAATTTATCGGCTCTGTAGTCATTCATAACTTGCGCTGAATTGAGCGTTTCATCTTTTCGAATAGTAACGTTCAGTTGGTACAAGTAGGAATGATATGTCGGTGAAATATCCTAAGATCGCAGTTCTGCTGGCTGCCTATAATGGCATGCAGTGGATCGAAGAACAGTTGGTCTCGATCCTTGGTCAATCAGCAGTCGATATAACCATCTACATAAGTATTGACCCTTCTACTGACGGAACAGAAGCTTGGTGCGCGCGCTATGCTGCGGAACATCCTAGCGTTGTCGTGCTGCCGGACGCTGGCAGCTTTGGTGGCGCCTCGCGTAATTTCTTCAGGCTGATCCGCGATGTCGATTTTGAAGGGTACGATTTCATCGCCTTTGCCGATCAGGATGACGTTTGGCATTCGGACAAACTGCGGCGTGCAACCCGGGTGCTTCAAACCCATCATGTGGAAGCCTACTCCAGCAACGTCACTGCCTTTTGGCCAGACGGCAGAACTCTTCTGCTGGACAAAGCGCAGCCTCAGGTTGCCTGGGACTTTCTGTTTGAAGCGGCCGGCCCCGGCTGTACTTACGTAATGAGCCAAAGCCTTGTGGGGCCGTTGAAGGCTTCGATGCTCGCAAACTGGCAGCTACTGCAGGATGTCAGCTTACATGACTGGTACTGCTATGCCTTTGCTCGTAGCCATGGCTACCGCTGGTTCATCGATCTCGTACCATCAATGGACTATCGCCAGCACGAGCGTAATCAGGTTGGTGCCAATACTGGGTTGAGCCCATTGATAGCTCGCTATAAAACCATTCATGACGGTTGGTGGTTCAATCAAGTGCAACTGATAGCTCGTCTGGTGGGGCAGGGTGCCGATCCGTTCGTGAAAACTTGGTTGCAGTTGCGACGCCGGCAACTGATCAAGCTATCCTTCAGCGCTTGGAAATGCCGACGCCGGGTCCGCGACAAGGTATTTTTCTTTTTTATCTGCTGGGCCACTGCGTTGATAGGGAATAAAACGCAATGACAACCCTAAAGGTATTGGTGACAGGGGCAAATGGGTTTGTCGGTGAAGCGGTAGTCTTTCGTCTATTACTGCACAAGAAGTTCACCCCAATCGCGGCGGTTCGAGGGGTAACGCGACTGTGTGGCTTATGCTCGGTAGCCACCTTCGATCTGACCGACCCCAAGCCTTTGCCCTTATTAAACAATGTACATGCGATCATTCATGCTGCCGCCCGCGTTCATGTGATGAATGAAACGGCTGTGGACGCTTTGGCCGAATTTCGCAAGGTCAACGTGGAAGGGACCCTCAGACTGGCACGGCACGCTGCCGCATCAGGGGTAAAACGCTTCATCTTCATTAGTTCTATCAAGGTCAACGGTGAAAGCACTATCCCGGGCAAATCGTTTAAAGCCGATGATTCTCCGGCCCCGGTTGATCCTTATAGTGTGTCCAAGCATGAAGCGGAGGAGGCCTTGAGAAAGCTTGCTCAAGAGACTGGCATGGAGGTGGTGATCATCCGCCCGCCATTGGTCTATGGGCCGGGAGTCAAAGCTAATTTCCTGAGTATGCTAAGTTGGCTCAATAGAGGTATACCGTTGCCATTGGGCGCGATTCGTAACCAGCGGAGTCTGGTGGCAATCGGAAACTTGGTAGACTTGGTAGTTACTTGCATCGATCATCCTGCTGCTGCGAATCACACTTTCTTGGTCTGCGACGGTGAATGCTTATCTACAACCCAATTGTTGCGACGTCTGGCCAAGGCGTTGGGTAAAAATGCCCGATTGCTGTGGTTGCCTGAGTCTCTATTGAAGCTGGCAGCTTCAATACTGGGAAAGCAAGCCGTTGCCCAGCGACTATGTGGGTCGTTGCAGGTCGATATCAGCAAGAACCGTGAGTTGTTGGGGTGGACTCCTCCCATCAATATGGACAAAGCTATGCGGCAGACTGCTAGCCATTATCTGGATAAACAAGTGAAATGATCTTTTTGTGGCTGCTACTTGCGGTATTTGCAATTTCTTGTGTACTGACACTCGTCCTGCGACGTTACGCTCTAGCTAAGAGCTTGATGGATATACCCAACGAGCGCAGTTCTCACTCAATCCCTACGCCTCGTGGTGGAGGCGTGGCTATCGTTATCGCCTTTGTGCTGGCGCTTCCCATTCTTACTAGCCTCAACCTGCTGAGCTTTGCCGCATTGTATGGCCTTCTGGGCTCCGGCCTGCTTGTTGCGGTTATTGGTTTCGCCGATGACCATGGGCATATCGTTGCCAAATGGCGACTGCTGGGGCACTTCATTGCGGCGGCGTGGGCGCTGTTCTGGCTAAACGGCCTCCCACCAATGTCGATCTTTGGGGTCACACTTGATCTGGGGTGGTTTGGTAATGTTTTGGCCCTGGTCTATCTGGTCTGGATGCTTAATCTTTATAATTTCATGGATGGCATTGATGGTTTGGCCAGTGTCGAAGCGATCAGCGCTTGCCTGGGAATTTGTCTGGTTTATTGGCTTAGCGGGGTCGCTGAGCTGATCTGGGTGCCGCTGATTCTGGCAGCCTCAGTGGCAGGCTTTCTTTGCTGGAACTTCCCTCCGGCGCGGATTTTCATGGGTGATGCGGGGAGTGGCTTCCTTGGTTTTTTTCTAGGAGGATTAGCGCTTCAGGCGGCCTGGATAGTTCCTGAAATATTCTGGAGTTGGATGATTTTGCTAGGGGTATTTATCGTCGATGCCACTTGGACATTGATTAGGCGATTTGCTCGTGGAGATAAAGTATTTCAAGCTCATCGAAGCCATGCTTATCAATATGCATCGCGTCGTTTTTCTAGCCATAAAGTCGTTACATATAGCGTTGCGGCTATAAATATTGTGTGGTTGACTCCATGGGCAGTTATTGTGGCTAAGGGAGGCTTGCATGGAGTTGAAGGTATGCTGTTAGCGTATTTTCCTTTATTTATTCTTAGCTATGTATTCAATGCTGGCGCATTGGAGGATAGTAACCAAGCTTGATAAGTATGTACTACCGCATGCCCAGCATAAGCGATCCATTGCATGTATATTTAATCCTTCCAGTCGCAGTCTGACGCTATACCCATGATTTCATCATGGGATGGATGGCCCCAGAAAGATCTTAGCGCAACATCAAATCAAGCCTCTTATTTGCGTAAGCTAACTATGCATCCTCATGCCATAATTCGCTTTGATTAAAAACAGTAGTCATATATGGTAGTTTTATACATAGGAGCTTTTGAGGGCCAGTCATTCCTATTGTGCTCATAGTATCGGGTGACCACTCTTCAGTGAGTAATGCAGCGCTTGAGTGGTGATTTCCTGTCTTGGTCGAGAGTATCATTTTTTTTGATGCTAACGGGAAATCTGATTGTAATGATTTTCTATTG